>CANJQH010000125.1 GCA_947476335.1 Anaerolineae bacterium | reverse complement strand
GGGGAAGCCGATGATCCGATTGCCTATCTGGTCGCTAACTACAAGTTGTATGGACTTGTAAAACGTAAAAAATCGCCCAGGAAGATCAAAACGGATACACCACTTCTACCCTTGACAGACGATGATTTTTCTTAAGTTGAGGATGATGGGTTAAAGGGATAACAGAGTCAAACCAGACTTGGTTTTTGCCGCGTTAAAATTGTATTTGTTCAACCATTTGCAAAAAACGCAGTTGTACGTTGGTGTATTGTTTCTATGATTAAGACTAAAGACCGCTTGGATCTATTCACCAAGGAGTGGGTAGTTCCGAATGCACGGGCCAGTGTTGTTCTAACCCATGGCTTCGGTGAACACAGTGGGCGTTACGAGCATGTCGCCGAATTCTTCAATCGAGCCGAGTATTCCGTCTTCGCTTACGACATGCGCGGCCATGGACGCTCCGAGGGTGCACGCGGGCACACGCCGTCCTACGACCACTTTCAAGACGACCTGAGCCGTGTCATCACGCGCACAAAACAACGTGCCTCCACGTCAAAGATCATCCTCTTTGGCCATAGCCTCGGCGGAAATATTGCTCTGCATTATGGAATGCAGCGACCGAGCGGCCTGAACGCCATCATCGCCAGCGCACCATGGTTGCGCCGTGCCATCGAAGCGCCAGCATGGCAGACCGTGCTGGCGCGCATCATGGCCAGCATCTTCCCGTCCTTCTCGCAACAGACGCCCAGCCTGGCCGGCATGCTCACACGCGATCCCGCCATGGCCGCACTCGGTGAGTCAGACCCGCTGAACCACAGCAGAATGTCCGCGCGCCTGTTCATCGACGTTTCCGCCGCAGCAGATAACCTGCTCGCCAACGCCAAGAAGTTCAAACTTCCCTTGCTCGTCACACACGGCACTGCGGATCCGGTGATCGCACTCAGCGGCAGCGAGGATTTCGTCAACAATGCTGGTTCCACCGACAAGACGCTGCTTGCACGCACCGACGGCTTGCACGAGCTGCACAATGATCTCGACCGCAGCGAATACCTGAGCCTTGTCGTCGACTGGCTCGACGCACGCGTCCCGCCGGCGAAAAATAACGGCTTCGTCACGCGCTTCTAAATTCGCAGAACTTCGAATACGCTTGTCGCGTAACTACTCAGGCCAGCCATGTTTCCAACGCGAAACACACTATTCTCTCCCCCGAAGGGGGAGAGAATAGTGTGTTTCGCGGGAAATACTGATTTGGGCCTGAGTAGTTACCTTATCGCTATCTCATGCCTCGTCATACACACCTGCCACTCTGGCTCGACGCCGATACCGACGAAAAACTCGAAAAGCTGCGCACGCTGGTCGAAGACCTGTATCGCCACGCACACGGCCCCGCACTCGCGCGCATCTCAGCCACACTCGCTGCACATCCATGTGCCGACGACGGCGAAACTCGCGACGTCGCCTTCATCCGCGATTTCTGCACGCGCCAGCCTTTCGCGCTGAACAAGGGTTGCGAAGAGGGCCACATCACCGGTTCAGCTCTCGTGCTGCATCCGCCCAGCCGCCGCGTGCTGCTCACGCACCACCGCAAACTGCATATCTGGCTCCAGTTCGGCGGCCACGGAGAAGGTGAAACCGATCCAGCCGAAATTGCACTGCGCGAAGCCATCGAGGAATCCGGCCTGCCCGACCTGGCCCTCGTCTCACAGACGCCGCTCGATGTGAATGTGCACACGTATCCCACGCGCGGCGACATCCCCGAACACCTGCACCTCGATCTGCGCTACCTCGCCATCACAAACTTGCCTGATCTCGCTCTGACAAGCGAGGAGTCGCACGATATTCGCTGGTTCACCTTCGACGAACTGGCCACAATGCCGCTGAATTCAGAGATGCAACGTCTGCTTGCGAAAGCCGCCGCATGGCTGGAACTGAAATAGAAAACCAGGGCCACATCGTTGCCGCAAACCCCGGCTGAAAAAATATCCCCCTCCAACACTGCATCTGCACTGCACAAAAAGCTTCGGCTGCAGAAAAAGTTTCGAAAGAGTGGTTTCGAAAGAGTGGTTTCGAAAGAGTGGTTTCGAAGGAGCGACGCAGCCCCAGCTCAGACCGATGCTCCGGAATGCCAGGGCGCGTCCTCTATATTTTTCTACTTCCCGTGCTTCTTCTTCCACTCCTCATACTCAGGACGCGCAGCATCCGTAAGCGGGTAATACTTGCGCAAGTCGCCGCCCTGTGCCAGTCGTTCGCGTGAGAATTCCTCCCACTCGGCGTGCTCACTTGCACGCTTCAGCAGCTCCAGTGCCATCTGCGCAGGCACCACGGTCGCACCATCGTCATCGGCCACGATGATGTCGCCCGGCATCACCAGCCGGTCACAGCACGCAATCGGCACGTTCACCGCATACGGGAAAATCGCCACCTGCGTATGGAAATTCGGCGTGGTCCCCTTCAGCCACATGCCCAGCCCCAGATCCTTTGCCTTCGGAAAGTCTCGGATGCAGCCGTCGATCACGATACCTGCACCGCCGCGACCATGAAAATACGTCAGCATCATCTCGCCAAACACGCCACTCCCCAGATCACCGCGTGCATCGACCACTACGAAGTCGCCGGGCTGCGCGTGGTACAACACATGCCGATGCAGCTGCTTCTCCGGATCGGCGTATTCCGTCTGGCTGTACTGATCTTCACGAATTGGCATGAACTGCAGCGTCAGTGCCGGTCCAGCCAGCGCCTTGCCCGGAATGCGCGACGTCACGCCCCGCAAATGTGCATCACGAATTCCCATACGGCACAACTCCGCGCTGGCCGTTGCACTCCCGATCTCGGCGAGCGCATCCACGAGCGTTTTCGGCGGACGGGAAATGTCAGATGTATGTGTCATGGAGAGGAATTTACGACAAAACAGGCGAATTGACCATATTGACCATGAAGGTACCTACTCAGGCCCAAAGCAGTAGTTCCCGCGAAACACGCTATTCCTTCCTCAGTTTTGGGGCCCCGACGTGCCCCATGGGTCAAGTTATTCTGACCGACCACTTAGTAGTGCGTCCAGGCAAAACTTGCGGGTCCCCACTCAACATCCTGATATCGGCGCCACGCCGTTGCCAGGGCCGCGCCTTCAGCACAAACCCTGGCTGAATCGAAGTACGCCCTTTCAAGGCTGAAAAAGCGCCAAAGGCGCGACGCAGTCCTAGCCCAGACCATCGGTCTGGGATGCACAACTGCACCCG
>CANJQH010000124.1 GCA_947476335.1 Anaerolineae bacterium | reverse complement strand
CTGCTGTGTTGCGGCTGCGGCATACGCAGGGCGCGCGTCCTGTTCCGGACGATTCCGATTTTGTTCAACCTGTGCAGGGTCGGGCGGTGCAGCGACCGAGGCGGGTTCGGCGGTGGAGGTCCGGGCCGGGAGAAGCAGTGTGCCTGCGACCAGGGCGGCGGCGAGCAGGCTGCGCAGCCGGGGCATGCGCGAGGGGAGCGTGATATGCATGCAAATAATTTTTAATTCTTTATTTGCGAGCTACTCCCCCAAATAGGGGATTTTTTTTCGCGAGATGGGGTATTCTTTGCCACTATATAGTGGCGACGCGAGGTGAGTGGCGCAGTCGTCGCCCCTGCGTCGCCCTTGGGACGGTGAGACTCTATGGGCGCATTTCCTTCGATTCCGACTGTTTCGTGCGTGCCGCGGGCGCGGCTGATGCGCGCAATGGAAGAATGGCATCGCGCGCGCGTCATCCTTATGGTGGCGCCGGCGGGATTCGGCAAATCCACCACGGCGATGCTGTGGCTGCGGCAGGAGATGGCTGCAGATTACGCGCCGCGGGCGGCCTGGGTGTCGCTCAACCCGACCTTCGACACGCCGGAGCGGTTCGTCGAGCTCGTCGGCACGCATTTGGAGCCTTTTCTGCCGGCGGTGCGTGAGGCGATTCAGCTGGGCAACACTGGCGATTTTCCTATCGAGCAGGTGTTGACGGCCATTTTGGTGGAGATCGCGCGTTGCGAGCGTCGGGTGGTGCTTGTCCTCGACGATCTGCACGTCATCGAATCGGACGCGGTGCTGGTGCTGATTCAATCGCTGATCGACCATGCGCCGGAGAACCTGCGCCTGGTGCTGTTGTCGCGCAGCCGGCCGCGGCTGCAGTTCAGCCGTATTCTGCTGTCGAGTGCGATGTTGCAGTTCGGCATCGATGATCTGGCGTTCGACCATGACGAATTCGTGCAATTTGCGCGGACCCGCTGGTCCGTCGCCGACATCAAACAGGAGGCGCTGGACAGCATCGAGGCGCGCACGCGCGGCTGGCCGGCCGGGCTGCAGCTGCTTGTGCAGGCGCTGCCGGCCACGCTGAGCCTCTCTGAAGTCGACCTCGAAGCCATCTCGGCCATGGCGGATTTGTGGGAATACCTGGAGAGCGAGATTTTGCGCCGGATGCCGGAGCGCATGCAGCAATTGCTCGTGCAGTCGTCGCTGCTGCCGTTCCTGTCGGTGGATCTGTGTGCGGCGCTGCTGGGCTGGTCGACGGACGAAGTGGAGCAGGTGCTGGAATCTGCGGCGCGGTCGAACAGCCTGATCACGAGCTTTCGGAGCCGGACGTCCGCTTCGATGTCGATCACATATCGGGTGCATCCGGTGCTGCAGGAATATCTGCAGCGGCGTCTGTTCAGCACGTACACGAAGGTGCAGATTGGGGTGCAGCAGCGGCGGGCGGCGGAATGGCTGGCGACGAACCACAACGTGGACATGGCGCTGGCGCTGCTGCGTCCCAACGCCGAGACGGACGTCAGCGCTGCCGATGTGACGTGCGCGGCCGAGATTGTCGAACGCATGTCTGGACAGGCGCTGCAGCAGATGGAGCTGACGTCGATCAAACGCTGGGCGGCGCATTTGTCGAGCGAGGCGCTCCTGGCGCATCCGCGGCTGGCGCTGAACATGGCCTGGTCTGCGCGATATATGGAAAGCAGCGAAATGAGTGTGCTGACGGAACGCGCCGGCCGTGCACTGGCGATGCCGTCGAACCGCTCAGAGGCGGAGTCGCGCGTCATGTACGCCGAATTGCACGTGCTGGAGGCCAATTGCCGTTTCGTGGAGGGCAGGTTGGATGCTGCCGAGGAGGCGCTGCAGGCGGCGTTCGCCCTCGATCCGGACCCGAACGGATCTGCGTATGCGTATGCGCATTTAATGGGCGGCTATTTGAATTCCGGCGTCCAGCGATCGCTGGATGAGCGCATTCGCAGCTTCCGCATTGCTGCGAAGACCTTCGAAAAACTCGGCTTTACACGGGGCTGCATCGAGGCGTATAAGTTCGAGGTGCTGGCGCGACGTCGTGTAGCGGACGTGGCCGGGGCGATCGAAGCCGGCGAAACGCTGATTCGCTATGCCGAGGCGCACGGCTGGATGCGCAGCAACGCTGCCATCGAGGGAATGCTGTATCACGGTGAATCGCTCTATTTTTCAGGCGCGGTGCGCCCGGCGCAGGAGTGCCTTCAGCACGCGGCGGTGCAAATCGTCGACGGAGAAAATTTGCGCCTTGCGCTGCGGTATCAGTTACAGCTGCGCATTCAGCTGTGCCGGCTGGTGCTCGGAGAATCGGTCGACGTCGACCCCATTCAAGACGATCTGGAGTGGACGAGGCTGATCGTGGCGAAGGGCCTATTCGTGGCCGGGAACTGCGCCTATGCGCGCATGCTGCGCGACCTGCGCATGGGGCATCCGGAGCGCTGTCGCAGCACCGTCGAAGTGATGCCCCTGTCGCTGGCGGATGTCTCTGCGTCGCAGGCGCCCAATATCGTGCGCGCGATCCTGGCGGCAGAGGTGTTTTCCGGCGAAGCAGACCCGCGGACCGAGCCGATGCTGCGCAGTTTTCTGCAGCAACTGCGGAAGAACGAAGTCTATTTCACGGAACTTCAGGTGCACGTGCTTCTGGTGTTGCTGTTGCAGCACTGGGGGCGAACGGACGAGGCGGTGGTCGAACTCGGCGGCGTTCTCGAGACGGCCGAGCGGACGTCGCTGGTGCGCATGGTGATCGATTTCCCGCAAATTCGGCCACTGCTGGCGCGCTGCGACACCCCATTCTCGCGGCGCGTTGGGCGTGCTATGCAGACCAGGGTGATCTCTGGCCTGCCGCACATGTTGAGCGCGACCGAGGTGCGCGTGCTGAAGCTGTTTTCCAGCGGCTACGGGATTTCTCGTATTGCACAGGAAATGCATATCTCCGTGGAGACTGTGCGCACGCACACCAAGAATGTGTATCGGAAGCTCGGCGCGCACAATCGTGTGGAGGCCATTCGGAGCGCGGAAGAAGTCGGAGTGATTTAAGGATAGGGGGAAGAGAGGGAAGAGGGGAAGCGGGTACGTGCCAAGATCACCCAGGTGACGGCGCCGCGCGACTCGTTCCAAACGTTGCTCACGACGAGGAAGGTGCTGTTGCTGGGACTGGCGATGATCCAGGGGGAGCCGACCTGGTCATTTGCGCGCGATCCCGTGAGCCTGCTGATCAGCGCGCCGGACTTGCCGTCGTACAAAAAGACCGCGCCGAGGCCTTCGGTCACGCCGTCCGT
>CANJQH010000123.1 GCA_947476335.1 Anaerolineae bacterium | reverse complement strand
GGTGGACCCGAGCATCGTGCCGAACGGCGAGCGGCCGTGGCTGTACGTGTTCGTGCCGGCGGGGGCGATGAGGACCGCTGACGGCCGACCACAGACGGCGGCGGTCGGCGGAACCTGGGCACTCGTCCCGGGCCAGACGTATGACCCGGCGACGATGCGGGTGACGGTGCATCTGTCGCGCATGAAGATCTACGCGCTCAGCACGTTGCTGTTGTATCAGCACTACGTGCCGCAGGTGGGGCCGTATTACGCGATGGATGTGAAATAGTTCGAAGTCCGAAGTGGAGCGCCGCTTCGGACTTAAAACTTACTCCTTGCCACTCCAATCCGCCGCTTTTCGCAAGAAAAGCGGCGGATTAACTTTTTTCGTAACTACTCAGGCCAGCTATTTTTCCAACGCGAAACACACTATTCTCTCCCCCGAAGGGGGAGAGAATAGTGTGTTTCGCGGGAAATACTGATTTGGACCTGAGTAGTTTCCTTTTTTCAGCAATTACACCGGCCGATTTCTTACGGCGCATCGCGATTTGCCCCCTTCGTGCATATGTCCAGCCTGCAGCCTACATCCACTATCTGCGCTTCTTTTCCTTCCTGCAGAAAAGATTCACCACAAGTACCACCATCTGTACCACCATGTTTCGCGCTACTTTGTCGTGTAGATCCGGCCAATCGCCGTGGAATCAATTCCGCGGCAGGTTTCAGAAGGCTGGCATCGCTGGAGTCGCAATTACTCAGGCCTGAGCTGCGTAATTGCCTACAAGTTGAAAGATCGGCGATCGTGGCTCGCTCGTTTCAAGATGGTTTTGTGACGAGCCGAGAGGAGAAGAACAGATGCAGATACATCGAAGACAGCAAGGAATCAGGCTCGCGGCGGCACTGGGGATGGTGTTGACTACGTTGTGGCAGGCGTCGGCTCCGACGCAGGCAGCGCAGGCAGGGCAGAGGGCGTCGGCTCCGACGCAGGCTGCGCGGCCGGCACAGAATCGTCCGGAAGCTGCCGTTCGCGCGCAGCAGGCGCCGATCGTGACCGTGGCGAGCGTCAAGGGGCTCAGCCGCACCAACTACGACACCCAGAATCAATGCGCCATCCTGACCGATGGGCAGGTGCTGTGCTGGGGTAGAAATTATGCCAACGAGTTGTCGAGCACCAGCGGCATCGTGTCCGTGCCGGTGACGTTGACCGGCGTTTCGGATGCCGTCGACATTTCCGGCAGTGACAGCCGAATCTGCATCCTGCATGAAAACGAAATGGTGAGCTGCGTCGGAGCAAACAGAGGCGCGTTCGGCGACGGCACGGACACGGACTCGACGACGCTGGTGACTGTTACTGAGTACCTGGGCGGCCCGCAGATGGGTGGGATTAAGGATTTCGACACCAACTACGAATTCAGCTGCGCTGTGATGAGCAACGGCACCGTGCGCTGCTGGGGTTGGGCAATTGAAGCGCTCGGCGCCGGCTACACCACGACCAGCTATGTCCCGGTGACGGTGACGGGCATTACCAACGCGGTGCAGGTGGCGTTGACCGTCGATGCTGCGTGCGCGGCGCTGGCGAGCGGAAATGTTCAGTGCTGGGGATTCAAGGACAACCTCGGCATCGGCGCCACGGAGAACTACTCGGTGCCGGTGACGGTGCTGGCGTCGGCGGGCGGCGCCCCGCTGGACGGCATCGTCGAGCTGTCGGGTGGGTCCTATAACGTGTGCGGCCGCACGGCCGCCGGGGAGCAGTATTGCTGGGGAGGTTTCGGCTCTGCCGGCAACGGAACGCCAGCCGCCATCATCTCCTACCCGACGCGCGCCCAGCGCATCGAGGATCAGACGGATCTGAGCGGCGTGGAGCAAATCGTCGGGGCGGACGCTGATATGTGTGCGCGTTTGACGGACGGCACGGTGCGCTGCTGGGGCAGCAACGCCCTCGGCCAGGTCGGCGTGGGGAATCGGGATGCCTACACCCGCGCGGTGACGGTGACGCTCGGCACGGGCAAAGCGCTGACCGATGTGGTCGAACTCGGCAACAGCAGCGACCAGTACTGCGCGCGCACGAGCACCGGCAACGTGTATTGCTGGGGACAGGGCAAGTTCGGCGAAATCGGCAACGGCCTGATCACGGACAGCCTGCGCGCCACGCTGGTGATCGCGCTGCAGGCGCCGGCTGCGGGCCCAACGCTGTTGTCCGTACGCCCGGCGGCGAACACATCTGCAGCGCCGCTGAATAGCAGTATTGCGCTGACTTACAGCGCTGCGCTCAATGCAAGCACAGTCACCAGCCGCACCATCGCTGTGCACAGCATGTTCCATGGCTTGGTGACGGTGACGCATAGCGTGGCCGGCAATGTGGCTACCATTATTCCGGCGAAGCCTTTCCTGCCCGGCGAACTCGTCTGGAACAGCGCCACGACCGCAGTGCAGAACATCACTGGCGTGCAGCAAATCTCGTCGACGGTCTGGCAGTTCAACACGGCTGCGCCGATGGGTCATGGCCGCTTCGACCCGAACGGAGTGCAATTCGGCGTCGGCAGCGACTTCGTTAATGAAGCCTGGGGCGATTTCGATGGCGACGGCGACCTCGACCTGGCACTCGGCCTCGAAGTTGGCCAAGACGGCGTCTATATAAACGACGGGTCCGGCCATTTCCCCATCAGCGTCACCTTCGGTACTGGCAGCGACACCACCGACAGCGTGGCGTGGGGTGACTTCGACAATGATGGCGACCTTGACCTGGCCGTGGGGAACTGGGGCGAGCAGAATTACGTTTACCTGAACAACGGCAACGGCACTTTTGATCAGAATGGCGTGCCGTTCGGCGCTCCCTTTGGCGCCATCACCCTCACCACCAAGAGCCTGGCCTGGGGTGATGCCAACGGCGACGGCTTCCTCGACATCGCCGTGGCCAATGAATCCGGCCCGAGCATCGTTTATCTGAACGACGGCAACGGCGCCTTCGACCCAAACGGCGTCATCATCGGCACATCCAACGACTCCGACCGATCTATGGCCTGGGGCGACTTCAACAACGACGGCGCCATCGACCTCGCCGTGGCGAACATTAACGGCCAGAGCGCCGTCTACGTGAACGATGGGACCGGCCATTTCCCGATCACCGTGCCCGTCGGCGCCAGCACGGCCGTTGCGATGAGCATGGCTTGGGGCGACATGAATGGCGACGGCGACCTCGATCTGGCCATGGGCACTGCCTACAGTGGCACGGTCTTCCAGAATAATGGCGACGGCACCTTCGGTGCAGGCGTCACCATCGGCACTGGCAACGTCTACAGCATGATCTGGGGTGACGTCGACGGCGACGGCGACCTCGACTTGGCCATGAGCGACTGGAAGGCGCCCAACGCGGTTTATCTGAACGATGGCGCCGGCCATTTCCCGGTCAGCATCACCGTCGGCACCGGCGCTGATTCGACGCTGAGCATGGCGTGGGGCGACGCCGATGGCGATGGTGACCTCGACCTTGCGATCGGGAACTTCAAAGAACCCAATGTCGTGTATCTGAACGCGGCGGTTCTTTCGCCGGACGCCTCGCTGTCTGCTCTGACGATCAACCCGGGCACGCTGGCGCCGGCGTTCGTGTCGAACACCAACAATTACACGGCGGAAGTGCCGAACGGCACGACAAGCGTCATGGTGACGGCGACGACGAACGACGCCGGCGCCTCGGTGGCGTATGCGTCGTCGGCGGGGCCCT
>CANJQH010000122.1 GCA_947476335.1 Anaerolineae bacterium | reverse complement strand
TGCCGCCATCAAACGCCTGGCACTGAGTTTGCTGCGGCAGGAGAAAACGAACACGCGTTCACTGCGCAAAAAGCGCTTCACCTGCGCACTCGACAACGGATACGTGCTCAAAGTGCTCAAGAGCGCTCAGGTTTGATGCTCCGGCCCTGTCCACAACGCGGAGCGTCTCATACTGCTGCGAATATCCCCATGCATTCAACAAAGGCACATGATTATTCAGATCACTGTGAAAAATAAACAACGCCGGCTTTTGCTGCATTGTGTATTCATAGTGATGCTTGCCCATCGTATACGTCTCGATGGGAATCACGCCATTGCGCGCGATGAAAGAATCCGTCAACCCAAAAAAGTCGAGCACAGGAACATTGCCCAGCTCATATCCCACCTGACCCACTGCTTCAGGAGCAACGACGGTGTCGCCGGACAAATACGGATGCAGCGACTGCGCCACTTTTCGATAGCATTCGCCGCTCGGCCACGGAGTCAGCACAAATACTGCTTTCCCGCGCAGCGACCAAAACATATTCGCTGAAATCGCCGTGACGACCAGCAACGTAGTGAATTCAAAATAACGGGGCCGCATTTTCTCGAACAGCAGCTTCAAGCGATGCAGACCCTGAACGGCAAGCAAGGCAACCAGCGGCAAATATGGAGTAAGAAGCCGTGAATAAGGCATCCAGTCACCACTGTTGAGCACCGCAACACTCACACCAACGCACAACGCAGCGCATGCGGCGGACATCCAGAATGGCCAGCGCCGAAGACCAGCAAAGCCCACCACGCCGAGCAGCACGAGCACACCAGACTCTGATCCCCATTTCCAAACATAGAGACTGCCCGCCATCAGCCGAGGTCCGATCATCGACCAGCGCAGATGAGCGAATTCGAGAACGGATTTGGCGCGAGCGCTGTTCGGAATAAAGTCGCCGAATGTCGCCCAGCGCCAAATCGTCACAAGCAGCAGCCCCACAATCCAAATCACAATCGGGGTCAGTAAAAATTTCCGGTGCGGCGAACGGAATAAAACCATTCCACAGCCCACCAATACAAGAATACCGGCTGCCTCCGGTCTTGTGAGACACAACAATATGCCGACCCCACCCAGGGCAATCGAAGATGAAGCGTCATCCTGTTCCATATAGCGTTGGATCAGGACACAGAAAATCAGCAATAGCAATGCATAGAGCCCGGTTTCAAGCCCGAGCATGATCGACAAAAGAAAGTTTTTGTTGAAGACCAGCAAAGCCAGAACAGTCAGTACAGAAAAACCAGATATTCCAGACTTGCCGCAATGCAGCCCAATGACAACCAGAATCGCCAGCACACAGAGCGTTCCGAGTATTTTTACGGAAGATTCCGGAGGAATATGAATCACATCCAGCGCAGCAAGCAGAAGGGTCCAGGATACGCTCGTCGCACCTTCAACCGGCTGTCCGATGTTAAAAACATAGCCATGCCCAAGCCGTATATTGTGTGCGTAGCGAAAAAAAATGTACGCATCATCAACGACCCCCACCCAATTTGAAAAGATAAAAACCAGTGCAAAACAGCAAATCACGAGCACGGACAGGAAATTTTTGCGGTCACGAATTAGATGCGACATTGCCCCTCATGAAAACTGATTTTGGACTCAGTAGTTAACGCGACTTGCGGCCTCACCTGCGGCGCACGATATATACAGGCTCGTTCGTCACGCACGACAAAGTTCGCCTATTGATCATCGAACGCTGCAGATGGCGTATTGCAGGTAATGGTGCGGCACCCGCATCCAGAATGCCCACGACGAATTCCGACTTCGGCGGATTCGGATCTTCGACAGCCAGCCCGCCAAGCATCCCCTTTGCATGCAGATCCGCGGCGTATATTACCGGCGCCACCACCTTCAGCATTTCACCATATGCGCGCCGCCATAGTACGCACCAGCTGAATTCGGCCAGACGCACCCAGTTCGATTTAATATTCTTCGCCCACATGCCGATCATGCCCGTCAGCTTTCGATGCATATTTCGATGCATATTTCGATGCATATTGAATCCGAACAGATTCACGTACGGCGAACGGCGCGGCGTCATCGGAATGAGCATCTGATACAAAGGCACTGCCGCATTCGAGCAAAGACCTACCGTCACTGCAACCAGTGCAAATAGCCTGCGCAAAAAAAATCGAAATTCTTCATAAATCAGCCGAAGCGATTTTCAAAGCGCAGGCCATGACCACGCACAGTAACAATGTATTCATGTTCCGGGTCGTGCTCCGCCAGTCGATCGCGCAGCCGTCGCACAAGCGCGTCGATGGCCTGCTCACTCACCCCGAACGCATTTTCCCCTTCCCACACCTTATCCACGATATCTTGACGTGAGACGAGGGAATTTCCAGCATCGATCAGCAGTTCAAGCAGGCGGTACTGCTGCACGCTCAACGGAGGGTCAAGCTCCTGCTCCGCGAGATACACGCGCCGGCCTTCCTTATCGAGCCGAATACCGCGCACGACCGGACGCATCGCCTTGCTGATCGGCCGCGCGTTCAACGGCGCAGTTGCATCGCTTCCGACGAAGGCGATCTTCACACTCAGCGCAATCTGAATCTCATCGCCGTCCTGCAGCAGCTGCGGTTCGTTCACTTCACGCCCATTCAGAAAAGTGCCGTTCTTGCTGTTCAAATCCGAAAGCATGAACCCTGACGGCGTACGTTCAATCTTGGCGTGTCGCCGACTCACCTGCCGCTCGGGAAGCAGCAAATCTGCAAGGCCGACCTCGCGCCCAATCACGACGACGTCTGAGTCGACGAGCCAGCGCTGACCAGCCAGCTGCCCACTTTCGATGATCAGCATGGGTGAGTCCTGCATGGTGCGATTGTACTGGGTGCATCCACTGTTGGGGGCGAAATAAATTGGACAGCGCGTCATTGCGTCGCCGTCACCCGTGGCTTGCGCACCTGCGGTGCTCCGCCTCGGGCTGGGGAAGCGGCCGCCCCTCCGGGGCTGGCTGCTGGCCTGCCGCGGTGGACTGCGCCTCCGGCGCTCATATTCCGCGGAAAAAGCGCCGAAAGCGCGACGCTGCGGACTCTCGGTCCCGGTCCAGGTGACCGCCGCCACCGTTTCGTGAAATTCGCCCCAAACGGCGCCGCGCCCATGCGCCCCAGCCGGCAGATGCCCTCGTACAATCCAAAGCGATGCTTTCAACAGGCACGATCCTACGCAACCGGTACCGCATCGATGAGCCGATCGGCCACGGTGGAATGGGGTCCGTCTACCTGGCCGAGGATCTGCGCCTCGAAGGGCGCAGATGCGCCGTCAAGGCGATCCGCTTCGATGCCACACTTGAGCCCGCCGCCATCGCGGAGCTACAGCGCCAGTTCAGCAGAGAAGCGAGTGTGCTTGCGCGCCTCGATCATCCGAATCTGCCCAAAGTCTCCGACCATTTCACCGAAGAAGGCTGCGACTACCTTGTGATGGATTACGTTGCGGGCCGCAACCTGAAGGAGCTGATGGACGATGCACGCCGCACCGGCCGCTTCCTGCCCGCATTCGAAGTGCTCGGATGGGCACGGCAACTCTGTGATGCGCTCAACTACATGCACTCACAGCCCACGCCAGTGCTCCACCGCGACATCAAACCGAGCAACATCAAACTCGCCCCCAGCGGCGTCATCAAGCTCGTCGACTTCGGCCTTGTCAAGCTGCTTTCCGACGATGGCACACAAACCGTCACCATCCTGCAGGGCCGCGGCACCGCCGCCTATACGCCGCTCGAACAGTATGGCGAAGATGATTCGCACACGGACGCACGCACCGATCTTTATGCGCTCGGCGCCACGATTTATCATCTGCTCACCAACACAGCGCCAGCCGAAGCAAAACAGCGCTTC
This sequence comes from Anaerolineae bacterium, assembly GCA_947476335.1. Classification (GTDB taxonomy): domain Bacteria; phylum Chloroflexota; class Anaerolineae; order J036; family Brachytrichaceae; genus CANJQH01. The sequence goes on along the minus strand of CANJQH010000122.1, from coordinate 487 downwards.
CTGCGTCCAGACATACTGCAACGCCCGACTACGCTTAACCCAGGCATCAGCCCCACCGTCGAACAAGCAGTCTTGAACGCCATGGCGATGCACCCGGATGACCGTCCGACCAATATCGCTGAATTCCGTGAACAGCTGCTATCCGAGACGTCCGCCCTGCCAGGCGCAACCGCCATCCCAATCTATGCCGTTGCCACAAATAAACGTGCACTTCTGCTGCGCAAAAATGGCGCATGGCTCGCCGCCGCCATCGCGTCTGCGCTGCTCGGTCTACTCGTGACTCTGCTGCGCTAAATGTCAGGCCGCCATCTGCTCACCATCTGGGTGCATTCGCCAAAAGGGGCGATTTGGTCATCCGCCATCGCGTGGCCCATCGTTGGTAAATCCCTCGAAACGCGCTATCTCCCTCCCCCTTCGGGGGAGGGAGATAGCGCGTTTCGAGGATTCCAATCAGTGCCGATCGCCGGCGGTCGAAAGTTTGCCCCTT
>CANJQH010000121.1 GCA_947476335.1 Anaerolineae bacterium | reverse complement strand
CACGGATTCGCTGCGGGTGAGCGGGGCGATGGACCGGCAGGCGCGCGAGATGCGGATGACGCTGGCGAAGGATGCGTTGGCGGGGCCGGGGCAGGCGCTGGAGATGCGGGTGCGCGACGGCGTGGCGGAGGGGCGCGTGAGCGGCGGGGTGTGGCAGCGCATGGACAACGCGTCGAACGCGTTCGCGCCCGGCGGCGACATGCTTTCCTATATAGACGCGGCGGTGAACGTGACGCGCACGGCCGAAGGGTTTGCGTTTGACATCGATTCGGCGAAGCTGTCCGAGCAGATGCGCGAGCAGCTGGCGCAGCAGATGACGGCGCGCGGCGAGCTGCCGCCGGGCATGAGCGTGGAGACGCCGGCGGCGCTGCGCGGGGCGGTGGGAAGCGCGCAGGTGTGGCTGGACCAAGCGGGCTACCCGGCGCGGATGAGCACCGAGATGAGCCTGCCGGTGCAGGCGAACGGCGAGCGGAGCGTGGTGCGATTTTCGTCGCGGTTCGACAATTACAAGGGCGGGCCGGCCACGGCGTCGTTCGGGGCGACGCTGCCCGGGCGGCTGCAGGAGCTGCGGCGGCAGGCGGGGTCGCCGGAAGGGATCGCGGCGGCGGGGACGCTGGCGCTGACGGCGGCGCTGGGCATCGCGTTCGCGGCGGCGGTGGATGCGGCGCGGCGTTCGCGGCGGGTGCGGACGGCGATGATCGGCACGGTGATCGCGACGGTGATGGGCGGGCCGCTCATGCAGACGCAGCTGGTACATGCGGCGAACGAGCAGGTGCGGACGCGGACGTTGGAGCAAAAGGCCGCTGAAAAATCGCGCGTGGCGGCTGATGCGCTGAAGGCGAACCTGACGGCGAACACGTGGGCGCCGAACCTCGATCCGCTGGCGGAGCCGGTTGCGGCGCCGGCTGCCGGGCAGCGTACGGATCCGGGTGTACCGGAAGACATCCTGCCGTTTACCGCCGGGCGTGCGGAAGCGGATGCGACGGTGGCCGACAACACGGATGCCGACGGCGACGGGCTGACGGGGACGCAGGAGGCGCGGCTGGGCATTAACCCGTCGAGCAACGACAGCGACGGCGACGGCCTGCTTGACCGCACCGAAGTGAGCGGATTCACCTACGCCGGCAAGACATGGTATCTGGATCCGGCGTCCCAGGACACCAACAGCGACGGCAAATCGGATGCGGCGGAGTGCCTGCCGCGCGTGGAGAGTGCGACGGCCGTGTGCCCGGACACCGACGGCGACGGTGTGCCGGACGCGTTCGACGACGACAACGACAACGACGGCGTGCCCGATTCCGTGGATAGCGCTGCGCAGCGCGTGATGGGGGCGAACGGCGTGATCAGCAGCCTGGTGCCGTTCAGCGCGACGGCACCGCTGCAGCTGAGCCTCAACAACCTGCAGCGCAACCCGGCGACGGGCAAGGGGTATCCGACTTTCGTGGAATTTCAGGTGCGGCCGGACAATGCGGCGCATCTGACGCAGGAGTCGAACGTGTTCGACTGGCCGAATGGGGACGAACTCGGCCAGATTCAGCGGCCGCTGACGGACACGACCAACGGGCTGACCAACACGACCTTCGCCACGTACGCGCCGAACGGCGATGCGCGCAACGCCAACGGCGACCTGCGGCTGACGCCGATGCTGTCGATTCGGATGAGCGGCGACAAGCTGCCGCTGCCGTACGTCACGCCGGCGGCGAATCAGCAGTTCGAAGGCAACGGCATCACCGGCACGCTGCGCATCGCGCCGACCGGCGCGGGTGGGGCGTCATCGCTGATCTCGTTCACGTTCGCTGCGGCTGGCAGCTACAACGTCGTGCTGGCTGCGGGCACATGTCTGAAATCGGAGACGCTGCAGACGCAATCGGTGAGCAGCGGCGCGAGCTTTTCCACCACCAGGCGCGTGACGGAGCTGGCGAACGGCGCGCACGTGCTGAATTTTTCGAAGGCGACCGACGCGACGCGGACGCTGTGCGTGCCGCTGCTGGACATCCCGAACGGCGCGCGCAACGATGCGATGGTCGACATGAGCTTCTTCACGCCGTACGGCGTGATGATGCGTGATGTGAATCCGACGACGATGGAGGCATATGTGCCTGTGGTGCCGATCATCGATGAACGGACGAACGACCGCGTGGCCTTCGGCGCGCGGATGCCGTACCGGCCGGACGACCCGACGGCGTGGGGCAACAACCATGAAGTGCGCCTGATCTGGATGCTCACGCTGCTCGAGGATGGCGGGGGCTCGTCGATCGTGCAGGTGTACAACGACGCGTGGACCCTGGCCGGGCTGACGGTGCGCGAGGACCGCGGCACGGACGTGGCGATCGCGTTCGAGGACCCGGCGACCGATGCGGATCGTGAGAACAACAACCGCCTGCACGCGCTGGCCAACGGGCTGGGCAGCACGTTCCTGACGGCGCGCGACGCCGACGGCGACAACGTGCGCGACGTGACGGTGCCGACGATCAAGTCGCGCTTCGACAAAAACTCGAACAGTGCGGCGACGAATGCGCAGCGCTGGAACCTGCCTGCGAACGCGTTCAAGGTGTCGACGTATTCGTATGCGAACAGCGACGAGCAGATTCGCATTTCGATGACGGAGACGAAGAGCCTGCTGGAGGCGAACTTTTACGCCGCGGGCAATGTGCTGAGCAGCGCGCCGCTGCTGCTGTTCGCGCGTGAGTCGCGCATGCGCAACATGTCGCTGGATTCCGCCGCCGCGTCGACGGGCGCGCAGGTCACGATGAACATGGATCCGGTCGAAGTGCCGCAGCAGACGTTCGTGAACGTCAACTGGGCGCCGTATCAGCGGGTGGGTGGGCAGTGGCAGATGTATCCCGTCGATCAGTATGCCTCCAAATTGACGAGTGATTTTCAGGAGCGCTTCAAGAACGAGCCGGAAGACGAGCGGGCTATCAACGTGCTGCTGATGCAGACGACGTATCTCTCGATTTTGAGCGGCATGAACAGCGTGCTGCGAGAGGAGGGCGGCCGGTACGTGGCGGATGCGGACGCGGCGTCGGACGGCGCGCTGAGTGAGGCGACCGCCGACCTGACCGACCCTGTGCGGCTGATTACGAATTACATCAATCCGCAGGCTGCGCAGATGTACACCTTGCTGGTCGGAACTTCTGCTGTGGCCGTATCCACAGCGGAGGCGAAGGCGAAGCTCAAAGTTGTTCTGAAGGAAGTGAAGACCTATGCCGATGTGGCGAAGCCGACGCTTAAGCTGATCTACGGCATGATCATGAGCAGCGGCACGCAGAAGATCGTCTTCAACCCGAAGTATGCGAAGAACTTTCTGTTCGGAGCGCTGGTCGGCGTTGCCGTCATGGCTGCCGTCGGGGGATTCGATGGCGACGCCGGGTCGAGCGTGCAGGCAGTGCTGCATGTGACTGGCGTCGTGTCGGAGGCGGCGACCCTCACGAAGATGATCTTGATCGGCAAGGATGTGCCGAAGGTCGGTGCGCGGCTCTCAGCCATCATCGGTGCGGATCATGCGGCGACGGTGGCAAAGAATATGCCCGAGATCATGTTCGTGGTGCAGCTCGCGATCGTATGGGGGATGGCTGTGTATCAGCTGGCTGTCAGCCCCTTCAGCAGCGCGTTGTTGTTCACCGTGGTGGCGAGCGCCGTCGCGCAGAGCATCGTGGCCCTGCTGATGTACGCCATCTACATCATTCCTGTAATCGGGCCGATCATCGCTGCCGTCCTGGGTCTTATCGATGCACTCGTCGCCTCGATCTGCTTTGCGGTGGACAGGAGGCGAAAAAACAACGGCGGCACACCGTTTTCAGAGACCACGGCGGGCAAACGCGTCTGCGCCGGCATCAGCGGGCTGGTAGCCGCACTCATTCAGAATTTCCTATACTCGCGTCGTGCGCTGATCGGCAACATGTATGCCGACGACCGCCTGCAGTTCCTGAACGCCGGCGACATGTTCACGCTGGTCGACCCCGGCGCCGGCATCGTGCAGGGGGCGAATGCCACGGTGAAGCTCGATCTGAAGAACACCATTCAGCGAAACACCATGTTCAAGAGCGGTGAAGAAATGGATCAGCAGATCATTCCGTTTCCCGTCGATCCGCTGGCGATCCCGTATTTGTGGCAGTACAACGACACGAATCTGAAGTCATCGGTTTTCCAGTACGCATTGCAGCCTGCACAGAGTGATTTCCATGACGGCCTCGATCGCGGCTCGATGTCCGGCGAGTGGACGTTCGAGCCGGGTGGCAAGACGAGTCGCTATTACATCCTGCGCACGGTGCAGACCACGTCGCGCGATCTGCTTGCGCAGGCCGGTGTGAATCGACCAATACAACTCGGCCTTGCCGAAGCGCAGGTGCTGCCGGTGCAGCAGTGCTTCCTGCTGGTCTTTCCGCCGCTGCCCTTTCCCATGATTCCGATCTGTTCGATCGAAGCCGACAAGAGCACCAACTTCATTCCGCTCGGCGACATGCTGACGTACGACGTGCT
>CANJQH010000120.1 GCA_947476335.1 Anaerolineae bacterium | reverse complement strand
CACGGATTCGCTGCGGGTGAGCGGGGCGATGGACCGGCAGGCGCGCGAGATGCGGATGACGCTGGCGAAGGATGCGTTGGCGGGGCCGGGGCAGGCGCTGGAGATGCGGGTGCGCGACGGCGTGGCGGAGGGGCGCGTGAGCGGCGGGGCGTGGCAGCGGGTGGACGACGCGTCGAACGCGTTCGCGCCCGGCGGCGACATGCTTTCTTATATCGACGCGGCGGTGAACGTGACGCGCACGGCCGAAGGCTTTGCGTTTGACATCGATTCGGCGAAGCTGTCTGAGCAGATGCGCGAGCAGCTGGCGCGGCAGATGACTGCGCGCGGCGAGCTGCCGCCGGGGATGAGCGTGGAGACGCCGGCGGCGCTGCGCGGGGCGGTGGGCAGCGCGCAGGTGTGGCTGGATGAAGCGGGCTACCCGGCGCGGATGAGCACCGAGATGAGCATGCCGGTGCAGGCGAACGGCGAGCGGAGCGTGGTGCGATTTTCGTCGCGGTTCGAGAACTACCAGGGCGGACCGGTCACGGCGTCGTTCGGGGCAACGCTGCCCGGGCGACTGCAGGAGCTGCGGCGGCAGGCGGGGTCGCCGGAAGGGATCGCGGCGGCGGGGACGCTGGCGCTGACGATGGCGCTGGGCATCGCGTTCGCGGCGGCGGTGGATGCGGCGCGGCGGTCGCGGCGGGTGCGGACGGTGATGATCGGCACGGTGATTGCGACGATGACGGGCGGGCCGCTGCTGCAGACGCAGCTGGTGCACGCGGCGAACGAGCAGGTGCGGACGCGGACGGAGCAGCAAAAGAGCGCTGAAAAATCGCGCGTGGCGGCTGATGCGCTGAAGGCGAACCTGACGGCGAACACGTGGGCGCCGAACCTCGATCCGCTGGCGGAGCCGGCGGCGGCGCCGGCTGCCGGGCAGCGTAGTGATCCCGTCGCGCCGGAAGACATCCTGCCGTACACCGCCGGGCGTGCGGAAGCGGATGCGACGGTGGCCGACAACACGGATGCCGACGGCGACGGGCTGACGGGGACGCAGGAAGCGCGCCTGGGCACCGATCCGACCAACAACGACAGCGACAGCGATGGCCTGCCGGATGGCGCTGAAGTATCCGGCTGGACCTACGCCGGCAAGGTGTGGTACCTCGATCCAATGTCTGTGGACACCAACGGCGACGGCAAGTCGGATGCGGCGGAGTGTCTGCCACGCGCAGATAGTGCGACGGCCGTGTGCCCGGACACCGACGGCGACGGTGTGCCGGACGCGTTCGACGACGACAACGACAACGACGGCGTGCCCGATTCCGTGGACAGCGCTGCGCAGCGCGTAATGGGGGCGAACGGCGTGATCAGCAGCCTGGTGCCGTTCAGCGCGACGGCGCCGCTGCAGCTGAGCCTCAACAACCTGCAGCGCAACCCGGCGACGGGCAAGGGCTATCCCACCTTCGTCGAATTTCAGCTGCGGCCGGACAACCCGGCGCATCTGTGGCAGGAATCGAACGTGTTCGACTGGCCGAATGGGGACGAACTCGGCCAGATTCAGCGGCCGCTGACGGACACGACCAACGGGCTGATCAACACGACCTTCGCCACGTACGCGCCGAACGACGACGCGCGGGACGCCAACGGCGACCTGCGGCTGACGCCGATGCTGTCGATTCGGATGAGCGGCGACAAGCTGCCGCTGCCGTACGTCACGCCGGCAGCCAGTCAGCAGTTCGAAGGCAACGGCATTACCGGCACGCTGCGCATCGTGCCAACCGGCGCGACTGGGGCGTCGTCACTGATCTCGTTCACGTTCACTGCGGCCGGCAGCTACAACGCCGTGCTGGCAGCGGGATCGTGTTTGAAATCGGAGACGCTGCAGACGCAGCTGGGCGTCGGTGCGAGCTTCTCCACCACCCTGCGCGTGACGGAGCTGGCGGATGGCGCGCACGTGCTGATTTTGTCGAAGGCGCCCAACACGACGCAGACGCTGTGCGTGCCGCTGCTGGACATCCCGAACGGCGCTCGCAACGATGCCATGGTCGACATGAGCTTCTTCACGCCGTACGGCGTAACGCTGCGCGACGTGAATCCGACGACGATGGAGGCGTATGTGCCGATCGTGCCGATCGTCGACGAACGGACGAACGACCGCGTGGCCTTCGGCGCGCGGATGCCGTACCGGCCGGACGACCCGACGGCGTGGGGCAACAATCACGAAGTGCGCCTGATCTGGGCGCTCACGCTGCTGCAGGACGGCGGCGGTGCATCAATCGTGCAGGTGTACAACGACGCCTGGACCCTGACCGGCCTGACGGTGCGCGAGGACCGCGGCACGGACGTGGCGATCGCGTTCGAGGACCCGGCGAGCGATCCGGATCGTGAGAACAACAACCGCCTGCTTGCGCTGGCCAACGGACTGGGCGATACGTTTTTGACGGCGCGCGACGCCAACACCGACACCGTACGCGATGTGACGGTGCCGACGATCAAGTCGCGCTTCGACAAAGGCTCGAACAGTGCGTCGACGAATGCACAGCGCTGGAACCTGCCGGCGGACGCGTTCAAGGTGTCGACGTATTCGTACGTGAACAGCGACGAGCAGATCCGCATTGCGATTACGGAGACGAAGAGCCTGCTCGAGGCAAATTTTTCGCCTACAGGCACTGTGCTGAGCAGCGCGCCGCTGCTGCTGTTTGCGCGCGAGTCGCGCATGCGCATCATGTCGCTGGATTCTGCCGCCGCGTCGACGGACGCGAAGGTTGTGATGAATCTCGATCCGGCCGAGGAGCTGAATCAGACGTCCGTCAATGTCAACTGGACGCCGTATCAGCGGGTGGGTGGGCAGTGGCAGATGTATCCGGTCGATCAGTATGCCTCCAAGTTGATGAGTGATTTTCTGAAGCGCTTCGAGAATGAGCCGGAAGATGAGCGGGAGGTTGATGCGCTGCTGATGCAGTCGACGTATCTTACGATTCTTAGTGGCATGACCCGTGTTCTGCTGGAGGAGGGCGGACAATTTGTGGCGGATGCGGATGCGTCGTCGGACAGTGCGCTCAGTGATGCGACCGCCGATCTGACCGACGCAGCGCGGCTGATTACGAATTACATCAATCCGCAGGCCACGCAGATGTACGTCATGCTGGCGGGCGCGGCGGGTACGGATGGTGCAAACGTCTCCCCGTCGGACGCAAAATCGAAGCTCAAAAAAATCAAACGAACGGTTCGTTTGATTTCATCGACGAAGACAACGGACAAGATGCTCTACAAATTGATTGCGAGCAAAAGCACGCGGTCGATCGTTTCAAAAAATACCAAGCCGTTTCTCGCTGTAGCGCTGGCTTGCACTGCCGCTATGTTTGCCGCTGGGGGATTCGATGGCGATGCTAAGTCAAATGCGCTGCTGGCGCTGCACGTGACGGGCCTTACGTCGCAGGTGGCAAGCCTGAAAAAGATCGAAGAGATGGGAAAGGTGGCAAAGGCGGGTGGGCTGGAAAAGAAAATCTTTAAGCTCATAAATAAGGTGAAGAAACTAGAGAAGTTGAAGCTGATGGAGAAGTATGTAGCCAACAAGCTTGATATAGGGTTTGGAGTAGAGGTTGCGCTGATCTGGGGGCTGGCGGCTTTTCAGCTGGCTGTGAGCCCCTTCAGCAGCGCTGTGTTATTTACCATTACGGCGAACGCCGTCGCGCAGAGCATCGTGGCCCTGCTGATGTACGCCATTTTCCTGATTCCCGGAATCGGGCCGATCATCGCCGCCGTCCTGGGTCTCATCGATTCTGTCATTGCTGCGATCTGCTTTGCGGTGGACAGGAAAAGAAAAAGCAAGGGCGGCATACCGTTTTCAGAGACCGCAGCGGGCAAACGCGTTTGTGAGGGTATTAGTGGTTTGGCCGCAGCATTCATCCAGAATTTCCTGTATTCGCGCCGTTCGCTGATCGGCAACATGTATGCCGACGACCGCCTGCAGTTCCTGAACGCCGGCGACATGTTCACGCTGGTCGACCCGAGCGCCGGCATCGTGCAGGGGACGAATGCCACCGTGAAGCTCGACCTGAAGAACAGCATCAAGCGCAACTCGCGCGTCAAGCAGGGCGAGCAATACGACGCGGACATCATTCCCATGCCGTGGGATCCGCTGGCGACCACGTGGCTTTGGCAGATCAACGACCGCTATATGAAGGAGGCGGTGTTCAATTACGAGCTGCAGCAGACGCAGCGTGACATCCACGACGGCCTCAAGCGCGGCACGATGGTGGGTGAGTGGCAGCCCGAAGACAATGCGCCGACGACATCCAACGACAATTCGAAGCTCAATCGCTATTACATCCTGCGCACGGTGCAGACTACATCGCGCGATCTGCTTCCGCTTGCGGGTGTGAACCGCCCGCTTCAGCTCACGCTTGCCGAAGCGCAGGTGCTGCCGGTGCAGCAGTGCTTCCTGCTGGTCTTTCCGCCGCTGCCCTTTCCCATGATTCCGATCTGTTCGATCGAAGCCGACAAGAGCACCAACTTCATTCCGCTCGGCGACATGCTGACGTACGACGTGCT
>CANJQH010000119.1 GCA_947476335.1 Anaerolineae bacterium | reverse complement strand
GTATACACATACGCCGCGCCAGCTTCTGATGCCAAGTTGTTCGGCGATCCCAGCGTCGACGTGATGCTGCCGTCCTCACCAACAGCACCCACCACCAGCGTGTCGCCGGAGAGGGCCACTGAAGTGCCGAAAGAGTCGTTCGCATCAACATTCGACGCCTTCAGATACGCCGCCTGCGTCCACGTCCCGGCCACGCTGCGCGTATACACATACGCCGCGCCGGCGTAGGCGGCCTCGTTATCCGCACCCACCACCATCGTGTCGCCGTCGACGGCCACTGATTGGCCAAAATGGTCGCTTGCCCCGGCATTCGACGCCTTCAGATACGCCTGCTGCACCGCCGGGCTCGCCGCAGTTGCCGCGGTTGCCGCGGTTGCCGCGGTTGCCGCGGTCGCGGCGGTTGCCGCGGTTGCGGGTCGGTTCCCCTCGACGCCGGCGCGCACGGCCGGCGCATGCTGCGGCGGCGCTACGACCCCTTGTGCACTGCCCGACTGCGGCGCTGCCGCCGCAGTCACACCCACCACGAGCAGCGCCACCAGCAGCCGGCGGCCCGTCGTCCTGGGCTTCCATTCCGCTTGAATCGGTCCACTCTGATGTTTCACATTCATGTTGCGATACACCGTAGCAGACTACCGGGCGTACGCATATCCTCATTTGAGGTATTTCTTTATGAACGCATCATGCCGGTATCTACCTCATTTGAGGTAGTTTGTAACTACTCAGGCCCAAATCAGTATTTCCCGCGAAACACACCATTCTCTCCCCCGTAGGGGGAGAGAATGGTGTGTTTCGCGTTGGAAAAAAGCTGGCCTGAGTAGTTACGGTAGTTTTAGCGCGTGTTTGCATCTACCTAATTTCGCTGACAAACGAAACCCGGCTTCTAAGAAGCCGCTTCATGTCTCCGCTGATCAGCGCGTAGCGCCCCATGCGCACCACCCGCGCCGTCACCCGACCCGCGACCGGGTCGTAGGTCTGCGTGGGAACGACGCTCCACTGTCCGCCGACCGCCGACCGCCGGCCGTCGTCGATCCGCCGTCCGCCATCCACTCATACAGCCACGGCTGCTCGACCGTCGGAGAGCTTGGAGCAAGGGTCTGGGCTAGGACTGCGTCGCGCCGTTGGCGATCTTTCAGCCCTGAAAAGGCGCATTACGTTTCAGCCAGGGCTTGCGCTGAAGGCGCGGCCCTGGCTGTGGCGCAGCGTCGATATCGGGATGTGTAGCGAGGACCCGCAAGTTTTGCCTGAACTCCACATCCCCTTTGACATCCCCCCGTCCCTCGGCTACTCTTGACCCTATGTCCGAACGGGACGATTTCCTCAACGAGCTGCGCGCCACGTTTCCGCCGGCGCGCCTGCTCCTCCACCCCGCGGCCCTCGCGCCGTACGAATTCGACGCCCTGTCCGCCTTCCAGCAGCGCCCGATCGCCGTGGTCATCCCCGAGACACAGGACGAAGTCGTCGCCGCTGTCAAGGCCTGCCACCGCTTCGCTGTGCCCTTCGTCTCACGCGGCAGCGGCACCAGCCTCTCCGGCGGCGCACTGCCCGTCAAGGAAGGCATCGTCATCGCGCTGAATCGATTAAATCGCATCGTGCGTCTCGACCTCGAGCAGCGCATCGCCGTGGTCGAACCGGGCGTGATCAATCTCGACATCACGCGCGCCGTCCAGCACGCCGGCCTGCTCTACGCGCCCGACCCGAGCAGTCAGCCGATCTGCACGATCGGCGGCAACGTCGCCTTCAACTCCGGCGGCGCGCACTGCCTGAAATACGGCATGACCAGCAATCATGTGCTCGGCCTGAAAGTCGTGCTGCCCAACGGCGAACTCGCCGAGTTCGGCTCCGACAGCGTCGAAAGCGTCGACGCCGACTGGGTCGGCCTGTTCGTCGGCAGCGAAGGGCTGTTCGGCATCGCGGTGGAAATCACCGTGCGACTGCTGCCGCGGCCGGAAACTTACAAGACCATCCTCGCCGCCTACCGCAGCCTCGAAGCCGCCGGCGACGCGGTGTCGCGCGTGATCAGCACTGGCCTGCTGCCCGGTGCGCTCGAGATCATGGACAACCTGTCCATCCAGGCCGCGCACGTCGCCGTCAAGCCCGGCTACCCGCTCGACGCCGCCGCGCTGCTGATCGTCGAGCTCGAAGGCGAACGCTCGCAGGTCGACGCCGAATGGGAACAGCTCGAAAAAGTCATCCGCGATTCGAACGCCTACGAAATCAAGATCGCGCGCAACGAAGAAGAGCGGTTGAAAATCTGGAAGGGCCGCAAGAGCTCGTTCAGCGCCGTCGGCCGCCTCAGCCCGGACTACATCGTGCAGGACGGCGTCGTCCCCCGCGGCAAGCTCGGCCAGGCGCTCAAGGAAATCGAAGGCATCAGCGCGCGCTACGGCCTGCGCGTCGCCAACGTCTTCCACGCCGGCGACGGCAATCTGCACCCGCTGATTTTGTTTGATTCCTCGAAGCCCGGCGAATTCGAACGTGCCGAGCAGATCAGCAGCGACATCATCGACCTGTGCATCCGCCTCGGCGGCTCGATCACCGGCGAACACGGCGTCGGCGTCGAAAAGCGCGAGTACATGCCGCGCCAGTTCAGCGAAATCGATATGGCCTCGATGTGGCATCTGCGCACCACCATCGACCCGCAGACGATCGCCAACCGCGGCAAGGTCTTCCCCGTCGGCGAAGCACCCGCCCTCACACAAATCGGCATGCACCCGCTCGAGAAGCAGGGCGTGATTTCGCGAATGTGACGCAGACGATGGACGACGGACGACAGACGACGGTGAGCAACTGCCGTCGTCTGTCGTCCGTCGTCCGATTCCCCACCATGCCCACCACCATCTCCGACCTCCAGTCCTCCGTGCGCGACGCTGCTCGCGTGCGCCTGCACGGCTCCAGCACGAAGTCCGTCGCCGACGCCGACGCGCTCGACCTGTCCGGCCTGCGCGGCATCATCGACTACCAGCCGAATGAATTCATCGTGCAGGCGTGGGCCGGCACGCCGGTGCGCGAAGTCGCCGACCTGCTCGCCGCGAGCGGGCAGTATCTGCCGTTCGATCCGCTGCTCGTCGACGCCGGCGCCACGCTCGGCGGCACCATCGCCGCAAACGCCTCCGGCCCGGAGCGCTTCCGCTACGGCGGCGTGCGCGATTTCCTGATCGGCTGTCACTTCATCGACGGCCGCGGCGAGCTGCTCACCGGCGGCGGCAAGGTCGTCAAGAACGCCGCCGGCTTCGACTACCCGAAGCTGTTCGTCGGCAGCCGCGGCTCGCTCGGCATCCTCACCGACGTGTGCTTCAAAGTCTTCCCGCAGCCCGAAACGTACCAGACGCTCGTCGCGCGCTTCGCTGACCTGCCCGCCGCACTCGCCGCGCTGAATGCGCTCACCGCCGCACCGCTCGATATTCACGCGCTCGACCTGGCCGTCGACGGCGACACATACGCGCTGGAGGTGCGCGTCGGCGGCCTGCACGCCGGCATGGACGCGCGCATGGAACGCGTGCGCAGCACCGTTCGCAGCTCGGACAGCGACATCCTGCGCGGCGACGACGAGGCCGCCCACTGGCGCCGCGTGCGCGAATTCGAGTGGATCGCCGGCCCAGTCGCAAAGATCCCGCTCACCCCGGCGCGCATTCCCACCCTGAACGCGGTGCTGCTCGGCGCGCGCCGCTACAGCGTCGGCGGCAACGTCGCGTGGGCCGGCGCCGACGATTCCCTCGATGCTGCGCTGCGCACCCTCGGCATGCATGGCCAAATCTTTCGCGGCGCCGACGCCGGCCGCGCACTCGGTGGAGAGCAGGACAACGCGTTTGCCCGCCGCGTCCGGCTTGCGCTCGACCCACAACAAAAGTTCAGGTAACCAACGTGCAACACACCATCCCCATCGACCAGATCGGCGTCCGCGGTCATGCCATGGCTGACCCCATCAGCGCGTGCGTTCACTGCGGCTTCTGCCTGCCGGTGTGCCCCACGTACAAACTGCTCGGCGAAGAAATGGATTCGCCGCGCGGCCGAATCGTGCTGATGAAAAACGTGCTCGAAGGCAAAGTCGACGCCGCCGACGCGCAGCAGTACGTCGACCGCTGCCTGGGCTGTCTCGGCTGCGTCACCGCCTGTCCGTCGGGCGTGCAGTACGGCGAGCTGCTGATCTCGTACCGCGCGCACACCGAACAAACCCGCGAACGCGGCGTCGTCGACCGTCTGGCGCGCACGCTGGTGCGCGAGACGCTGCCGTACCCCGGCCGCTTCCGCGCTGCTGCGGCGCTCGGCGGGATCGGCCGCCTGACCGAAGGGCTGCTCCCAGGCCCGCTGCGCGCCATGCTGGCGCTCCTGCCGAAATCGCTGCCGCCGGCCGGCGACCCGCTGCCGGAATTCATCCCGGCTCAGGGCCCGCGCCGTGCGCGTGTGGCGCTGCTGACCGGCTGTGTGCAGCAGGCGCTCGCCCCGCAGATCAACCGCGCCACCGCACTGGTCCTCGCCCGCAACGGCGTCGAGATCGTCGTGCCGCGCGGCCAGGGCTGCTGCGGTTCGCTCGGTATGCACACCGGCGACGACGCAGCCGCGCGCGCGCACGCCGCCCACAATCTGGGCGTCTTCCCGGACGACGTCGACGCGTTCGTCACCAACGCCGCCGGCTGCGGCAGCGGCATGAAGGAGTACGGCCTGCTTTTTCGCGGCCACGCACTCGAAGAAAAAGCGCGCGCCTATGCCGCAAAGACGCG
>CANJQH010000118.1 GCA_947476335.1 Anaerolineae bacterium | reverse complement strand
TCATCGTCGGCCGCAGCCGAATCGTCGGCCGCAGCCGAATCGTCGGCCGCAGCCGAATCGTCGGCCGCAGCCGAATCGTCGGCCGCAGCCGAATCGTCGGCCGCAGCCGAATCGTCGGCCGCAGCCGAATCGATTTTTCCTTCTGTAGCCACGACCGGGCTGTCGTTCGTCGCGGCGATGAGTTCGTCGACTTCGTCCGAATGCGTTTCCGTCGGCGTCACTGCATCGACGTCGCTCGTTGGGACACGCGGTGTTTCGAGTGTGACCGGCTCGTCGATGCGCGCGATGGTCGGCGGTTCTGTCGCGGGCACAACTTCAGCCGGCTCATCGGCCTCGTCGGCCTCGTCGTCAGCCTCATCGGCATCATCGACTTCATCGACTTCATCGACTTTATCGGCCTCGTCAGCTGCTTCGACTGAGGATTCATCAGCGGCGGAGTCTTCGTCTTCGTCGTTGGTCTGCAGACTGCGATCGGCGGTCGACGGTCGTCGGTCGTCGGTCAGCGTGTCATCAATGGCCACGACCGGATTGTTTTCCGTTGAAGCGACAAGTTCATCGACCCAGGCTGGGCGCTGTTCTGTGGCTGGGGGAGCGTCATCGATCGTCGGCCGAGGGGCGTCCGGCAGTGCAACATCGCAGATGGGCAGCGGGGTGTTGTCTCCGAAGATATCGGCGAGTTCGCGATGATCCGGGTCAAACTGTGTGATGGCGATGCTGTGCGTGTGCTGGAGCGCAGCGTCGCCGCTGCGTGCGCCGTAGGAGACGAGCAGCGCATGTGCGGCCAGGCAATTTGGGTACGACTGCAGGATGGTGTGGCAGAGTTCGGCGGCGACGTGCCGCACGCTGCTGTTCCACAACAGCGATGTGAGCACGATGAGCGCATCGGGGCGGGATGGCTGCGCCTCAAGGATGCCGCGCATGCGTGCGAGTGCGCGGTTGGTCAGCCCGGCGGCGAACTGGCTGCGGGCGAAGGCGATGCGGCCGAGCATGGCGTGTGGTTCGGTCAGTGCATCAGAGATGAGCGCATCGCGCATTTCTGCGTTGTTGGGTTCGTAGTCAAGGGCTTGGCGTGCGACATCGGATGCTTCCAGCATATGGCCGCTGGCATGCAGGGTCCGCGCGCAGTGGCTGAGCGCTTCGCTGGAATTCGGCGTTACGTCGAGCACGCGTTGCCAGGCTGCTGTTGCGTCATCGAGTCGTCCTGCTGATTCGAGTGCTGCTGCGCGTGCGCGCCAGACGCGCACGGCGTCGGGAAATACCGTCAGCAGGCGCGCGGTTGCAGCGAGTGCCTCCTCCATACGGTTGTGGAGCAGGTCATCACGCGTCTGTTGAAGCGCGTCGTGCAGCGAAAATGAAGGGGCCGTCGCTGTCATGGCAGGGTATTGTAACCATCGCAGCCCGGAGGGCGCATCCGCCCTTTGGGGCGAACTTTCTCGGCATGGCGTATGTGTGGCCGAGCACCCAGACTGAGGATCTGGACGGACTACTATGGCAACGTCGTGCCGTTGGCGCTTTTTCGGCGAAAAAAATAATGAGCGTCGCAGGTGCGGCTCCATCTGGCATTGGGGCAGGCCGATTTGTTTCGCGCGAACTCCGCGTGCGCCGCATGAAAAACTTTTCTTTGCTGAAATCGGCCCAAACGACGAATGCATCTTTTTGGAGCCCGCACCCGTTGCCTCATGCTAAAATTTCGCTCGCAAACTCGTAAACTGATTCTGAAAAGGATTTTCGAACCATGGCAACAGAAATTCTGACCGATGTGACGCAGTCGTTTGAAGTGGTTGAAGCTGCGGTGTTGTTGACGCCGCTGGCCGAGACGAAACTGCGCGATCTGCTGATGGCGCGCAATATCCCGAATCACGGCCTGCGCGTGTTCGTCGCTGGTGGTGGTTGCTCGGGCCTGCAATATGGCATGGCGTTCGAAGCGCAGCCGCGCGACTTTGATACGGTCGTCGATCAGAACGGGGTGCGCCTGTTCGTCGACCCGACGAGCCTGATGTATCTGTCGGGTGCGAACATCGACTTCGTCGACAGCCTGATGGGCGGCGGCTTCAAGATTGAAAATCCAAACGCTGTTTCGGCCTGCGGCTGTGGCAGCTCATTCAAGACCAAGGACAGTGGCGCGACCGACGAAGGCGCGAGCTGCGGCAGCGGCTGCGGCTGCCACTGAATTGATGATGAACGGCAGATAGCGGACGTCGTCCGCCGTCTGCCGTTTATCTTTTTCATTTTTGTAATCTCTTTTTGTAATCTCTTTTTGTAATCTCTATGTGACGTTGTGTTGTGATGTTGAAAAATCTCCTTCCTAAGGAGCCGTCGAACGGCAAAATCCGGCGCCGGCTGTGGCTAGATTTGGGTGATCTGGGCGACCTGGTGAATCCGGCTGGTCCGCATGAGCAATGGCAGGATCACGGCATGGGCCTGCTGCGCACGATTCTGAAGAACAACGGGATCGAGACGGACATGTTCAGCACTCGCCAGTGCACGAGCTGGGACGAAGTGGAGCGCCGCATGAAGGGTTACGACATGCTCATCATGAATGTGCGCAGCTACACCTATCCGGTTGCGTATCGCTCGGCGAAGATTTTCAAGCGCGTGAATCCGAAGGGTCTCGTGCTGACCGGTGGTATGCATGCCACGGTGGCGTTGGACGAAATGTTGTCCGTGCCCGAGTTCGATCATATTTGCCAGGGGCCGGGTGAGAACGTCATTGTCAATCTGGTGGCGAATCCGGAGTCGTTCGACCGCGTGGTGCTCGGCGTAGGTGCGAAGAGCATGGCTGAGTGGCCGACGATCGACCGCACGATGTGGCCGAAGCCGGCCAGCAAAAAACTCGAAGGGAAATTCAACTGGCCGCTCGAGCCTGAAAGTGGCTGGGGCCCGCCGCCTGTGGCGACGCTGCTCACCAGCCGTGTGTGCCCGTGGCAGTGCGTGTTCTGCAACGAAAACAGCTACATCCCGAATATGGGCCGCCGCCCGGTGGAGATGGTGATCGAGGAATTGAACTATCTCGACAAGACGTACGGGCCGCTTGGTTCGGTGGTGATTCACGACTCAATGTTTTTCCAGAACCCGACGTGGCTGGAGGAATGGGTCGACAAATATCCGCGTATGGCCAACAAAGTGTGGCCGTATTGGGCGGCCGCGCGCGCGGACACGGTGCGGCAGTGGCCGGATCTGTTCGAGGCGGTTATTCGTAAGACCAACTGGAGCACGGTGTCGATCGGCTTCGAGAGCGGCAGCGACCGGGTGTTAAAAATCCTGAACAAGGAATGCACTGAGGCGGATAATTATTTTGCCATCGACTTGATGACGCGCATCGGTGATGACATGGAAGCGAAGGGCCAGCAGGCGCCAGTGTTCTGGAGCAACATCATGCTCGGCATCCCAGGTGAGACGCGTGATGATGCGTTCAAGACGATGCGCATGCTGAAGTACACCAAGCGCATCATGCCGTCGATCTCGTTCTATGCGCCGTATCCCGGCTCGGCGCTCGGCCATCAACTGATCGCTGAAGGCAAGAGCCTGATGAGCAAGGAAAACTATCATCGCTATCCGGATGATGAAAAGCTCAAGGGCATCGATTACGCGTTTTACCGTGATCTTCTCGCTGGCAAGTACAACGAAGAAGTCGAGCGCGGCATGACCAGCGTTCGCCAAGGACGCACCGATTTCTGGGAGGCGCTGGCGAAGGCGTGAAGAATTTCCGAGTTCTGAGTGTCGAGATACTCGGAACTCGGAACTCGAAATTTTCTATGTCTAGTTTTTCGAATCCCCATTTCATGTTTTTGTTCGACATGAAAAACGGCAAGAAGAAGCTGGTATACGGACAATCGGTTGAGGATGCGCTGGCAATTTTTGAGTCGCGCAGCACGCCCGAAGAAATTGAACAAATCATCCGCGAGTCGTACACGAAGATTCACCAGCGGCAGCTGCAGGAATACGTGCATTTGCTGGGCTAGCGGATTTCAGATTTCAAATTTCAGATTTAGGATTTTGAAATCTGAAATCTGAAATCTGAAATCTGAAATCTGAAATTCTTCTTCTCCTCCGTGCCGTGGCGGCAGGGGAACGGCTGCGCGATCACCGCGACGTTGATGGTGGCAAAATTTTTCGCCTGTACCACGCCGACGGCTCTGTGGAGCTGATTGACTTCGCCGACGTCGAGGCGCTCGTCGAGGCCGGCCTGCTCGACAGCAACAAGAAATTCCCCTCAGCGACGTACTGGGTGACGGCGAAGGCAGCGGCGGTGCTGGATTCATCCTCTCCGTTAGATGACTACGCCTTTTGAAGCGGCAGGCCAGCCTCGTGCGCTTTGGTGATTGCTGCGGCGCGGTTGTGTCCATCGAGTTTGCCGCAGATGGTTTTCATGTGCGTGCGCACGGTCGTTTCGCTGAGGACCAGCGCTTGGGCGATCGCGATGGAATCCGTATCGCGGGCCAGCATACGCAGTACGTGCAGCTCGCCGGGCTCAGGCGGAAGGGCGTGATCGGCGCAGTATCGTGCGAGCTTTGTCGATCTAACCCATGCGCTTTCGCGCGATCGTGAAAAGCATTCGCGCCGACAATACGTATATCCGTCCGGATTTGGATCGATGGCGAAGGCCGCACCCCGATGTGCGCCTGTGAGTGCATGCTGCGCAGAAATGGCCTTAAGGTTGATCTTCGAAAAGCTGTGCGTGACCGGCAGCGCTTGCATGAGCAGCTGCAGCCCGGCCGGCTGCGCGACAACAGCACCAGGCGCAGGTTCTTCGGCGCCTGATCGATCTGCAATTGGATCAGATCCAGCACCACGTTGGATTTAATAATGTGCAAATGATGTGCAAATCATCGAGGACAAGAACCACGCGCTTCTCATGGCGCGCGATCTCCGCCGCAATAGCCTGCCACATCTGCTCGATGGGAAAATCGCCGGCGTTGCCCAGCTGAATCACTTCACGCACCGACGGTAGAAAAGGTTCCAGATGCTCGCCGGCGAGCTCGATGCAGCATTCTGGTGCGTCGAAGGTCGAATTGAGTGACACCCACGCCGCCCGCTGTGCCTAAGTTCCTGTCCATAAGTTTTGTCCGGCAGATTCGTGTCAATGGGGCGCCTGTCCCTTGTATTTGGC
>CANJQH010000117.1 GCA_947476335.1 Anaerolineae bacterium | reverse complement strand
TCACTCGCTACCATGTCTTTGATTCCTGGCAGCATTTGTGGCGCTTTATGCTCCAGTCTTTGGATATTGTCTTTGATCCAGCTCTTTTCTTTTCAGATTGAGAATTGCTGCGGCTGCACACGATCTGTCTTCAATCCGAAATCTGAAATCTAAAATATAAAATCTCCTTCATGGCCAACAAACTCTGGGGCGGACGGTTCAGCGGTGAAGTAGACGCCCGTATGCGACAGTTTCAAGATTCGATCAGCTTCGACGTGCGGCTTTGGGAAGTCGATATCGCAGGCAGCAAAGCGTACGCGCAGGCGCTGGCGCACAGCGGCATCATCACGCAGAAAGAAAGCGCGCAACTGATCGACGGACTCGAGCAGGTCTTCGACGAATTCGCCGCCGGCAAATTCGAATTGCGTGAAGGGGACGAGGACATTCACACCGCCGTCGAACGGCGATTAAAAGAGATCGTCGGCGACGTCGGCGGCAAACTACACACCGGCCGCAGCCGCAACGATCAGGTCGCCACCGACAACCGGCTGTTCTGCCGCGCTGCATCGGCGCGCCTGCACGCGCAGCTCGCAGCACTGCAGACGGCGCTCATCGCACAGGCCGAGGCGCACACCGAAACACTCATGCCGGCCTACACGCATCTGCAGCGTGCACAGCCATCAACCTTCGCGCACTGGTGCATGGCCTACGTGTGGCAGCTGCAGCGCGACCGCGAGCGCCTCGATGACGCACTTTCACGCATCAATATTTCGCCACTCGGCGCCGGCGCACTCGCCGGCAACCCATTCAAGCTCGATCGCGCCGCGCTCGCGCGCGAACTCGGCTTCGATGGCATCACACAGAATTCGCTCGACGCCGTCTCAGACCGCGACTACATCATCGAGCTGCTCTTCATCTGCGCCATGATCGGCGTGCACCTCTCGCGCCTCGCCGAGGACATGGTGATTTACTCGACGACTGAATTCGGCTTCATCACGCTCGCCGACGCCTACAGCACCGGCTCATCGCTGATGCCGCAGAAGAAAAACCCGGACTCGATGGAGCTCACAAAGGGCAAGAGCGGCCGGCTCATCGGCAACCTCGTCGCTGTGCTCACCGTGATGAAGGGCCTGCCCATGACCTACAACAAGGACATGCAGGAGGACAAACAGGCGCTCTTCGATTCGCTCGATACGCTTGAACTGACACTCGACGTGGCAGCCGGCGCGGTCGCCACACTAAAGGTGAACCCACACCGCATGCTCTCCGCGCTCGATCCCGCCATGCTCGCCACCGACGTCGCTGAATACCTCGTGCGCAAAGGCGTGCCCTTCCGCGACGCACATCACCTGGCCGGCCACGCCGTCGCCCTCTCCGAACGCAAGGGCACGCGGCTCGACCTGCTCACCCTCGAGGACTGGCGCTCGGTGTCCGAGCATTTCGGCGCCGACATCGCCAAAGTCTTCGACTACGCGCGCTCCGTCGCATCGCGCGACGTCGTCGGCGGCACCGCGCCGAAGTCCGTGCGCGCACAGATCAAGGCGGCGCGCAAGCTCGTGGGATAACTCGGGGAGTAAAAGAAACGGAAGAAAAATCAAAGTAGAGAGTCAGAGTAGAGAGTCAGAGTCTGAGTAATGCTGCATGCGATATCGTACGAAACGGGCGGAGGCATCGTCGAGCGAACAGGCGAAGGGTGGCGGCTGCGGCTGCCATCGCTGAACGGCGCCGCGTATGCAAACGCACAAATCGACGACTACGGTAGTGGGTCGTCACGCTTCGCCTTCGCGCGCAGGCCACCGGAAACGCTGCGCCTGCGCGCGCGATTTTCGCACTGCTTCGAAGAGCTGCATGGCACGGCCGGCTTCGGCTTCTGGAACCATCCGCTCGCGCCGGGCGGCGGGCTGGCGCCGCGCAGCCTGTGGTTCTTTCACGGCTCGCGCGAATCGGATCTGCAGTTCGCGCGCGGCGTGCCCGGCCACGGATTCAAGGCCGCGCTGTTCGACGCACTGCCGCTGCTGCCGGCGTGGCGGCTGCCGGGCACAGCGCAGCGCAGCGGAATCGGTGCGTCGACTCCGGCCGCGGCGCCCGGCGCCATCGAACGCGCAGCAGTGTGGCTGTTGCGCCGGCGCACACTGGTGGCGCTCGGCGTGCGCACCGTGCAGCGCATCGCGCACGCACGCGAGCAGATGCTGGACATCGACGCCACACAGTGGCACGAATACGAGCTCGACTGGCGCGCCGATCGCGCAGTCTGGCGCATCGACGGCCGCGAAGTGTTTCGCGCGCCGCACCCACCGCGCGGACCGCTCGGCTTCGTCGCGTGGATCGACAACTATCGCGCGCACTTCACGCGCGACGGCCGCTTCGGATTCGACGTGGGCGCCGCACCACACGAACAGTGGTTGGAAATCGTCTGAATCAAGTTCCGAGTTCCGAGACTCGGAACTACGAACTACCTCATGCTATCCAACGGCGCGTAGATATTCCCCACCTGCGGGAAGTAATTCCAACGCATCGCCGCCGTCACCAGCACGTAGATGCCGAGGCGGTTCGTCGGCGCGGTGACGAGACCGGTGGCGGGGTCGTAGGTCTGATTGGCGACGAGGGACCAGGTGCCTCCCACCGCCACCCACTCATACAGCCACGGTCGCTGTCCGGGCGGCACCATCGCCGCGTCGACGGGCAGCTCAAAGATGGCCGGATGGGTCAGCGTGGGCACCAGGCTGCCGTCCACGTCCATGCTGACCTCGAAGAAGGAGAGCGGCACATCGCCGGGTGGCTCGGCAGGCGTATCGACCTGGGCGTAGGTGATCACGAGCGTGCCGGCGATCTGCGGTGCGGCTGGCCGCAGGGCGGCCTGGGGCGGCACGGTGACGGTGACGCCGCTGGTGGTGGTGAGGACGGCGCCGGAGGCGGTGGTTCCTGTGACGGTGGTCGGCTCTTCGAAGGTAAAGGACTGCGTGAAAGTCATCACCGTGTCATCGGCCTTGACGAGCACCACGTCGACCGTCGTGCCGGCCACGGCCACCGTCTTTTTCATGGTGAAATCGATCTTGGTATCGCGGCGCACGACGTGGAACATCTTGATGCCTTTGACGAAGACATCTGTGGCGCCGGTGAGGCCGCCGGCTGGGCTGATGATGGAGACGGTCGAGGTGGTCGGAGGGCCGTAGCTGGGCGAGACGTACGGTACAGCTGGCGGCGCATCCGCGCGCGTGATCACCAGCACATACGCTCGCGTCGTCACCCCATCAGTCGCCCCGACCACCACCGTGATGGTATTGGCACCCACGGACAGCGCGCATGTGTCCGCTGCGCACACGCCGGACGCGCTCGTCACCGTGTACGTCGCCCCGGCATCACTCGGCGTCGGCGACACCGTCACGCTCGAGACGGCGTTCGCCACGCTCGCGGTGTAGTTCGTCGTTGCCGACGCGAACGCCGGCACCAGCGTCCCGTCGCTCAGCGTCAGGCTGTTCAGACTGGCGTCGCTCGACGCCGTTCCTGCTACGAACGTCGCAGTGACCTGCGTCGTCATCGTCATCGGCAGCGTGCAGGGTTGTAGTCCGCTGCACGCCCCGCTCCAGCCCGCGAAGTCGTTCGCCCCGATCCCCGTCGCCGTCAGCACTGTCGGCGTGCCGTAGTGAATATCCACGGTGCAGCTCACACCACAGTCGAGACCGCCGCCGGTGATCTTGCCGGCGCCGACGGTGTTCGCGACGAGCGCAGGCCACAGCGCGCGCGATAGGTACATCCGCTGGTCGGTCCCCCACCAGCTCACGACGGTGTGCCCCTGATCTTCGGCAAGCGCATTAAAAGTCCCGCTGGAACCACCGGAGTCCGCCGCCAGACCGTAGATCGCCAGGTGGGACAACCCGGCGACCGTGCCGGTCACACGCCGATCGCCCGGCAGTGACATCAATGCGCCGACGTCGGTATCCGCGCCGCGATCCCACTCCGCAACGGGCATCGACCAGTCTCCGCTGTTATGCAGCACGCCGAATTGATCGTCCCAGTAATCGGTGTCGAAGTAAGCGTAGCCGACCTTATCGTCGGCGGAGTTGCCGACGATGCTGTTCGTGACGCTGACGGAGCCCGTGGCCGGACCGCTTTCCATCCACGTCGCCGCGCCGATGTCGGTCACCGCCGAGCCGCACGGTTCCCAGCCGGGGCTGCCGATGACGTAGCGACCATTGCGGAGCGGCGTGATGGCATCGCCGACCTCTTGGTCCGCGCATTCGCCGACCAGGCTGTTCGACGCGTTAATCTCGCCGACCATCGGCCCGCTGCCGTCGTGCCAATGCACGATGCCCCGACCGCCGTTCCAGCCCCCGTCGTAAATCACGAAATTCCCATCATCGAGAGGCATAACGCGCGGCCATCCGCTGCTGTCCAAGTACAAGCCACCGGTCGTCGTGAACGCACCGGTGAGTCCGGCCGTCGCATCCACACGGGCGAACACGCTTCTGCCGGCGAGTGGATGACCATCAGGATAAACGGCGTGCAGCAGAAAGGCCGTGCCGGTGAGCGGTATGAGGCGCTGAAATTTGGCTCCATCACTCAACAGGCTGTTCGTCATCGTCACGACGCCGGTGAAATGATTCGAGCCTTGAACGACCGTCATGGCACGTTCGTGCCGCCCGTCGGAACCTCCGACCCACACTATGCCCAGCATGGCATAGCTGCCATCGTCAAAGGAAAGGAATTGTCCCGGCCAGCTCTCATCATTACAGATATTCGAATAACCATCCACAGACGACGGGCCCAGCAGGGCGTTTCTATCGGAGACCGTGCCGGTCACACCGCTCGTGCCGCTGCCCCAGATCGCCGCGCTGCGCAAATTGTAGGTATCGCACACCACGTAGTCGCCGTTTTTCAGCGGAAAGATCGCCGTATTTCCCCAAGTTTCGGAAATGACGAGGCTGTTCGTCACGGACAGCGTGCCGGTGGTCGGGCCGTCGCCGCGCATCCATGTGAACGCACCCGGGATGACGCCAACACTTTCGGACCGCACGACGAAATTGCCGTTGGCGAGTCGAGTGACATTGTCCTGCAAGAAACCACCGAAAGCAGCGGGGGGCAGATAGGCCATCACGCTGTTCGACGCGTTGATCACGCCGGTGATGCCGGTGGCGCCATTCGCCCAGGTCACCGAACCACCACTGAGGGAAACCACCACATAGTTGCCGTTCGTGAGTGTGTAGACTTGGGGGCTCCCCACCCAAGAGCCCGCCGGATTACCGATAAGGCCATCGCCCTCAACTTAAGAAAAATCATCGTCTGTCAAGGGTAGAAGTGGTGTATCCGTTTTGATCTTCCTGGGCGATTTTTTACGTTTTACAAGTCCATACAACTTGTAGTTAGCGACCAGATAGGCAATCGGATCATCGGCTTCCCC
>CANJQH010000116.1 GCA_947476335.1 Anaerolineae bacterium | reverse complement strand
TCGCTTTCTCGTTCTGTACGCTGATCGGGTGCTGGCTTCGATCATGCTGCACCGCTCGCGTGTGCCTGACGCTGCTTCGTTTTCTTTTCGAACTGTTGGATGGTTGATCTTTTGGCTGTGTCACCCTGACATTGTGCCAAAACTCACCCTTGACGTTTGTTCCCTGTTCTTAAGTTGAGGGCGATGGGCTAAACCTAAGTAGAGAGAAACCCGCGAATCACGGACTCCACTCGGATTTAGTCACCCGCACTTTTTGCGTGACAACAGTCACAGTGATCACAGTCACGGGTGCATTCGCCAAAAGGGGCAAACTTTCGACCGCCGGCAATCGGCACTGATTGGAATCCTCGAAACGCGCGATCTCCCTCCCCCTTCGGGGGAGGGAGATAGCGCGTTTCGAGGGATTTACCAACGATGGGCCGCACGCGATGGCGGATGACCCAATCGCCCCTTTTGGCGAATGCACCCACAGTCACAGTGATCACAGTATAAGAAGTATACTGGTCTAGACCAGTTTTTATGAAGCACTCCAACCGTTCGCACCTCTTTGTCGACGCGCAGCTGCACATAGCACCCGGTCGTGCAGAGCGCGGCTGGCTGCTCACAGAAGGCGGCGTCATTCGCGATTTTGGCGCCGGTCCCGCCCCCGATGCGCCCGATGCAGTCCAAATCGATGCACACGGGGCGCATCTATTGCCAGGCTTCATCGACGTGCACGTACACGGTGGGCTCAACTGCGACACCATGGATGGCGACCTGCGCGCACTCTCCACCATGGCGCAGTTCTATGCCCGCCATGGCGTCACGTCCTTCCTCGCCACCACGTGGTCGGCCCTACATGAGGAAACCCTAAAAACGCTGCAGCGCATCGCCGACGCCGCAGATACACCGAACGGTGCACATCTGCTCGGCGCGCATCTCGAAGGCCCATACCTGAACCCGCGCTTCTGCGGTGCGCAAGACCCGCGCGTCATTCGCCGCGCCACTCCCGCAGAGTTTGCCGAATACCTCGACATCGGCGTCGTCCGCCTGCTCTCGCTTGCCCCAGAGTTTGACGAAAATCTAGCGCTGCTCGACGAATGCGTCCGCCGCGGCATCACCGTCTCACTCGCCCACAGTGGCGCGAATTACGAGCAGACGCGCCATGCCATCACACGCGGCCTGCGCCACAGCACGCACACGTTCAACGCCATGTCGCCGTTCAATCACCGTGAGCCCGGCGCCGTCGGGGCACTGCTCACTTCGCCTGAGGTCGATTGCGAACTCATCGCCGACGGCATCCACGTGCATCCGGCCGCCATGCAGCTGCTTGTGCAGGCCATCGGCCCGCAGCGCCTCATCCTCGTCTCCGACTCCATGCGCGCAGCCGGCATGCCTGACGGTGCATACAAAGTCGACGACCGCACCATCACCGTGCACAACGGCCGCGCCACACTGCCCGATGGCACGCTCGCCGGCTCCGTGCTCACCCTGGATGCCGCACTGCGCAATCTCATCGCCGCCACCAGCCTGCCGCTCGAACTCGCCTGGCCAGCCACCAGCCTCAACCCAGCGCGCAATCTGGGCATCGACAATCGTAAGGGCCGCATCGCCGTCGGCATGGATGCCGACCTCGTCCAACTGGATGCCACACTCACCGTCCAGCGAACAATGGTCGCAGGCGCCATCATCGATTTCACTACTGACTCGTCTACTGAGCCCGTTCGTTAACCCAATTTGCCATCGGAGGTAACTACTCAGTCCCAAATCAGTATTTCCCGCGAAGCACGCTATTCCTTCCCCCGAAGGGGGTCCCCTTCGGGGGAAGGAATAGCGTGCTTCGCATTGAAAAACCAGCTGGCCTGAGTAGTTACCATCGGAGCCAATCATGAATTCCGTGCTTCACAGCGAAATTTTCGAGCAGCCGCAGATTGCGCAGAATCTTCTGCAACTGGAATCGGTGCGCATCGCAGCGATAGCCGCCGCCCTGCGCGCGCGCGATCCGCGCTACGTCCTCATCGCCGCACGCGGCACTTCCGACAACGCCGCGCGCTACGCACAGTACGTCTTTGGCATACACAATCGCCTGACCACTGCGCTCGCCGCGCCTTCGATTTACAGCCGCTTCAACGCCACACCGCGCATGGACGGGGCCCTCACCATCGGCGTCTCGCAATCCGGTCAGTCGCCCGACATCGTGCAGGTGCTGATCGAAGCCCGCCGTCAGGGCGCGCCCACCGTAGCCGTCACCAACGACGAATCATCACCGCTCGCGCAGGCTGCTGAGTTCGTCATTCCATTGCACGCCGGCGCCGAACGCAGCATTGCCGCCACCAAGACCTACACCGCACAACTCACCGCGCTGGCACTGCTCTCGGCTCATCTCGCCACCGACGACAAACGCCTTGCCGCTCTGCACACGCTTCCCGAGGCGCTGCAGCGCACGCTGGACGCCGAGGAACAGGCGCAAACAGCCGCCACTGCCCTGCGTGGAGCCTCCCGCTGCGTCGTGCTCGGCCGCGGCTTCCAATACGCCACCGCCTTCGAGCTCGCCCTAAAAATCAAAGAGCTCTCCTACCTGCTGGCGGAGCCTTACTCCACCGCCGATTTCGCCCACGGGCCAATCGCCATGATCGAATCCGATTTCCCAGTGCTGCTCATCGCCGCCGGCGCCACCCTGCGCGACGAAACCGACGAGCTGCGCCGCAGCCTGCTGCGCCACGGCGCCCGCCTGATCGTGCTCGGCGACGAACACAATCCGCCGCAGGACGGCGAAATCGCCGTACCGATCACCGCCGGCCTGCCCGAATGGCTCAGCCCCATCGCCGCTATCCTGCCCGGCCAGCTGCTCGCCTTTCATCTCGCCCACGCACGTGGCTTCGACCCCGATCTGCCGCGCACAATTCGCA
This sequence comes from Anaerolineae bacterium, assembly GCA_947476335.1. Taxonomy (GTDB): domain Bacteria; phylum Chloroflexota; class Anaerolineae; order J036; family Brachytrichaceae; genus CANJQH01. The sequence continues at coordinate 2,541 of CANJQH010000116.1, read as the reverse complement.
AAGTCACGCTCACGCGCTAAAAATCCGTCAATACAAATAAAAGTAAAAGTAAATACAAAAACGCGAAACACACTATTCTCTCCCCCGAAGGAGGAGAGAATAGTGTGTTTCGCGGGAAATACTGATTTGGGCCTGAGTAGTTACCCTTATTTTTGTATGGACGCTCCGCTACTCTCGCATCCACCGCATGCACAGCCCCGCAAAAATCAGCAGCGCCGCCGCCATAGCAACGCGCAGGCCAAACAAAACAGGGTCAGCAGCATCCATCATCATTCACAAACATCATTCACAAAAACAAAGCCAGTCAGCCGACTGACTCAACCGGTGTATCTCAACGAGGGCTCCAAAACGCCATCAACCCGTCCACAACTACGCGCAAACGCCCCGCTTCCGGCGACGACGGAACCACACAGATCTGTGGCAACCGCGTGCCGTCCGCCAGATGCCGCAGCACCGGCAGCACCAGCGCATCGCTGTCCGGCGACCAGATATGGTGGCTCTTGGCGTACTGGTCAAAGAATGGCAAAAATTGGTTGACGAACACATCAACCGGCTCGAAAGTCGTGAGCAGCGTCTCTTCGCCCGAATCAACGTCGACGATCCACAGATTCAGCCACAGCTCCGGCGTATCAGCGTCTTCATCATCGGCTTCGGAATCCACCCCATCGTCTGGCAACGCATCAGCATCCGCTTCGAATTCGGCCAGCACCGCCTCGAGGTCCTCCGGTGTGATGTCGATGTCGTCAATGTCCGTGGCATCCATGTCAGCACTTGATTCAGAGACGGCATAACCACCGGCACGCGCCGCTTCCGCTGCATTGGGCAGCAATGCGTAAATACTTTCCGCCGCCTGCGCCACCGTGAAATAAGCAATCTTGCGGCCATCCGGCGACCAGAAGAACGCCAGCACCACATCTTCCGACAACACCCGCACATCACCGCTCTGCACATCCATCACGCGCAACGGGCCGTAATATGTGCGCATCTGCTCGAGCGGACTGATAAACGCAAGCTGGTCGCGCGCCGGGCTCCAGCTCATCGCGGTCACACCCTCATGGTGCAGCGCGATGCGCGTGCTGCGCTCGCTTTCCTTGCTCTCGTTCACGTCGTTCCCGTCGTTCACGTCGTTCCCATCATTCACCGTATCCGCAATCGGATCAATCACCAGCTGCATTTCATTCCTGCGCGTCAGATGACCGAAGGCGCGATACCTTCCGCTGACGGAAATACCCGGCGACTGAAACAAGCCCGGACGCGCCACGCTCGTGCGGCTGGCGCCTTCCGGGGCGAACGGGTCGATCATCGCCAGCTGCGCGCTACGGCCGGTATCCCATCCGCCGACGTGCAGCAAAATCCGGCGGCCATCCGGCGTCCAGTCCCAGAAACACGGCTGCCCGGTCGCCAGCACCGTCGGAGAGTCCGTGGGCTTCAGATCGCGCGCCGGCGGCGACGCAGAGACCACGTGCAACCCCATGCTGTGCTCGTCGGCCCGCGTCACAATAAAGCTGACGTATTCGCCGCTGGGCGACCAGAAAAGATAGATCGGTGCGTTGCGCGTACTTTCGTACACCGCATGCTCAGGTTCAAAGCCTTGCATACCTTGAACGCCGGCCGCATCCGAAAAAATAAACACACCAGCCTGCAGACGGTCGCCGCCGATAACGGCGATCCGGCTCGCATCCGGCGACCAGGCTGGAAAGTGAAAGACGCGCTCCCCTTCCGACAAACGCCTGCGCGACGTCCCGTCCGGTGCGATGACCTCCAGATCTCCCTCGAGGTTGATCAGGGCAATGCGATCGACCCGCTGTTCCATGTCGGTAAATATTACACCCCCCCCGCGCGTGCGCTACCATTCGCAACATGAAGCGTGACGTTTTTTACGGGCGCACATATGGGCGCAAAGAAAGCGAAAAAAACGAGTATGGCGAAGAAGAACTAACGGCGACGGTGCAGCATCACGAATCCCATTTCGGGACGGCGCTACAGGACGTGTCGCCGTGGAACATCGCCATACAAATCGGCGGGCGTGACGTGGGGCGTGTGGTGGGTTTTGAAGGTGCAGGCGCCACGATTCTGGCAATGCATCACCTCAAGCCGGACGCGGCGGCACAGCGCGGCTGCGAAATCACCGTTTTTCGCATGGCAGACGCACTGATCGCCGGCGGCGGCGCAGCGGATATTTTCGGCGCATTCGAACGCTGGCTGTTGAAACGCGGCTGGCGCGGCAACATCGTTAAAAAGCTGAAGTTCACCGCCGTCGAACAGGTGCAGCCAATTCGCCGCTTCTGGCTCGATCAAGGCTTCGAGCTGGTGCCGTATCTCGAAGGCGACGGCGGCTGGGACGAGCACATCGTCAAACGCTGGCGGTAAAACTTTTCAAATAAACTTCACCCAAACCCGGCTTCTAATAGATTTCAGAAATGAAATTGACGCATACTAGGGGGATGGGCAAGCCACGACAATTCAAGTTGAAGCGGGAAGAGATTGAGGAATTGGTGCAAGCTGAGCAAGCCATAGACGACGCAACAACGCGCATGCGAT
>CANJQH010000115.1 GCA_947476335.1 Anaerolineae bacterium | reverse complement strand
CCGATATCAGGATGTTGAGTGGGGACCCGCAAGTTTTGCCTGGACGCACTACTAAGTGAGTCGCCAAAAGTTCTGGCGGCAGATTCGCCTCCCCCGCAAAGCGGGGGAGGCGAATCTGCCGGACAAAACTTATGGACAGGAACTTAGCGGCGGATGTATCCGTCAGAGAGGGGAGTGCGCACTCAACTCTCTACTCTGACTCTCCACTCTGACTCTCTGCCCCCTTGCACATATCCACGCTGATCGATGCCTGCTTTCCAAACGCGGCGAAATCGCTGGAGCGATAGAGGCCGAGTTCGATGCGCTGCGGTGGGGGCTGAGCGGGGTCGAGGCGGATGATGCGGGATTCGAGCAGGCGCAAGCCGGCGGGCAGGGTGTTGAATGGGACGAGGCCGCCGAGGGGGGCGGCATCGGCGTTGAAGACCTGGGTGCCATCGGCGGCGAAGCCGTGCACGAGCACGCCGGTTCCGGCGGCAGGTGGCGTTGTGACATGCCATTCGATGTCGAGGGTGATTTCGTTTCTGCAGCGGTGTGCGTCAGCGTGCACGAGCGTCACGTCGCCGGGCGCGTTGTCGGGTGCGCGCAGCTGGGCGGCGAATGCGGTTGGCGGTGGTGCGTTATGGGAGAGGCGCGCGAGGCGGCGCATGCGAATGTGTGATTCGTCGTAATCCCAGCGATAGGCAGCATCGCTGTCGAGCAGTTGTGCGGCGAGCGCGGCGTCGTCGACGAGCTCGCCGGGGATGCCGTAGAGCCATTGTTCGCCGTGTGTGAGCGAAATTTCGTGGCGCACGAATTTCGTTTCGCGCAGTGTATTGCTCTGTGCGCCGATCCACGTTGAGGGGAAGGTTCCGTCGTGCTGATAGATGGGCATGCCCTCGGAGCCGGTGAGGAAGCGTGGCGAGCCGCGGCCGAAGTACCAGGGCGCGTTGATATAGAGCACGCGCGCATTTTCTGGCAGCGTGTGCAGCTCGCGGTCGACGGTGAACATCGTGCGCGAGACTGTGAGCGATTCATTCAGAATTTCGCGCGTGCCGATGGCGCTGTCGAGACAGGCGGCGAAGAGTAGAGAGTAAAGAGTCAGCGTGCAGAGCGTTTTCCACATGCTCGACTTTCTACTCTGACTCTCTACGTGCAGCAGCCCCATTGCTGCTGTGCTCCAGAACAGCGCGATGGCGACGGAAGCTGAGTAGTGCAGGCGCGGGCCGTTGACGACGTATTGGCGATCGAGGCTGATGATGGCGGGCAGCACGAACACGGCCCAGGCGCCGAGCGCGGCGAGTGCGAGGGGCAGCAGGCGTGCGCGCGCGGCGAGGGCGAGGCCGAGTGCGACGCAGGTGACGAACGCGCCGGCGAGCCACTGTGGCCAGTCTGGTGTGAGGCCGATGATGGGCCGCAGACGTGCAGAGGCGAAGCTGACGAAGCCCTGCATGAAGTAGAGCGCGTTGGGCAGCCAGTCGGCGCTGCGCAGCGCATTGGGTGCGTCGCCGGCGAAGCGTGCGGCGCCGAGCACGAAGCGGAAGAGCAGCGGGTAAGCGAGGCCGACGGCGCCGATGAGCAGCGCCGGCAGTGGCGGCTTCGTGCGCGTGCGCAGCGCGAATGCGATGTGCAGTGCGGCAATGATCAGCGGGAAGACGAAGCCGCCCTCGTGCGCGAGCAGCGCGCCGGCAATGCCGAGCGCGGCGATGTTCCAGCGGCTGCGCAGCGAGGCGATGAGCGCCGTCAGCCCGCAGGCGAGCAGCGCCGGGTGATAAATCGAGCCAGCCCAAATCACTGGCTGATAGTTGAAGGGGAAGAAGGCGAAGAGGGCGGCGGAGAAGAGAGGGAAGTGAGAGTAGAGAGTCAGAGTAGAGAGTGGAGAGTGGGAGGAAACAGACGCTCCCCACTTTTTACTCTGACTCTCTACTCTCTTTGCCAGCGCATACACCAGCGCCGTATTCAGCACGTGCAGCCAGATATTCCACGCGTGGAGGATGGGCGGAGTGAACCAGCCGAAGAGGTCGCGGGTGAGCAGCCAGAGTGCGTTGGCGACTGGGCGCGCTGCGGCGCCGCCGGCGTTGGCGTCGAACGCGAAGAGCTTCAGCAGCGACTGCGACTGTAGCCAGAACGCGTTTGCGGCGTCGTCGTGCAGCAGCGCGATGCCGAGCGCGGGCGCATACAACGCGAAGATGGCGAGGAGGAGGACGGAAAAGAGTAGAGAGTAGAGAGTCGAGAGTGAGGCAGCAGACGCCGGAAGCGCATAATGCTTTTCCGGCAGGGGCACTGCTTGTGCGTCAGCGACATGGGGGTGTGCCCCTGGAGAAAAATTCGCCATCGTGGTGTGAATGATGCGCGCGCCTGCTCTGACTTTCTACTCTGACCCTCTACTTCTCTCCCATCTGCGCCGCCACTTCGCGGCCGAGTCGCACGGCATAGTTGGTGCCGCGGTCCCATGGGTAGACGTGGCTCATGCCGGCATAGAAGAGGCCGGCGGCCGGGGTGCGGGTGGGGGGGATATTGCGGGAGTGATTGACGAACGGCACGGGCTGTGCGTAGGCGTCGCGGTGCGTCCACGCGCCCTTGACCCAGCTGGGGTCGAAGTCTGGGTTGAAGCGTTTGAGCGAAGCGATATAGCGCGCTTCGAGTTCGACATTGCTGAGTGCAAAGTCGGCGCCGGCGGGATCGAGGTAATCGCCGCAGTAGACGATTGTCTGGCCGTTGAAGTGTCGGCGCGGGACGAAATTGGTGTGTTCGCACAGGGCGAGGAATGGGAAGCCTTCGTTCTTCGGCAGGCTGTGCCAGTAAAACTTCTGCGGGCTGAGTGGGCGATCGAGTGCGAGGGTGGTGACGACGGCGCCGAGCGATTTCAGATTGCGCAGCGAGCCGAGGTAGTTGTCGGGCAGATCGGGCGCGAGCTGTGTGAGCAGCTGCGGCGAGGTAGTGATGAGCACGCGATCGACGGACAGCGGCGGCGTGATGGTGAAAGGCTGAGAAATTTCGACGCGCCACTTTTGCTTTTCGGGCAGCCAGCGCACGCGTTCGGCGCGCGTTTTGTAGCGAAAAGTGACGCCGCGTGTTTTCAGCAGGTTGGCGAGCGCGTTGAAGAATTCCTGGAAGCCGCCTTCGTATGTGCCGAGCATTGGTGTGCGCGAGGCGATGCGCGCCCATAGCCAGGCCATATTCACCTGGCGGCCATATTCCGTACCGAATTTGCCCTCCAGCAGCGGCTGCCAGATTTTCTCAAAAGCAGACTTGCCCATCCAGCGTCGAGCCCAGTCGTGCGCGGTAAATTTTTCGAGTGCAAGGCCATTTTTTAACGTACGCAGGTACAAGGTGGCGAGGCCGAAGGGCACCTTTGCGGGCAGCGACAGGCCGGGGAAGCGCAGTGCGGCGGCAGGTGAATCGAGCGGGTAGAAGCTGCCATTCCAGTACGACACCGTCTTCGGTCGGGTAAAAACCACCTTTGCGCGTACGCCCATTTCATCTGCCAGGCGCAACAAATCGACATCGCTGGCAAACCAGTGATGGTAGTACTTTTCGACCGACCAATTCCAGCCCGGCTGTATGAAACCGCAGGCGAGGCCACCCGGCTGATCGAGCGTTTCGATGATTGTGACGTGATGGCCGGCGGCGGTCAGATCAAGCGCAGCGGACAGGCCGGTGGCTCCGGCTCCGATGATGGCGATGTCCATGAGGGGATTATCGATGGAGAAGTGGATAGTGGATAGTGATCGCTAAGTGAGTCGCCAAAAGTTCTGGCGGCAGATTCGCCTCCCCCGCAAAGCGGGGGAGGCGAATCTGCCGGACAAAACTTATGGACAGGAACTTAGCACAATCCACTATCACTATTTGCTTCTTCCCCGCGCCACGAACAGCAGCGTCAGCCCGACGACGAAGAATACGATGACGGAGAGCAATGCTGGTCGCAGGTTGCCGAGGGTGGTGTTGACGAAGCCGAAGAGGAACGGTCCGAGCCATGAGGTGCCACGTTCGCTGATTTCATATATGGCGAAGAATTCGGCTTCCTTGTCTTTGGGGACCATCTGTGCGAAGAGGCTGCGGCTGAGCGCCTGCGAGCCGCCGAGTACGAGTGCGATGACGGCGCCGAGGATCCAGAACTCGAGTTCGGCGACGGAGATGCCGAGGCTGGACGGCGCCTGATTTCGCATGCCCAGATATGCGTAGATGACTGTGGCGGACCAGATGAAGAGGCTGATGATCAGCGCGCGCATGGCACCGATGCGTGCGGCCAGCCTGCCGAAAAAGAGTGCGCCGAAGAAGGCGACAAACTGGATCATGAGGATCAGCATCGTCAGGCGTGAGGTGGGCATTTCCATGCCACCTGCGCTGATTTTTGCTGCGGCGAAGATAGCGGCGACGCCGATGACGGTCTGGATGCCGTCGTTGTAGATCAGATATGCGAGCAGAAAGCGCGCGGTGTGCGGCAGTGTGCGGCTTTTGCGCCTGAGAAAGATGCCGATCATGACGATTGGGCCGAGCGCGGCGACGAACATGAGTTCGAGCGGCAGGCCGAGGAACGCGATGATGGGCAGCAGCACGAATGCGGCGAGGGGCGAGAGCAGCAGTGCTGCGACCGTGCGTGCTGGCGTCTCCATCGTTTCGGAGAGCTGATTGAATGCGGTGCTGATCAGATTCGCGCCGGTGGGCAGCGGCCGTGCGGTGTGGCGCGTGCGGAGCGTGCGCCAGGTCCAGAACGACCAGACGAGCCACCACAGGCCGGCCGAGGCGAGATTGATGCGCACGGCCATGCCGCTGTCGATGCCGATGGCGTCGTGGGCGAGAAAGATACCGAGGTTGACGACCAGGAGCAAGCCACCGCCGAGGTATCCCAGCGCCCAGCCGAAAGATGAGACGCGGTCACGATTTGCAGGCGAAGCGATATCGGGCAGGTAGGCGTTGTAGAAGACCATCGACGCGCCGAAGGAAAGATTGGCGACGATGAAGAGCAGGCCGCCGAGCTGCCAGAGCGAACCCTGTACGAAGAAGAGCAGCATTGTGGCGACGGCGCCGATGGTTGCGGCGATCTGCATCATCATTTTGCGGCGATGCGAATAATCAGCGATGGCGCCAAGCAGCGGCAGTAGGCCGGCCTGCATGACGACCGAGAATGCGATGCAGTAGGGCAGGAAGGAATTCGGCGCGACGGGCAGGCCGAGAAAATGTGCCATACCGTCTGGACTGGTCTTGGCCGCCGCTTCGGCCAGGGCGGCGAGGTATGGGCCGAGGAACACCGTGCCGACGGTGGTGCTGAAGGCGCTGTTGGCCCAGTCGTACATTGCCCATCCGCGGATTTCGCGCGGGTCGTCGGAGGTGATTTTTTGCGTGAGGGTCGCCATGGGCGGGAGTGTAGGGGGGTGCGGGGAATGCGCAAGAGCACGCCGCCTTCGAAACGAAGGAAACGAACCCGGCTTCTTATAGATTTCAGAAATGAAATTGACGCATACTAGGGGGATGGGCAAGCCACGACAATTCAAGTTGAAGCGGGAAGAGATTGAGGAATTGGTGCAAGCTGAGCAAGCCATAGACGACGCAACAACGCGCATGCGATTTG
>CANJQH010000114.1 GCA_947476335.1 Anaerolineae bacterium | reverse complement strand
CTTTGGCTTTGGCTTTGGCTTTGGCTTTGGCTTTGGCTTTGGCTTTGGCTTTGGCTTTGGCTTTGGCTTTGGCTTTGGCTTTGGCTTTGGCTTTGGCTTTGGCTTTGGCTTTGGCTTTGGCTTTGGCTTATTGAGCTTGTGACTTAAAAAACCAGCAGGGATGGGCAGCTTGCATCACCCTAATCCGGGCACCGCTTGCATCGCTCAGTGAGACGCTCAGAGCCTGCTGGCCATGAAACCGCTTTCCCATGTCGCGAAAGTGTAGCGTAACCACACACGGATTTGTGATGACGCCTGCGATTCGCTCCTCGATTGCGCTCACGAGGTGCGAATCGCAGGAAGTTCATGCAGCCGGCAAACGCGCAAGATGTGTCAGATCACAAAATCAAGCGCCGTATGCTGCGGCGCCATGCCACCCTTCTGCCGCACACTGACTTGGCTGCGGTGATAAACGAGCGACATAGGGGGCACCGAGTCCGTCAGAAAGACGTTGCCGCCGATGATCGAATCGCGGCCCACCACCGTCTGACCACCAAGAATGGTGGCGTTGGCATAAATGATCACGTTGTCTTCGATCGTCGGGTGACGCTTGGTGCCAGCGAGCGATTTATCGACCTGCAAGCCCCCCAGCGTGACGCCCTGATACAGCTTGACGTTGTCACCGATCACGGCAGTAGCGCCGACGACGATGCCGGTGCCATGATCGATAAAAAATGAGCGCCCGATGCTGGCCGCCGGATGAATATCGATGCCGGTGACGCTGTGCGCATATTCGGTGAGCATACGCGGCAGCAGTAGCACATTCAAATGATGCAGCTCATGCGCCAGCCGATAGATCGCGATCGCGTAAAAGCCGGGATACGAAGTCACAACTTCCTCACCGCTTTCAGCCGCCGGATCGAACGCAAGCGCCGCAGACACATCCTCGAGCAGGCGATCGTAGACGCCGGGCAACTGCAACAGAAACGCATCCGCCACACTTGTCGCGTGCGATTGTGAAGACTCGAGCGTCTGCTTCAGCAACGCCGACAAATGCGCGCGCAGCACTCCATGCCGCACTTCGGCGCTCCAGTCGCGCGCGCAGTTGATCGGGAATAGGAAGTTGAATAATTCAGCAGCCAGTGTGTGCACGTCGGTCTTCGGCGGCACACACACGCGGGTCGCTGCGCGCGACGAGTCAATCGCGGAAAACAGATCGCGCAGCGAACCAGATGGATGAGAGTGAGACATGATTTACTCGATGGCCGCCAAGCGCGCCACACTCGCCACTGCATCACCCTCGCGCAGGTTAATCAGCCGCGAACCGCGCGCAGAACGGCCGCTCGTCGGCACAGTGCTCACTTTTTGTCTAATCACTGTGCCGTCGCCGGTGATCAGCGTGATCTGGTCGCTTTCCTGTACCACACGTGCTGCTACCAGCTGACCAGCCTTGTCGATCTCGTTTGTCATCGTGCGCATACCGCCACCGCCACGCCCCTTGACGCTGTAATCCTCAAGCGGGGTTCGCTTGCCGAAACCGAGCTCAGTCACAATCAGCAGAAATCCGTCCGGTTCAACGACTTCCATGCCAGCAATCGAATCCCCTTCCTTCTTCAGGCGCATCGCGCGCACTCCAGATGCCGAGCGCCCCATGCGGCGCACGGCGGTTTCGTCGAAGCGCAGCGCCTGACCAAGCGCAGTCACAACCATAAGCTCACCATCGCCCGAAGTGAGGCGCACGTAAGTGAGCTCGTCGCCCGCAGCGAGGGTCATCGCGATTAAGCCGCTGCTGCGGATATTCGCAAATGACGCGAGGTCGACGCGCTTGATCTTGCCGCGACGCGTGCACATCGCAATGGTAGGCGTGCGTAGTCCGGGTACAGCCACAGCAGCTGCCTCCGGGGAAACTTCAAGAGGTTCTCCCATGCTGGGAGCCTCCCCTTCTGCGCTGACCATCACAATTTCATCACCCTCGACATCAACTTCGACGTCACCCTCGACATCAACTTCGACGTCACCCTCGACGTCAACTTCGATTTCAGCTTCGGCTTCGTCAGCCGCCTCTGCGCGAGCGGCGTTCATCTGCGCCATGGTGTCCTTGGAGATCGGCAGCATCGCGGTGATTTTTTCCTTCTCACCGAGCGAGATGAGGTTGGAGAGGTAGGTACCCTTGGCATCACGCGCAGCCTCAGTGATCTGATGCGTCTTAAGCGCATACACCCGGCCAAGGTCGCTGAAAAAGAGCACGGTGTCATGTGTGCGCGCATTGACAAGGAAAGTAACTTCATCTTCTTCCTTGGTGGCCATGCCGGAGACGCCGCGGCCGCCGCGATGCTGTGCGCGATATGCATCGGCCAGAGTGCGCTTGATGTAACCGCGGGCGGTCAGCGAGATCAGCACACTGGTGTCGGGGATGAGCTCGTCATCATCAAACACCTCGCGTAGTCCTATTTCGATGCGCGTCCGGCGAGCGTCGGCATATTTTGCGGAAAGGCGCTCCGTGTCTTCTTTGATGAGCGCCAGAATTTTCGCCGGGCTCGCCAGCAGGTCTTCAAGCCACGCAATGGTCTCAAGAACCTGGGCATATTCCTCGTCGATTTTGCGGCGCTCAAGCGCAGCCAGACGGCGCAGCTGCATATCAAGGATGGCCTGCGACTGCAGATCGCTCAGACCAAGCTCGCTCATCAACCCGCTCTTGGCGTCGTCGACGTCGATGGCCCCGCGAATAATAGCAATGACGCGGTCGATGAAGTCGAGCGCGATGCGCAGACCTTCGAGAATGTGTGCGCGGGCGCGGGCTTTGCGCAATTCAAATTCGCTACGCCGCCGGATCACTTCGCGCCGATGCTCAATGAAGATCACGAGCGCACGCTTCAGACTGAGCAAACGCGGCTGATTGCGCCCGTTTTCGTCGGCCACGAGCGCCAGACATTGCACGCTGAAAGTGCCTTGCAGCGCAGTGAACTTGTACAGCCGATTCAACACGCGCGGCGCCTGCGCTCCGCGCTTCAGCTCGATCACAATGCGCATGCCGCGGCGATCGCTTTCATCGCGGATGTCGCTGATTTCCTCGATGCGGCCGACATTGACCAGCTCTGCGATGCGCTCGATCAGCGTAGCCTTGTTCACCTGATACGGCAGCTCGGTGACCAGAATCTGTTGGCGGCCGCCCTTCATCTCAGCGATCTCAGCCACGCCGCGCATGACGATGCGGCCGTGGCCGCTGCCATACGCCTGCGCAATGCCCTCTCGGCCGAGGATTAGTCCACCCGTTGGGAAATCGGGGCCCGGCACAAAGCGCATCAGATCTTCGACCGTAATCGAATCGAGATCGCCCCACTGATCAATGAGATACGTCACAGCACTGCACAATTCGCCGAGGTTATGCGGCGGAATGTTCGTTGCCATACCAACGGCAATGCCTGTCGCACCATTAAGCAGCAAATTCGGCAGCGCAGCCGGCAGCACTGCCGGCTCCTGAATCGTGCCATCGTAGTTGTCATTCCAGTCAACTGTGTCTTTCTCAAGGTCAGCCAGCAGCTCTTCCGAAACGCGCGAAAGCCGCGCTTCGGTGTAACGCATGGCCGCCGGCGGATCGCCATCGATCGAGCCAAAGTTTCCTTGGCCGTCAACGAGCAGATAGCGAATCGAAAAATTCTGCGCCATGCGCGCCATGGCATCGTAGACGGACTGATCGCCATGCGGATGATATTTGCCAAGCACGTCGCCTACAACGCGCGCGCTCTTGCGATATGGCGCCGCCGCACGCGCGCCAGTGTCGTGCATCACGTACAAGATACGACGCTGCACAGGCTTCATGCCATCCCGTGCGTCCGGAAGCGCACGGCTCACGATCACGCTCATTGCGTAATCAAGATACGCCGTGCGCATCTGCTGATCGATGCTGACGTCCAGAATTCGACCGTTGGTGCCGGGCGTCTCGGCGCCTGCATCAGCCAACACAGCGTCTTCAGGAGTCGGGGGAACTACTTCGTCACTCACAGATTATTTGTGTTCGTAACTAAATGGGTACACGCGGAAAAGGCCACCGGCGGTATGAACCACGATCGGCCAGCCTCGTTCATGTGCGAATCGAAATTATACCGCGCAGTATGGATAAATCGTAACTACTCAGGCCCAAATCAGTATTTCCCGCGAAACACACTATTCTCTCCCCCGAAGGGGGAGAGAATAGTGTGTTTCGCGTTGGAAAATGGCGGGCCTGAGTAGTTACAATAAATCACATTGTGGAGTGCATCCGCCGTTTGGGGCGAATTTCACGAAATGGCGGCAGCGGTCCACCGCGGCAAACCAGACCCTCGCCCCGCAGGGGCGGTCCCGAGGCGAAGCATCGAAGGTACGCAAGCCCCGGGTGGTGGCGGAGCAGCAACGCGCGGTCAACGTTTGCCCCAAACGGCGGATGCACCCCGCACGAACGGGCCTCATTCGCGATCTCTATAATCGCCGCCATGAATGTGAACCTTCGGCGACGCGTCGTGAGCGGACTTGCAGCAGCCGCAACCGTCATCTTCATGATTGGCACTGGTGCGCCAGCCGCAGCACAGACCAGCGGACCTAATCTGCTCGACAATCCAGATTTCAGCTGGCCAACGCAAACCAACTCGAATCCGTGCGCGCCCGGTGTAAGCAAAGACAACGCCGTCACCCCACGCGCATGGACTGCGTTCTGGACATGCAAAAGCAATACTGAAAAAAATCAGGATCAGGTTAACCGCGAGCCAGAATTTCGCCCGATGAACGCCGACGTGTCCGAACAAAAGTCGCGCGTGCGCAGCTATCCGACGGCGGCGAGCTTTTTCAATTTCTATTCGCTGCAGCGTTCAGCCGGCGTGTTGCAAAACGTGCGCAACATCAAGCCGGGCACGCGCCTGCGCTTCAGCATCTGGGTACAGCTGTGGTCTACCAATGGCGACCAGCCCAACTCGAACTTTCAGTCCGGCGGACTGCAGGCGCGCGCCTGCATCGACACGGCCGGCATGACAATTGCCGCGCCGAATTTCTCGCTCCCAACCCTCGTCTGCGGCACGCCCACGCGGCAATACGATCAATACGTACAAATTTCAGTCGAAGCCACGGCTGCGTCTGATCAGGTGACCGCTATTTTCGATAGCAGCGCTGATTTTCCAGTCAAGCACAACGACGTATTCGTCGACGATGCCGAACTCGTGATCATCGACGGCTCCGCACCCGTCGTCGCCCCGATGGCGCCGGCTGCGCAAGCTCCCATCGTCGCAGCCGCAGCAGGGCCGGCCGTAAACGTCCAGCTGGAACAAGTGAACATCCGTGCGAAGCCGAGCTACAGCGCCGCCATCATCGGCCAGGCTGCACAAGGCGCATCTTTCCCCGCCACTGCCGTAACCGCCGACAAACAATGGTTCCAGATTCAGTATCAGGGTGCGACGGCATACGTGCACAGCTCGGTGGTGACGCCGAACGCCGCTGCCGCTGCCGCGATGAACGGCACAGCTGCGCCCACGCAGGCGGCCGTGCCCGTGGCAGCTCCAGCAGCGCCAGCCATTCCGGCAGCGCCAGCCATTCCGGCAGCGCCCATGCCAGCAACCATCGATACCCTGCCCACCATCCCCAGCTCAGCAACACCAGCCAGCACCGAAGCAATCGCCGTGTCAAACACCGGTAGCAGCAAACTGCTCGTGCGCACAACGCCCAGCACCAAAGGGAAAGTAGTGGCGAAAGCGGCGAGCGGCACGCGCTTCACCGTGCTCGGCATCTCACCAGACAAAGTGTTCTGGCGCGTGCGCTACGACGGTGCGCCGGGCGGCGAAGCGTGGATCATGGTGCGCTATACGACTGCGAACGAATACGCGCAGGCACTGCGGCGGTGACGCGGCATTTTTATAAGTGCTTTGCTTCTTTAAGTGCTTCTTGGGAGTGCGCAAAGCCCCATTGATATCCGCGGTATTTGTTTACCGGGTGCACAACTGCACTTGCCGAAATCGCGAAGCTGACTTAAGGTTTTCGAAATGGTGAAGCCGGAAGAAATCCATGATCTTGAGGAAGCGCGGAACGTCATCCGGGCGTTGCAGAAGGTCG
>CANJQH010000113.1 GCA_947476335.1 Anaerolineae bacterium | reverse complement strand
GAAAAAGCGCCAAAGGCGCGACGCAGTCCTAGCCCAGACCATCGGTCTGGGATGCACAACCGCACCCGTGGGAAATTGCTGCGTCGCAATGTGGGCGCAATGTGGGCGCAATGTGGGCGCAATGTGGGCGCAATGTGGGTTGTAGGCAAGGTTCGCACAGGGCAGACGCTCACAAGTTTTGCCTGGACCGACCACTTAGGCTTGAGTAATTACGAAATCCGATATCACTTCCCCTTCTTCTGTTCCGCCTCGCGCAGTAGTTGCTCGGCACTGCTCATGCCTGTGCTGCCTGTGGTGCCCAGCATCTGTGCGATCTCCTCGATGCGTTCCGGTCGCGTGAGCGTGCGCACATGGGTGCTCGTGCGCCCGTCGGCGAGGCGCTTTTCGACCTTTATCTGCACATCTCCATACGCCGCCAGTTGCGGAAGGTGCGTGATACACAGAACCTGATGCGTGTGTGTCAGCCCCCACAGTTTGTCGCCCACCGTGGCGCCGACGCGGCCGCCGATGCCGGTATCGACTTCGTCGAAGATCAGCGTGGGCGGTGCGTGTGTGCCTTCACGGCTTAGTACCGCCTTCAGCGCCAGCATCAGGCGTGCCGTCTCGCCACCGGAGGCCACCTTTGCCAGCGGCTTTAACCCTTCGCCCAGGTTCGGCGCGATCATGAACTCGACGCGGTCGGCGCCGGTCGCATCCGGCTCCTGTGCATCGATGTGCACTTCGAAGCGCGCTGCAGCCATGCGCAAATCTTGCAGCTCGCCCTCTACGCCGCGCGCCAGCACTGTGGCGGCGCGCTTGCGGCGCTCACTCAGATCGGAGGCCATCTTTTTCATTTCGGCGAGCAGCACCTGCGCTTCCTTCTGCAGCGCCTCGATGTGCTCGGCGGCGTTTTCAACCTGATCGAGCTCGCGCACAGCTGTTTCGCCGAACGTGATCACCGCATCGATCGTCTCACCATACTTGCGCTTGAGCTTTTTGAACAGCTCGAGCCGATCTTCGACGCGCTGCAGCCGCTGTGGATTGAATTCAATTGAGTCGCGGTACGAGCGCACCGTGCGCGTTACATCATCGATGACGGCGTTGGCGTCAGCCAGCGCACGTGCCTGCTCGGCGAAGCTTGGGTCGTAGCGCGCCAGGTTGTCGAGCGCTTTCCGCGCTTCGGCGATTTGATCGAGCGCCGCCGGCCGCTCACGCGTGCCGTCGTACAGCGCCGCACTGGCTTCGTCCGCCCATGCAGCCAGCGCTTCGGCGTTTGCCAGACGGCGATGTTCTTCACTGAGCGCCGTTTCTTCCCCAGGCTTCAACCGCGCTGATTTAATTTCGTCGACCTGAAAGCGCAGCATGTCGACGCGCCGTTCGCGCTCGCGCGCACTGCGCTCGATTTCTTCGAGCCGCCGGCGCACGCTGCGCAGCTCGGCGTACTTTGCCGCAACCTGTGCGCGTACGTCCCACAGACCGGCGAAGCGGTCGAGCAGGTTCACGTGTTCGCGCACACGCAGCAGCGATAGATGCTCGCTCTGGCCATGCACGTCCACCAGCAGCTCGCCAATTTCGCGCAGAGTCTGCTGGCTGACCGTGCGGCCATTCACACGACAGATCGTCCGCCCGCTTGTGCGCACTTCGCGCGCCAGCGTGACCACATCTCCTTCGTCGTCGAGGTTGTGTTCACGCAGCAGCGCATCGACTTCGATGTAGCGCCGGCGATCGATGTTGAAATGGCCCTCGATCATTGCCCGCTCGCAGCCGGAGCGCACCATATGGGCCTCAGCCTTGTCCCCGAGCAGTAATGCGATCGCATCGACGATGATGCTCTTGCCTGCGCCGGTTTCGCCCGTCAGCACACACAGGCCGCGGGCGAACTCGACGTTCAACGCATCGATGATGGCGAAATCACGGACACGAAGTTCGGTCAGCATAGATTCTGAAAGTTATGCCTGCACGGAGTCTAACGCTGCAGCAAAAATCTGCAGCGCATTGTCGATTTGTTCGGCGGTGACTACGAGTGGTGGAATCCAGCGGATTACATTGCCGTAGGTGCCGCAGGTGAGCAGCAGCAGCTTGTGGTCGGTGCAGTACTTGATCAGCTTCGTTGTGATTGTCGCGTCGGGATTGCCTTGTGCATCGACGAACTCGGTGCCAATCATGCAGCCGGCGCCGCGCACGTCGCCGATGGATGGGAAATCCGCCTGCAGCTTGCGCAATCCGTCCATGAGCTGTGTGCCGCGCTCGGCCGCGTTTTCGACGAGGCGCTCTTCCTTCATTACACGGATCGTTTCGCGCGCGGCGGCCAGCGACACGATGTTTGGCCCGTAGGTGCCCCCATGTGAGCCCGGCGCCCACTTTGCCATTACTTCGCGGCGCGAAGCTACGCACGAAATCGGCATGCCGCTGGCGAGGCCCTTCGCCATGATGACGATGTCGGGGATTACGCCTGAATGCTCGAGGGCAAAGAATTTGCCGGTGCGGCCGAAGCCGGTCTGGATTTCATCGAACACCAGCAGGATGCCATGTTCGTCGCAGATGCTGCGCAGTTCGCGCAGGAACGAGGTGGGCGGCACGACGTAGCCGCCTTCACCGAGCACCGGCTCGATGACGATGGCCGCCGTCTCGTGCGGCGCGCTCTGTGTCTTCAGCAGATAACGCAGCTGATCAGGTGCGTAGCCGCAGCATGCGTTTGCTTCGTCGTTTGGGCAAGACGCGCTCAGCACGGCGCGTTCGGCGTCGCTCATCGTCTTGCGCGCGATCGGGCAGTGATAGCAGTAGGCGAAGGGCGCAGCGTAGATGCCCGACGGCAGCGGCTGATACTTCTGCCGGTAGCTGTACTTGCTCATCGTCATCGCCATCGTCTGCGCAGTGCGGCCGTGGAACGAACCCTCGAACACGATGATGTTCGTGCGGCCGGTCGCCTGGCGTGCCAGCTTCACTGCAGCTTCGACCGCCTCAGCGCCGCTGTTCGAAAAGAAGAATGTGTCGATGCCAGCCGGAAGGATGCTTTTCAGTTCTTCAGTCACGTCCAGTAACGGGCGGCTCCAGCCCATCGCCATCTGGCCGTGAATGAGCTTGGCAGCCTGATCCTGAATCGCCTTGACGACGCGCGGGTGCGCGTGGCCGGTGTTCGTTACGCCGATGCCGCAGGTGAAGTCGATGTAGCGTTCCCCTTTTGTGTCGAAGAGATATGCTCCTTCTCCGCGGTCGAGTTCGATGTCAAATGCGCGAGCCCAGACGGGCGACAATGCTTCAGTTCCCATGATTCGGCGTAGTGTACGTGAGATTCGCAGCGGAAACCTATAATCAGCATATGTCAGGTTGGATTGGAAAGAACGTTGGTTTGATGGCGCTGGCTGTGTTGCTTGCGCTCGCCGTCTGGGTGTTCAATCAGTTGCAGGAAGATCCCATCCTCGAAGAGGATGTGTCGGCGCGCGTCGTTTTCGATGCACCGAGCGCGGGTGATGTGTTACTCAGTAGCGCGCTGCCGCCCACTGTCACGGTCCGCGTGCGCGCACCGCAGACTGTGCTCGGCGAACTTGCACAGGCGGACAACGCGCTGGTAACGCTTGATCTGCGCTCGCTTGCCATCGGCGAACATGTGGTGTCGCTGCTTCCGCAGCTGATGAAAAGACCCGCTTCAGTGATTTCCTCACGACCACTGACTGCGACGGTGCTGCTCGAACGTGTGCTGCAGCGAGCGTTTCCTGTGCGCGTCAGCACGATCGGAACGCCGGCGCTTGGCTATCAGGCGCGTGATGGGCGCAGCGATGTGGTGACGGTCGTCGTCAGCGCGACTGAGGCGGTGATCGAGCGAATTGCCAGCGTCGATGCCATCGTCTCGCTTGATGAGGTGCGTTCGAATCTGCAGCAGCGCGTGCGCCTGGTGCCACGAGATCGCGACAGCAATCTTGTCACTGGTGTGACGTTGTCGCCGATGGAAGCGCTCGTGACTGTGCCGATTGAACAGCTGAGCAACTATCGCACGCTGGCGGTTAGTGTGAAGACGCGCGGCTTGCCTGCGGATAGTTATGCGATTACGTCGATCATGGCGGATCCGCAGATCGTGACGGTTTTCGGCAACAAGGACGAAATTCAGAAGCTTCCCGGCTTTATCGAGACACTTGATGTCAACGTTGAGGGTGTGACTGAATCGGTGGAGGATCGCGTCGGGCTGCGCGTACCCACCGGGGTCACGCTTGTCGGCGAAAACACGGCGGTGCAGGTGCGTGTGCGCGTTGAGGCGCAGCAGGGGGTGCGCACGGTGACGCGCCAGCCAATCGTCATTGGATTGGCAAGCGGACTGCGCTCATCGATTTCGCCCGAGGTCGTCGAAGTGCGCTTGTCCGGTCCGTTGCCGCGCCTGAATGAGGTTTCGCAGGCGGATGTGCGCGTTTTGGTTGATGTGACCAATCTGCCCGTGGGTACGCATCAGGTGCAGCCGGTGCTCATGAAGCCGGATGAGCTGCGCGCCGAATTGTCGCTGCCTACGATTCAGGTCGAAATCACCGAAACCCCGGCCGGACGCAAGTAGGGGCGACGCTTGCGTCGCCCGCTTGCGTCGCGCCAGGGCGGCGTTGTCGGCGCAAGCCCTGGCTGAAACGCAGTGCGTGCTTTCAGAGCGACTTAATCGAAGAAGTCGGCATCTTCAGGTTCGAGGTGTTTCAGCGCCTTGTCCACATCGAACTTCACGCCGAGGCCGGGCCGGTTGAACGCAGCCACGTCGATCATGCTGTTCTTTACGATCGGCGTCGGCAGGCCTTCGACGATGTCGTACCACCATTCGTCGCTGGTGTACGGATACTCCAGCGCGATGTAGTTATGCGGCATGGCTGCAGCTGCGTGCACATGCGCGGCGAGGCCGATCACACCGTCGATAGTGCCGTGCGGCGCCATCAGCACGCCGTGCATGTCTGCGTACTCCGCCACCCATTTCAGCTCGGCGATACCGCCGATGTCTGCCGGATCCGGGCCGATGACGTTGACGGCCTTTTTTTCGATCAGCTCGCGGAAGTTCTGGCGCAGGTAAATTTGCTCGCCAGTGTGAATTGGCGTCGATGTGCTGCGAGTCACTTCACGGTACAAGTCAGCCATCACGTACGGCGTGTAATCACCGGTGAGCATGTCCTCGAGCCACATCAGGTTGTACGGCTCCATCGCCTTCGCCAGCCGGATCGCGTCGGGCACGGTGAAGCCCGGCCCACAGTCGAGCGCCAGGCCAATTTTGTCGCCGGTCACGGCTTTCATGGCTTCGACGCAGGCGATGATGTGCTTGAGTCCGCGTTCGGTGAGCAGGCCGCGATTGGGGTGCGGTGGCCCTTCCTGTGGCGTGCCGTAGAAAAAATCAGGCACACCATGCGGCATCCAGCTGTGAAACGCAATGCCCTGCTTGATGATGCTGAAGCCTTCGGGCCGCGCCATCATTTTTGCTATGTTGTCGGCAAAATGCTCCGGCTCGAGCCCTTCCATTTTGAAACGCACACCACCGTTGTAGACGCGCACCTGGTCGCGGACTTTTCCGCCGAGCAGTTTGTAAACGGGCACGCCCGCTGCCTTGCCGGCAATGTCCCATAGCGCAAATTCGATCGCGCTGACGGCCGCGCCCCACGGTTTGAAGCTGCCGAGGCGGCGAATCTTCAGCATGACGCGCTCGACGTCCGTTGGATCTTCACCGAGGATGTATTTTTTGTAGAAGAGCACGTGGGGCTTCAGATACGGTTTGCTGCATTCCGCCTGACCAATGCCTTCGATGCCCTCGTCTGTCGTGATGCGAACGATCGGGTAGCCGCCCATGACGGCGCATTTGAGATCTGTGATCTTCATGGTCTGGCTCCCTTATAGGCCCACAGTCGCATCTGCGCAAGTGACGTGTTTTGTTTACACGCACACACATATAAAAATTCACTCCGCCCGTGGGTGCATCTGGCATTAGTAGTGCGTCCAGGCAAAACTTGTGAGCGTCTGCCCTGTGTGAACCTTGCCTACAACCCATATTGCGCTCGTATTGCGCCCATATTGCGCCCATATTGCGATGCAGCAATTTCCCACGGGTGCGGTTGTGCATCCCAGACCGATGGTCTGGGCTAAGTTCCTGTCCATAAGTTTTGTCCGGCAGATTCGCCTCCCCCGCAAAG
>CANJQH010000112.1 GCA_947476335.1 Anaerolineae bacterium | reverse complement strand
TGCGCTTAACCAGACTCGCCATGCTCGACTCCTCACGCCCCTTCTCTCGCCCACGCCGCATCGGCCTCCTGCTGGCGGCGCTGCTCTGCTGCGTCACCGCATGTACGGCGCCCACCCTCACGCACACCGCCGGCGACACCGTCACCGCCGGCGACTACGCGCTGCAGGTCGACATCGTGCGGCCGGCGAACGACGAAGTGCACACAGCCGGCCACTTCAACCCATCTCCCGCACCGGGGAAGGAATACGTGCAGATGTTCGTCTCCATCGAATGCAACGCCGAACGCTGCAGGATCGCGCCGGAACGCTTCACGATCCGTGACGAAAGCGGCGCCGTGTTCGAACACAGACAGCTCGACCTCGGCGCCGACGCACTGCTCGCCGCCGAACTGCGCCGCGGCGATTCACTCGCGCGCCGCACAATGGTGTTCGAAGTGAACACCGGCGCAGAGGGGCTGCGCCTGGTGCATCGCGCCGGAATCTTCTTCGGCCCGGAAACGTTCTTCGCCGTGCCGTAGAACGACCGCCGTCTGCGGTCTGCGGTCCGCCGTCCGTCAGCCCCCCTTCATCTTCACTTCCACCGCCGCCAGCTGTTGCAACCGCTCCCACGAGTACAGCCCATAGTGGCAGCCGCCCTTCCACATGATGTTCACCGCATACGAGCCGATCGGCACGATCGACTCGAGCTCGTACGAACGCGGCCGAATCACCTTCAACGGGTCCGGGTTGCTGCGCTCCGTCGAGCACAGCTCGCACGGACACAGGTCGCTCAATACTTTGAACGAAATCGACGACGGCGGAGCATCGTCCCAGGTGATCGCCAGCCGCGCCGTCGTTCGGTCAGCGGTAATTGAAGTTGGGCGCATTTGCTAAGTTCCGAGTTCCAAGCTCCGAGTTCCGAGCGCCCAGCACTCGAAACCCAGAACTCAGAGCTTCCTGCATTCATCCATCCGCCGGGAAGCCGGCCACGTTGTAGCCCGCGTCCACATAGTGGATCTCACCCGTCACGCCCGACGCCAAGTCCGAGCACAAATACGCCGCGCTGTTGCCGACGTCGTCGATCGAAATGTTGCGGCCGAGCAGGCTCACCTTGGCGAACTCGCTGATCATCTGCCGCGACCCCTGAATGCCGGCCACGGCCAGCGTACGGATCGGGCCGGCCGAAATCGAGTTCACACGGATGCGCTTCTCGTCCGCGCCCATGTCCATCGCCAGATAGCGCACGCTCGCCTCCAGCGCCGCCTTCGCCACGCCCATCACGTTGTAGTGATGCACGGCGCGCACCGAGCCGAGATACGTCAGCGTCAGCATCGACCCGCCCGGCTTCATGATCGGCAGCGCCGCGCGCGCCAGCGCCGTGAACGAGTACACGCTGACATCCATCGCCGTCTTGAACCCGTCGCGGCTGACGTTGTAATACGGTCCGCTCAGGTCGTCGCGGTTGGCGAACGCGATCGAGTGCACCAGGATGTCGATTTCGCCGAAGCGCGCCTTGGCCTTCTCCATCACCGTCGCAATATCCGCGTCCTGCGACACGTCGCACGGCTCCACGAAATCCGACCCCAGCGACGCCGCCAGCGGCCGCACGCGCCGCTCAAGTTTGTCACCGGCGTAGCTGAAACCCAGCTCAGCGCCCTCACGATGAAATGCCTGCGAAATGCCCCAAGCAATGCTATGGTCGTTCGCCACACCGAAAATGAGCGCTTTCTTTCCCGTTAGTATTCCCATGTGTTCCTCTCTACGTCTACGTGAAATATCGATGCAAATAGTACCCCAGTACCGACGAATTTTTGCCTTCGCATCTTGAGCGCGCTGACTCTCTGGGGTACATCCACCGTTTGGGGTCAGTTTGGATCACGTTTCGTTGCGGCGCCGTCACCCGGGGCTGGCGCACGTGGCACGCTACGCCCAGCACGTATGCCCACGCCCGGGTGCATCCGCCGTTTGGGGCAGATTTCACGAAATGGCGCGGGCCGTCACCCAGACCGAGGGTCTGGGCTGGGGCTGCGTCGCGCCTTCGGCGCTTTTTCGACGGAACATGAGCGCCGCCGGCGCGGTCCACCGCGGCAGACCAGCGGCCAGCCCCAAAGGGGCGGTCGCTTCCCCAGCCCACGCCCCCCCGCACCCCGACCCACCCTATAATCCTCAAACTATGGGCCCTCGTGTCGCCTTCGAAATCTTCGGGTTCCCCGTCTACTGGTACGGCATCATCCTCACCAGCGGCATGCTCGCCGCCACCTGGGTCGCTGCGCGCGAACTCGAGCGACGCGAGCACGATCCCAACATCGCCTGGAATGCCATGATCACCGTGCTCGGACTCGGTATCGTCGGCGCGCGCTTGTACCACGTGTTTTCGTCGCCCGGAGACGGCACCAACAGTGGCTGGGCCTACTATTCACAAAACCCGCTGCAGATTTTGAACCTTCGCAACGGCGGGCTCGGCATCTT
This sequence comes from Anaerolineae bacterium, assembly GCA_947476335.1. Classification (GTDB taxonomy): domain Bacteria; phylum Chloroflexota; class Anaerolineae; order J036; family Brachytrichaceae; genus CANJQH01. The sequence continues at coordinate 3,694 of CANJQH010000112.1, read as the reverse complement.
TGGCGGCCTCCTCGGCGGCGCCCTCGGCGTGCTCATCACCGCCGTGCGCGCCAAATTTCCCTTCTGGCGCCTCGCCGACTGCATCACCCCCGGCGTCGCCCTCGGTCAGGCAATCGGCCGCTGGGGCAATTTTGCCAACCAGGAACTCTATGGCGGTCCCACCGGTTCCTCATGGTGGGGCATCACCATCTCCGCCGAACACCGCATTCGCACCCGCGCCTTCGATTTCACCGACCTCACGAAGTTCCCGCCAGACACCCGCTTTCACCCGACATTCTTCTACGAAAGCATGTGGAACCTGGCCGGCTTCGCCCTGCTCATGTTCATCGCCCGCCGCTACGCCCCGCGCCTGCGCGACGGCGATGTCGCCGGCCTCTATTTCATCTGGTACGGCATCGGCCGCGCATGGACTGAGCTGCTCTTCCGTCCCGACGCCTGGACCGTCGGCGCCTCCGGCCTCCCCACGGCCGTGCTCGTCTCGGTCATCGCCGTGCTCTTCGGCACCGGCGTGATCGTTTTTCATCACATACCGGCTCGACGAGTGGGTAGTAGATAGTGGCTCGTAGATAGTGAGTAGTGGATAGTAATAGTAAACAGTAATCATCCAGCTCACTATCCACTCTCTTCCCCATGCCTTCCTACGACGATCCCTTCGAACTTGAGGACGAGTATGAAATCTCGCTCGAAGGACGTCTGCGTCGCCGCAACGGCCGGCCGCTTCAAGCCGGCTTTCTCATCGTCGTCTTCCTCGCACTCGCCGCCGGCATTTACCTTTCCGCCAGCACCGTCGACGCACGGCTCGATCAGGACGCCACCTGCCTCGCCTGCCACACCGACCAGCACGACGCCTACTTCAAACGCGCCGAAGCCGCACTCGCCGGCAGCATCGCACTCGATCTCTCCAGCTTCCACTATCAGCAAATCCGTGGCCAGGGCGGCAGCCTGAACTGCATCGACTGCCACCGCGGCGACGGCCACACCCTCGCCCATCTCGAGACGCTCGGCCTCTCAGCCCGCATCTCACTTGTCTGGCTCCTGCGCGGCGAAAAAGAAGGCGTCGAAGCCGCTGCCACCGCCATCACCGACACCAACGGCATCGCCACCTACATCGGCTCGGCCGCGCTCAGTGCACCACACCTCGCCAACGACTCCTGCATCAGTTGCCACACGTCGACGCTGCTCATCGCCGGCATCGAAAATCACATGCACAACACACTCCCCGTCGCATACGCATTGTGGAAAAGCGGCGCGCCCCTCACCCCGCCCAAAGATTCGACCTCCGATGCGCAGGCCGTCATCGCCCGCGGCCTCACCTCCTACCAGACCAATATCCTCTGCAGTGACTGCCACCTCACTCACTACTCCACCGACGCGGAACATTACCTGCACCAGCCCACCATGCAGCATGCCTGCGTGCAATGCCATACAGACACCGGCATCGCAATAAACAATAAGCAGTAGCCCGGCACGAACGCACTTCGATTCAGCCAAGGCTTGCACCAACCGCACGCGCCCCGGCACAAACCGCCACCCATCGTCTGCCGTCAGCAGTCGTCGCCAATAAACTGGGAACTGCTCAGGCTATCCGATTTTTCAACGCGAAAAATGCGCATTTTTCGCGGGAAATACTGATTTGGGCCTGAATAGCTACCTAAACTGACTATCCAGACAGCAATTGTCAGGGATATCGCGCCATCATTTCGCTACGCTCGTGCGCATGTCAAACTCACTCGCCCTCGCAGCTGAACCACTGCGATCCGGCTCCAGCGCGCTCGCCGGACATGCCGCCTCGACCGACGCCCTGCACGGTTCGGTCGCCTCCGCATGGAGCAGGCTCGACGGTGGATGGCAGTCGTATGCCCGCGAAGACGTCGACGCTCACATGCGCAACACCACGGACGAACTCGCGCGTATGCGCCGCATGCTCAGCCAGCTTGAACACGCCGCCCGCAGCTCCGACGAAATCATCGCCGCCGCCGATGCCGACGCCGCCGCCCTCTTCACCGCTTCCGCTTCGTCATCGTTCGTCGACGACTGGCTTGACTGGCTGTGGAGTCGCCTCCGTCTCGGCATTCACATCACCGAAATTCCGCTGCCGACGCCCACCCCACCGATCATCGCGCTGTCTATCACGCAGATCGGCGCCGTTTTCGCTGATATGGCAGACGAAGCAGATATTCCCTTCGCCTTCCCCGCCGACGGCTGCTACGCTCGCGCCGATGTCATGGTGCACCGCATCGCCGCCCGCTACGGCATTGACATCGACGCGATCAAAAAAGTCGTCATCCGCGGCGATCTGCGCGTGCCCACTACATACGTCTACCAGGGCCCATACGGCAACGATGAAGAAGTCGTCTGGAATTGGCACATCGCGCCCGCCGTACCCGTGCGCGGGGACGACGGCGTCATCCGCTACGCCATCATCGATCCAGCACTGTTCGACCACCCCGTCACCATGCAGGAATGGGCCGCCGCCATGTCCGACCCGCGCGCTGAACCGCACATCGTCAATCGGCACGTCTATGGCCTCGACGACCTCGGCAAACCCATTTTTCTCGACGACGCCGCTGCCCGCGCCGAATCACGCTGGAAACTCGATGACTTTCTCAGCCATTGTGTGGCGCGCGGATACTGCAAAACGAAAGTCACCCCCGAAGATCTCGAAATCCTGCGCCAGCGCTGCGTCGACGCCGGCTACTGCATACAGAACATCCCATAATGAACAAAACCCAGTCTTTGCAAACTCATACGCGCCGAGATTTCCTGCGCCGCATACTCGGCTCCAGCCTGTTCTTCGGACTGATCGCCGCCAACATCGCCATCGCCCTGAAGCAGGCACAGTCACATCTGTCGTTCACAGTCGGCCCAGCATCCGGCTCCACATGGCTGTTCAGTCGGTCGCGGCTATACACCACCGAATTGCTCGGCGTCGACTGGCAACGTCAAATCTGGTACTGGCCGCGCGATTACCTCAACTATTACTGGAATAATCCCCGATTTTTTACCACCGACGCAACCTTCCGCGCTGAATTCCACGGTGTGGCGCTCTGCGAAGGCCGCGTCGCCCCCGCCATCGAGTCCACACGCGTACGCCAGCCAACGCTGCGCGTACTTCAACTGCGCAGCGGGCCGGCACAGGATCCGCTGCTCGCCGGCGCATCCGGCTTCGCCTTCACACTGCTCGACAGCACAGGCACACCGCGCTTCCCCTGCGACAACGCAACCGCCTCCGCAGCCGTGCTCGCTGATCTGACGGCACTCGGCAAAGTACGCTACTAGCCGTCCGCGCAAAACTTGCGGGTCCCCACGAAACATCCCGATATCGGCGCTGCCACCACAGCCAGGACCGCGCCTTCAGCACAAACCCTGGCTGAATCGAAGTACGCCCTTTCAAGGCTGAAAAAGCGCCAAAGGCGCGACGCAGTCCTAGCCCAGACCATCGGTCTGGGATGCACAACCGCACCCGTGGGAAATTGCTGCGTCGCAATGTGGCCGCAATGTAGGCGCAATGTGGGCGCAATGTGGGCGCAATGTGGGCGCAATGTGGGTTGTAGGCAAGGTTCGCACAGGGCAGATGCTCACAAGTTTTGCCTGGACGGACTACTAAGTTTGGTACGTACTCACTTTCCCGGACGCAGGAGATGAGTACCATGTCAGTCAGGATGAGCAAGGAAAGGACAAAGCGAAAATACTC
>CANJQH010000111.1 GCA_947476335.1 Anaerolineae bacterium | reverse complement strand
GTGGAGGGCTGGCGCAGTGAGCTGACGGGCGCGGCGATCGAGTGGTGGGTGGCGCCGGGGGACTTCGGGAAGGGGCCGTTCCGGTGGGTGGCGTACGGCGAAGACATCGCTGCGCCGCGCTTCGTCAGCGAGGCTTTTCGGCTGCCGAACAACCATGCGGATCGGACGATCGTGACGCTGAAGTGACGATGGTCAGGCTGCGTCCAGAACACCGGCTGCGCGCGCTGTGCGTATGGCGTCGCTGCGGTTGTGCACGTCGAGTTTCGTGTAGATGTGGCGCACGTGCGTGCGCACGGTAGCGACGGAGATGTTGAGTTGGCGGGCGATCTCATCGCTCGAATGATCTGCACTCAGAAGCCGCAGGATGCGAACCTCGTGATTGGTCAGATGAAAAGGATTGACCGCATTCGATGCTTTGATTTTCTGCAGCAGCCTCTGTCCGATGGGATGTCGGCTGAGTGCGAGCATCGGCGTCAGCTGCGGGTAATTCAGGACCAGCCGATGCAGACCGGTCGATTCGATCTGCGTGAGCAGGTCGTCCAGCATTCGCAGATCCCATTGGTCTGCGCTCAGTCGTAATCTGTGTACAAGCTGCAACGCCTGTGCATGCAGAGAGAAAAGCCGCCAGCCTTGTTGGTCACAGCGCTGCCGGATTTCTCGGAGCAATTTATCAACGTGGTTGAAATCCTGCGCAGCGAACACCTTTTGTAGCAACACCGAAATCTGATGTCCCAGCGGTGCATCTGAAATCTGATCGCTATCGATGATGTCGATCGATGCGAGCGTTTGCAGGATGCGATCTGGCCGACCGATACCCACGTCTCGCTGGACGCGCAAGCAAGCGGTGCTGGCTGAAACGAATGGAACGGACGCATGGAGGCACTGGCGCCATTTTTCATCATCCGCTTTTTCTTCGATATCGACGGCGGCGCCGGAGGCGAGGTCACACATTTGCAGGCGAATTTCCGCATGATATGCGAGCGAGTTGAGGTTTGCTTCGTTCGATGCGAGCTGCAGGGCGCGCTGAAGAATGGTCCGCGCATCCGTAATTTGGTCGAGATGGTAAAGCAGATCGCCGTGAAAAATCAACGCCAGGCAATAAGAAGTGCTTCGCGCCATCCCTCCGTTTTCGAGAGCGAGGTACGAATACTCACAATTCTTTAGTGCGCCTGAAATATCTGCGCACGTGCGACGCATCCACGATTCCGCATACGCTGCTGCCATCCATCCGGATGTCCACTGTAGTCGGCTGAAAATTTCTTTTGCTCGATTGAGCTCGAAGAGACGATGCTCTAGATTTGCCGGCTCGGTGATGCCGACGAATGCGTGCACGATGCATGCGTATCCTTCTGCAATCGAGTTTTTCGGCAGCGCATCGAAATCGATGGATTCATAGTGAATGCGTGCGTGACTCAGGTGAAGTTTCGAGATGGCTGCAAGGGCACGAATCAGGCTGATTTCGCTGCGAATGACCGCAAGCTGGGGATCATGTTCGTGTTCCGTGCTGCTAAGCAAGGCGCTGAGGCGGTCGATGTACACCGAGGAAGGAGGCGAAATGAAAAATTCCACCGACCATGCATGAAGTAGAACCAGGCGCGGCCGCGACAGCACGACGGACTCGGGCAGGATGTCGATCCAGTGCAGCAGCGTTGCGGAGCTGCTTTTCTGAATCTGCTCACGTCCCAGGGTAAGCAATAGATCAGCGGCAAACTCAGCGTCCTGTTCGGTATGCATCGATATTTGATGCAGGATGTCGATCGAGCGCGAGACGGATGCCATGGAGAGTGTTGCATCGACGAGGCCATGGGCCGACAGCCAGCTTGCTGCGTGATCCCGAATCTGCTGCAGTGTTGCATGAGCACGGGCCTGTACAAGTTGAGACAGCAGCAGGCTGCGCAACGCCGGATGTAACCGGTAGTAATTCGAGCGATGGATCGATTCGTTGCGATACGGTGCGATCAGCCCGCTGGAGGCGGCAACTCCGGCCTTGAGGATCGCTGCGCTTCGAGAACCTATCTCCGGAGAGGTGATGGTGGAGATTTCTACCAATAGCAGCGGTAGGAAGGATGTGTCGAGGAGAAGAGAGCGCAGATCGTCGGACATGTCTGCGACGACTTCTTCGTCCAGAAAGGCAGCCAGATCGTCGCTTGAGTCATGCAGCAGGAAAGACGTGTCTTGTTTGATCTCATGGCGTTGAAGCGCCTGGTCGATCAGGATGAGAAGCGCTGGCCATCCCTCGGTAAAGCGGGCAATGGCAGCGACCTGGTCCGCACTTAAATTCGTCAGCCGGCTCTGCTGAACGAACGTGAGAAATTCGGCGGAATCAAAGCCGAGATCACGTACGCTCAGACTGAGTGTGCTGTTGGCGAGCATACGGTGACTGATCTCGAGCGGCAGCGGCGTGCGCGACAGGATGACCAGGTGCAGGTTCGGAGGACAGTAATGAAGCAGCGCCTGAAAGAAAGTATGAGCGTCTCGGTTTTGGAGCAGGTGGAAGTCGTCAAGAATTAGCACGACATGGTGGCCGAGCTCTGTGATCGTGCTGCAGATGCTGCGGGCGGCAGCTTGTGGGGATTCCTGGCCGGCAATATGCGATTCAGCGCTGCTGCCGTTCGCCGCAAGTTGCGCAAAAATCTGAAACACGATGTCGGAAGTCGAACTGTCGTGAGCTTCGAATGTGATCCAGTGGATCCCTGGGCGCGCGGGGGACGCCAGTTGCTCGATTTCGCGAAGCCACAATGCCACGGTGGTGCTCTTTCCAAAACCTGCCGGCGCGGTGACTCGAATTAGATTGTATGTTTGCCACGCCTGCAATTGCTGCAAAAGGCGCTTCCTGAACAACAGGCCTGCAGGAAGATTGGGAGGCGTTATGCGCATACCTGATTTTTTTGTCACTGCTCAGGCTGGTCTATTTCCCATCGCGATATGCTATTCCGTTTGCCGAAGGGAGGGGGAATAGCGTGTTTCGCGGAAAATACTGACCGAGGCCTGAGTAGTGACGATCTTGATACGGAAGATGTCTTACTTTGATTGTTTTACCCATCGATGGGCTAATTTTAGTGTGCGATGTAATTGTGTTTCGTTACTTTCAAATGAATTGAATACTCACGCCGCGTCCAGCAGCCCGGCTGTGCGCGCGACGTTGATGGCGTCGCTGCGCTGGTGCACGTTCATCTTGGCGAAAATATTGCGCAGGTGCGTGCGTACGGTGGCGACGGAAATCGTGAGGTCGGCGGCGATCTCTTCCGTTGAGCGGCCGTCGGCGAGGCGGCGCAGGATGCGCACTTCGTGGCTGCTTAGATTGAACGGCAGGATAGCTTCGTTGGCCGCGGCGGCGCGCATGCGCTGCACGAGCATGGCGGCGATGGGCATGCTGCTCAGGCAGAGCAACGGCTCCAGCTGCGGGTAGTTCAGCACGTAGCGGTGCAGGCCGGTGGATTCGACCTGGACCAGAAGCTCATCCAATAGAACGATGTCTCGGTCGCGCTGTTCCTGCTCATTGCGCTGTTCCTGCTCATTGCGCTGTTCCTGCTCATTGCGCTGTTTGAGCGAATGGACGAGCTGAAGCACGCGCGTCTGCATCGCGAATAGCGTCCAGCCTTGCCGTGTGCATTCGGCATGAAACTCCGTGAGCATCGATGCGACTGGCTCGAAGCTGCGGCCGGCGGAAACTTTTTGCGTGAGCAGTGAAACGCGATATATGAGCGGCAGATTCGCGACGGGATCGGAATCGATGATGTGCATGGCGGCGAACGACTGCCGCACGCGATCCGGGCGCCCGAGGCGCGTGTCGCGCTGGATGCGCAGAAACGCCGTGCTCGACGTGACGAATGGGACGGACGCATCGAAGCATGACCGCCACTGCTCGGCGTCGACGGCATCGTTTATACCGAGAGCGTTTTCGGAAGCGCGTTCGCACATTTCGAGGCGCAGCATGAAGTGGTAACGATGCATCGCCATGGCGGCGTTGCCGTCGACGAGCGCCATTCCGCGCAGCAGCAGCTCGCGCGCCTCGGTGATTCGGTCGAGGTAATACAGCATGTCTGCATGCAGCAGGTGCGTGACGAGGTTGTGCATGCTGTCCTGCACGTGAAACCGCCGGTAGGATTCGTAAGCAAGCTCGTAGTTGCGCAGCACTGTGGTCACGTCCGTGCCGGCGCGGCGGATCCACGATTCCCCGTAGGCGGCGGCGACCCAGCCGCGCAGTGAGCCGATGCGCATGAAGATTTCTTTGGCGCGATAAATTTCCGTCAGCCGACTCTCCATACTGAGCCCACTATCGGGATTGGGGCCGCCGCCGGGCGCGACGAACGCGCGCAGGACATGCAGGTAGCCTTCCTGCAGTGAATCGGGGGGGATGGTGGCTGCATCAGCGGATTCATAGTGCTGCAGCGCCAGATCGAATCTGCCGTTCGCGATCGCCTCGACGGCGTCGATCAGGGCTGCTTCGCTGCGATAGGTCGCGAGTTGTGGGTCGCGGCGAAATTCAGCAACGGCGAGCATCGCTTTGATGCGTTCGACGTACAGCTTTTCGCGCGGTGTGGTGAAGTAAAAGATCGACCAGGCTTCGTCGAGCACCAGGCGTGGATGTGCGCGAATGACGGATTCGGGCAGCTGCGTGAGCCAGTGCTGGAACGTGCTGGGCTCGCCCAGGCCGAGCGTCGTCGGGAGCGTGGCTTGTACCAGATCTGCCGCAAACTCGCCCTCGATTTCGAAAAGTGTGACCGGATCGCGCTCTGCACTCGATCGCTTCGTTGCCAGCAGCGCGCCGAGCGACTCCTCGATCTTGTTGTGTGCGTTCAGCCAGTCGATGGCGCGGCTGTGCATTGCTTGCACGTTGGCTGTATCGCTCTGCTGCTGCAGCCGGTCCTGCAGAATTCCGCGCAGCAGCGGATGCATGTGGAAGTGCGGTCCGGCATCAGAGGATTCGCCGAACTGGGTGACCAACCCGCTGAGCGCGTCGGCGCGTTCGAGAAGCAGGGCACATTCGGCGCGTGTGGACTGTGTCACGGCGGCGCACAGATCGGCGAACAGCAGCGGAAGAAACGACACATCCATCAGAAACGTCTGCAGCTGCGTCGGCATGCTGCCGAGAATTTCGCGGTCAAGGAAAGACGCCAGATCGTTGTACGCCGCATGCAGGAGTGCGCTGCTGCTGCGAAGCTGGCCGGAGGTGGGCAGTGCCTGAGCGAGCAGCTGCAGGCCGGTGGCCCAGCCGGCTGCGTGCACTTCAATCTCCTGGATGAGCTGTGGGTCTGCGGCAGCCAGTCGGCTGTGCTTTACGAATGTAGTGAATTCGCTATGGTCGAAGCTCAGATCGTCGCGGGTGAGGCTGAGGATGTCGCCATTCGCCAGCAGCCGGCCGACGTTGAGCGGAGTCGCTGTGCGGGAGAGGATCACCGGATGCAGATTGGGCGGGCAGCGATCGAGCAGCAGCTGCACGAGGGCAAGGGCGGCTGGGTTCTGAATGAGATGTAGATCATCGAACACGAGGACGACGCTGCGCGGATCATCTGCGACGGCTTGCAGGATGCTGCGCACGGTCTTGGGCGCTTCTGAATCTGTGGAGGGGTGTTGGAGGGCGCCGCCGGCAATCGGCGCGAATGCCGCTGCGAGATGTGAGGCAAGGGCGGTAGCTGAATCGATTTCGGGCTCGAGCGAAACCCAAATTGCAAGCGGACGGTCTGTTTCGAGCGACTGCGCGAGTTCTTGCAGCCAAAGCGCAGCGAGCGAGCTTTTTCCGAATCCAGCAGGCGCAACGATACGAATCAGGCGCAGGTGCTGCCAGCGTCGCAGCTGGTGCATCAGCCTTGGCCTTTCGATCAGGCCGTTGCGAATGCGAGGAGGGGAATTGAACATGCTGATGATGTATCGTGTGCTGCGAAAATATTGAGTTGCGTTGCTGTTCAGTAGTTCCTAAAGAGGTATACCTAAGAAAGATACCACAAATAGGTATAGCCAACCTGAGCGATTCTGATTAACGTATTTGCACGTTTATGAAAACTAGTTACTCTTCACGCCTCGTACTCGCGCTGTCGCTGACCGCGCTGGCGGTTGTTGCTCTTTTCTGGCTGCTGCCGACGGGGGCAGAGCCGGGGCCGGAGCAGGAACTGCGCGCGGCGTGGAGCGCGGCAAGCGCGGCGGATTCGTTCGAATTTGAAACGAATCTG
>CANJQH010000110.1 GCA_947476335.1 Anaerolineae bacterium | reverse complement strand
TCACCCCACCCCCACTCGTCACCGCACACGTGTGATAGTAGCCCGCCGCGATCGCCACCACCCCGCTGCTCAGCCCCGTCACGTTCTGCGGCGTGCTCGCAGACGTCATCCCGCCGTTCCCCAGCTGGCCATACCCGTTGTAGCCCCAGCATTTCACCCCGCCCCCGCTTGTCACCGCACAGGTATGGCTGTTGCCCGCCGCGATCGCCACCACCCCGCTGCTCAGCCCCGTCACGTCCTGCGGCGTGCTCGCAGACGTCGTCCCGCCGTTCCCCAGCTGGCCAGATCCGTTTCCACCCCAGCACTTCACCCCGCCCCCGCTCGTCAACGCGCACGTGTGAGCATAGCCCGCGGCAATTTTCACCGCCGAGACCCCCACCGCAGGCAGCCCCTGCACCGGCGACCCGCTCAGCGCACTCTTGCCCTGTCCCGTCGTACAGTCCATCCCCCCGCCATCCATGGCCACATACGAAAGAAATAGAGTCGTCGCCGCACAGCGAATGCCGCGCGCCGCTCCGCGCACCTGCACATTGCGCAGAATATTTCCGCCCTGGTAAACGCCCTGATTCGTCACCCGCGCGTCGGCCGAAGTTTCGCGGTAGTACAGCCCGGTCCACGCTCCGCCCTCCGTCAGCGGCTCGAAACGGATCGGCTGATCGGCCGTCCCATCCGCGATCAGCGTTCCGCCCACGCTCAGCGTGTACGTCCCCTGGAACTCCACGCGCGTCCCCGGCTGGATCGTCAGCGTGTAGTCCTGTGACACACCGATGTCGCAGGTGACCACGTACGTCTTGTCTTTCGTCCACAGCATCTCTTTCTGCGACTCATCGTCTTCATTAAAGATCGTCCCGCAGACGGACTCCGAACTACTGCGCGTCGTCACCGTGATGGGGAAGCTGCGCGCGTACGCGCCGCCGTTCGCCGTCAGTTGCACGGTCAGCGGAATGGCACGCGAAAAGCCGGCGTTCGTCGCCACGCTGAACGACAGCGCACCGCCGGCCTTCGTCTCGCCCGACGCGATGTCGCCGATCGCCACGCTGCCCACGCCTACCGTTGCCGCCGTGCTCGTGGTGCTCAGCGTGGCCGTCACGCCGGTCGCATCGAGCCACTCATTCGCCACGTTCACCACAATCGTCACAACATCGCCCGCCGTCGGCCGGCCGTTGACCTTATCGTTGACCGTGTAGCTCGTCATGCTGAGCAGCGGCTGCGGGTCCTGCACCGCCCGCGACGCATCCGGCAGCCCGCGGCCGAGGCCGCCGCCCAAAAGCGCCTGCGCCGTCTGCAGCAGCTGCAGCCGCAGCAGCGCCGTGCTCCAGCTCGGACGCTGTGACCGCACCAACCCGGCCAGCCCCGCCACGAACGGCGCAGCCATGCTCGTCCCCGAGCCGGGCCCGTAGTCACCGCCGAGAAACGTCGTCGTAATCGCCTCACCCGGCGCCGCCAGGCTGACCCACTCGCCGTAATTCGAGAAGCTGGCCCTGGTATCGGTGAGGGTCGTCGCCGCGACGGCGAGCACGCTGGAATACGCCGCAGGGTAAAACCGAGCCTGCACAGCGTCGTTCCCGGCGCCGGCGATGACCACCGCGCGGCCGGTCGCGTTTTGAATCGCCGTGCGCAGCGCGGTCGAATCGGCGTAGCCGCCGAGCGACAGGTTGATCACGCGCGCGCCCTTCGCGGCGGCGTAGTTCACCGCCGCGGCGATGTCCGAGTAATTCGCCACGCCGCTGGCCTGCATGGCTTTCACGACCATGATGCGGCAGTCCCAGCAGGCGCCGGCGATGCCGATCCCGTTGTTTCCCGCCGCGGCGGCCACGCCGGCCACCTGCGTGCCGTGGCCGCTGTCGTCGGCAACGTTGTTGTTTTTCCCGACGAAGTTCCAGCCATTGACGTCATCGACGTAGCCGTTGTTGTCATCGTCGATGCCGTTGCCCGCGATTTCACCAGGATTCACCCACAGCCGTGATGCCAGATCGGGATGCGACAAGTCGATACCGCTGTCGATGATGGCGATGACAGTGCCGGGCGTGCCGGTCACCACGCCCCACGCCGATGCCGCGTTGATCTTCATCAACCCCCACTGTCCCGCGTACAGCGGATCGTTCGGCACCGCCTGCGCCTGCGCCTGCAGTACAGGTACGACACTCGCTACCGCACGTTCCACCGGAATCGCCCGCGCCAAGTAGTCTGGCTCTACGAACGCCACACCGCTGCCCTTCAGCCCTTCGACGGCAGTGAGTACATCCATGCCTACCGGCAGCGTCACCCGATACACCTCAGTCGTCGGCGCTTCCGGTCCACGAGCAGCAACGCCCTCGGCTCCGGACATAAACAGCCGTTCAGCGCTCGTCCCGCCCACCTGCGCCAGCACGGCGTCGAGCGGCGACGGCCCGCCGCGCGCACCGACAGCAGACACGCCCACCAGCACCACCCCTGGCACGAATTCCGCAGCCCGCACTTCCCGCGGCGTCACTTCCATCGGGAGCACTTCCGGAGTCGGCATCGCCGTCGGCTCCGCCGGCGTCCCCTGCACCGGCATCAGCACGAGGTCCCCATTCGGCGTCGCCGTCGGTTCGATCGGCACACCCTGGGCGGGCACGGCGATCGGCTGCGCAGGGAGCGCGAGCACGGCGGCCAGCAGCGCAACGACGGTGCGCCGGAAACGGCGGGACGGAAATGCATATGACATAGGCAATCAGGAGAGATGCGTGCTTGTGTGAATTCAAGCTGCCGGCAAACGATGGATCGGAGAGCATCGTTCATAGTAAGGATTTCCGAATAACGCGGTGCTACCAACATTCGTAGACCTTGCGCTACGAAGTGTCACTGCTGTGGCCCAATCACCTTTATGCTGTCGCCCAACAGTGTGTTCGACAGAACCATCGCGCCGATGATCGCGGCTGACCAGCAATTGAGCTGTCGCTGATCCAGACCAGGTCGATGAAGCCGGAGACCACGATGGGTATGTGCACCCCAAATCCCCAGCACTTCACACTGGTTCGTCACGACGCCCCCACGGTGGGGTTCGCACTGCCACCACTCATCACCCGCCCGCGCGCGCCGTCGGATCGCATTCGCCCCAGTCGGTGATCGTCAGCCTGTAACTCTTGGGCCTTCCCAGCGACGTGGCGTACGCGGCCACGAGCACGCGATACACAGCGGGCGCCACAGTGCACTCCACGTTGATCCGCTCCTCCACAGCACCGGATCGATCCGAACGTACGTCGAATGCAGCGAGCGACGCAGCCGAACTCGCATACAAATACAAATCGATGTCGCCGTTCGCATCACCCGACGTCTCGATCGGCGTGAGCACGATCTCGTAGCTGTGCCATCCAGCCAGCCTCACCTGATAGAAATCGCGCCGGTCACTTGCGCTCGGCGCATCGACGGGATCCTGCACCGACGTGTCCCGATACACTGCGCCGACGTATGCGCGGTCCAGATCGATCGGCGTTGCCTCCGCGAACCAGTTGTTCGGCTCCCAGCAGTCATAGCCATTGACCGGCAACGCGTCACTGTTGCAATAGTGATTCACCGCAATCGGCACCAGCGCCTGCGGCGAATAGAGAAATCGCCCCATCCACGTGACGACGTTGCCGGCCACGTCGTACGCCGCAACGGAGACGGTGATGGTCCGCCCTTTAAACCGGCCGTTCGGATGCCATGGCTGCGCCGCAAAAATCTCTGTGGACGTCACCGCGCCCGCAGCCGTGGTGGTGATCACCAGCGGCCGCAGGCCGATTCCGCTTGTGTCATCGCGGACGATGAAAGACAGCTCCTTCACGAAAATTTTTCCGACGAATCCGCTCACGCTGATCGTCGGCGCCACCGTGTCATAGATCAGCGTCAATATGCGCGTCGTCGTATTTCCTGCGAAGTCTTCGGCGGTCACGGCGATCGTGATGCGGTCGCCCACCGCGATGTCCGTCGGAGTCCAGTCGATCGGCGACGTCTCCGTATGCACCGAGGTGGTCAGCACGCGCGCAGCTTCTCGAATTTCGAGATGCCACGGCTGCACGCCTGCAACGACATCGCTGACCACAAAAGTTAACTTTCCACGGAACGCATCGCCTGAAGCGCCGCCGACGTTGATGGACGGCGGCGTAACGTCGCGCCGCAAAACGCGTTGCTCGATAACCGAGTTCCCCATCGCATCGCGCGCCATGACTGTCACCGTAATCTTTGCGCCCTCCGCAAGCGCAAGATTTTCCGGCGTCCAGCTAAACGGCGTCGATACGGTCGGCACGACCGTGTATGAATATTCAGCCGCATCGCGAATGTCGAGGCTCCATTCTGCAACGCCGCTGGCCAGGTCACTCACTGTGATCGTCAGGCCCTGCGTGAAAAAATCCCCCACAACGCCGGCGATCGTGATGACCGGAGCGGCGCCATCATATTTCAGCACCTGCGTTTTCGTCGCCGTATTTCCAGCAACGTCCTGCGCGGAAACCGCCACCGTCACCTGCGCTCCATCCGCGAGATTCTCCGGCACCCATACGAATGGCAACACGAATGGCGGCGATGTCGTCTGCACAGCCGTATACGAAAAATCTGCCGTATCACGGATGTCGAGCGACCAGTTCGCTACCCCACTCGCTACGTCGCTCATCGTGATCGTCAGGCTCTGCGTGAAATAGCTTCCCGTATCGCCACCGCCGGCGATGTCGATCGTCGGCGACACGGTGTCATACGTCAGCCCATAGATTTTTTTTACGCGGTTTCCTGCATGGTCCTGTGCATTCACCGTGAACGTCAGCAACGTTCCCTCTTTAATTTCAAATAAATCGGAGGAAAAAAACGCCGGTTCTGACGTGACCCGCTCAATTCCACTCGTGGCGTCGCTCACGGTGATCGTCAGACTTTTCGAGAAGGCATTTCCTGAAATGCCGACGATGCCGACGAGCGGCGGAGTCGCATCGTAGTTCAACGTGAACACCTGTGTCGCCGTATAGAGATCCGTCACCGGCACAGTCACTGGCACAGTGACCGATTGCGGTCGATAAGTCACCGTCAACACATTCGATGCGCCATCAACCAACGGCAGGTTCCGCATTTCGACACGTTCCACGTACGTCAGCAGATTCAGAGTCAGTGCTGTGTTCGTGAACACAATCCCTGCGCCGGCGCCATAGGGCCGCACCAAGACATCGATGTTCGACGGACAGTGCCATGTGTCATCTGATATCGCGATGTCCGCGGACTGCGTGAGCGCCGCCGTCGTACTGAACCACGCCGTCTGATCCCAGACCGCAGTCATGGTCGGACGCAGCGTGCTGGAAATCACGCTCGGACATGCAGCCCCAGCATAAGCGCTGTGCACAGGCGCTGAGGCAGATGCCAGCAACAGCGCAGCAACCATGACCAGAAATGCACCACATGCGGAAGCGATCAGTTGAAACGAACTACGCCCCTTCAGAGCTGAATCTGCACAGTGAAAACGCTCGCCGGATCCATCTGTTTCAATACAAGGCCGCAAAAATCCACCGCATTGCGCAGGGCCCTCGCGATAGGGCAGCGCAGTCAACGCGGAGTCTGCCGGCAGCGCCACCCTCGCAGACTGATCTTGACCACAAAATTGACCTGTCACCGCTTGAGCTTGAATCTGCTCTGCGCAGAACGAACATTTCACTTTCTTTTCCATATCTTCCGTACATGACATACTCAACACGCAGTGGAAGAATCTTCCAAAATCGCTGTTGGATCGAGTTAGGCATTCCTCGTGGTTTATACGGCAATACTAATTCAATAAATCAATAAAATTTTCATGGCATCGCTACGAATACACACATAAAAAGGCATCCGCACTCGAAATCACATGAAATTTTCACTGGTGCCGGGTGCATCTGTCGTTAAGGCGAAGTTTGTATTTCTCTCCATGAGACATGCGACGAGCACATCCGCTGTTTGGGGTGAATTTCACGAGACGGCGGCGGCGGTCACCTGCACCGGGACCGAGAGTCCGCAGCGTCGCGCCTTTAGCGCTTTTCCGCGGAACATGAGCGCCGAAGGCGCGGTCCACCGCGGCAGGCCAGCAGCCAGCCCCGAAGGGGCGACGCTTCCCCAGCCCGGGGCGGAGCACTGAAGGTGCGCCAGCCCCGGGGGGGGCGACGGCGGCGCCGCGACGCGCGGTCAACGTTCGCCCCAAACGACAAATGGCGGCGGCGGTCACCTGCACCGGGACCGAGAGTCCGCAGCGTCGCGCCTTTAGCGCTTTTCCGCGGAACATGAGCGCCGAAGGCGCGGTCCACCGCGGCAGGCCAGCAGCCAGCCCCGAAGGGGCGAC
>CANJQH010000109.1 GCA_947476335.1 Anaerolineae bacterium | reverse complement strand
CTAGGACTGCGTCGCGCCTTTGGCGCTTTTTCAGCCTTGAAAGGGCGTACTTCGATTCAGCCAGGGTTTGTGCTGAAGGCGCGGCCCTGGCAACGGCGTGGCGCCGATATCAGGATGTTTAGTGGGGACTCGCAAGTTTTGCCTGAACGCACTACTAGCTATTTTTCCAACGCGAAACACACTATTCTCTCCCCCGAAGGGGGAGAGAATAGTGTGTTTCGCGGGAAATACTGATTTGGGCCTGAGTAGTTACAAAAATAGAGCAGGGTGGCAGATCCGACTAATTTCTTCTGATGACAATTTCTCTTTTATTCGGCGCCTCTGATTCCGGCCGCACGGAAGCGCTGCTCATCGCAGCGTGCGCACATTCTGGCCGCGCTCGCATTGTGACCGCCAGCGTCGCGCAGCGTGATGAGCTTCTCTTGCGCCGAGACTGCAAAGCAGCCGGCGTAACTGTGCAGACATTCGAACAGATTTGTGAGGATACGCTTGAAGCAGCGTTTGCCCGCAAGATCGAGCGCCTGCCCGCTGCCGCGCGCGGACGTTTCATGGACGCGTCGATCGCGCTGACTGATCTTAAGCATTTCGCACCGCTGCGTGGCATGCCGGGATTTGCACAGGCGCTGCTTCGTCTGCGCTTTGAGCTGCACGCCGCCGGTGTTGAAACGACTGATATGCGCAGCATCTCGGTGGAGCCGCGCCTGCTCGAACTTGTGCACATCCTCGACGCGTACGATGCGCTGCTCGTCACTGGCGATTGGTACGACTCCGTCCGTCTTGCGCGTGACGCCATCACCGCACTCGATGCCTCGCCGATGCTGCTGCGCGAATGGAGCTGGCTGGCGCTCGATGGCTTTGACGAATTTACTATTCCGCAGCGCGAATGGCTGCGCCGTGTCGCAGTGCGTGTCGGCGAATGCGTCGTCACAACAATCGGTTGGGACGATGACGCACGCGTACAACTGCCGCGTCTTGCGCGCGTGCGTGGTGAGCTGTCTCGCGCGCTCGATGTCGCTGCGCGGTCGATGCCACTCTCGTACATTTCTCCCCTCGCCGAACTTGGCGATGCCATCGCACGTGGTGATCTGCATGCGCGTGAATCGCTGCGCGGCCGAGTGCATTTGCTCGAAGCACCTGATGCGTCTGCTGAAGTACGTGCAGCGCTGCGCTGGATTAAACAGCAGCATCTGCGTGAAGATACGCCATTTGATCGCATGGCGCTGCTGGCGCGTGATATGTCGGCGTATGCCACCGCGATTCGCAGCATCGCCGACGAAATGGAAATTCCAATTGTGATCGCCGGCGGCGCAGCACTCACATCGAATCCGGCTGTGGCTGCACTGCTCGATCTGCTGCGCGCCTGTGTTTCATCAAGCCCGACGAGCGAGCCGCTGCTCACGCCGCGCCTGCTCGTCGATGCCTGGCGCTCGCCATATTTCGATCTCTCGAAATTTGGCATTACTGCAGCCGACGCATTTGCGCTCGACACCGCCGCACGGCGTGGTCATGTGATTCAGGGCCGTGCCCAGTGGGAGGAGGCACTTTCACTTCATGCTGACTCGCAAGAAGCTGACTCGCAAGAGATGGATGAAGACGTCGCCACTGCTGCGACTTCGCCACATCTACATGCGTGCTTCACCGCATTCACCGCGCGCTTCACATCGTCTGCCACTTCATCGCTGCGTGCGTTCGTTGAATGGATGAAATTGCTTATCGATGATCTTTGCATTCGCAGTCGTGCTGAGATGCCTGGTGAGTTTGCTGCGCGCGATAGTGCAGCGCTGATGCAGCTCACACATGTGCTTGATGGGTTGTTGTGGACGGAAGAAAAACTTGGCGCGCACACCACTGCAGCGCCGTTTGATGAAGTGCGCCGTGCGATTGCCGGCGCCTCTTATGAAGTTGAAGTGAGCGGCGATTTTGTCGCACTAAGTGTGCTCGACGTCACACAGGTCGGTGGGCTGCATTTCGATATGGTTGCAGTGCTCGGCCTCGCTGAAGGTAGATTTCCTGCGGCAATTCGTGAAGATGCTTTTCTGCGCGATGCGGATCGCCGCATGCTGAACGAATGCTGTGGTGCGCATCTTTCGGTTTCGACGACCGGCGTTGAGCGTGACTGGTTCTATGTCGCGGCCACACGCGCGCGCCATGCGGTGCTGTTTACTCGTCCGCGAATCGCCGACGGCGGTGTGGAATGGCAGGCTTCGCCGTACTGGGACGAACTGTGCCGCATCGTGTCTGATGCACCTGTGACGCTGACGAGTGCGGATCGACCGGCCATCGCCGAAGCTGCATCGCTGTCTGAACTGGTGCAGATTGCTGCGCATGGCGCCGGGCCGCAGCTGTGCGCATGGTTCGATCGTCGCGCACCGCATGTCCTGTCATGGCTGGCCGCTGGCGCACGTATCGTTGCTGAGCGCAGTGTTGGCGGCTCGGCTGCAACCGATGGTGATCTCTCGTCACTGGCTGGTGCACTTGCGCAGCGTTACGACTCGCAGCATCTTTGGAGTGCTTCAGCCTTCGAGGAATATCACGCCTGCCCGCATCGCTTTTACTTTGGGCGCGTGCTCGCGCTGCAGCCGCGGCCAATGGCGCAGACAGGCCCCGATGCCGCAGCACTTGGGCGGCTGTATCACACGCTCTTCGAACGCGCATATCGCGAAGCTAAAGACTCGGCGGATCCTGCTGTGGTGCGTGCGTCGCTTGATCGTATCGCTGATGACGTTTTTGATGCAGCGTACGGCTTTCGTGCTGCGCCCTGGTGGCCGCAAACGCGGCGTGATATTTTGGCGAATGTGCGCATGTCAATTGATGCGTCAGCCGATTCGTCTTGGATACCGACGTATTTTGAATTACGCTTCCGCGATCTGCCTGTTTGTGCTGATGGGGAAACCCTGCTGCTGCAGGGCCGCATCGATCGCATTGATGTAGATCCAAATGGTGCGCTGCGCGTGATCGATTACAAACCTGGCTCGCCACTTGGCTATGGCAGCAATGATCTCGTTGCAGGCCGTCGTCTGCAGTTGCCCTTTTATGCACATGCGGCGGCACAGATTTTTTCGCCCAGCCGCGTGTCGGATGCTTTTCATTTTCATTATCTATACGCTGAACCAGGTCGCTTTCGCTTATCGAAATTTGATGGCGGCATTGCGGGTGCATTCGAAAATGCGTCAACCGCCGCGGTCCTGGATGCGCGCAATGTGCGCGCCGGAAAATTTGCGCCGTTTGCACCAGAGGGTGGCTGCCCAGAGTACTGTCCTGCCGCTGGATTCTGCTGGAGTTATACACGATGAGTTTGCACACGATTCTTTCCTCATCTGCTATGCAGCCATCTGATGCACAGATGCCGGCGATCGTCACACGGGGGCGTGATGTGCTGGTGACGGCTGGCGCAGGCTCAGGAAAAACACGCACGCTCGTTGCGCGCTTTCTGGCGCGGCTTTCCGAGGGTACACCGTTGCGTTCGATTGTGGCGATCACGTTTACGAATAAGGCCGCGCTCGAAATGCGCAATCGTGTGCGCAGCGAGATTCGTCGTTATCTTGATCGTGATGATCTGCTGCAGCCGGAGCGCGATGTCTGGGCTGCGCATGCTGTTGCACTCGATGCTGCGCGCATTGGAACCATTCACAGTTTGTGTCAGGAAATTTTGCGTGCACATCCGGCGGAAGCTGGGCTTGATCCGGATTTTGGCGTACTGGACGAAGCACATGCATCGCTTGCACAGTCACAGGTAATTGACGAAGTGCTGGCTTATGCAATGGCCGATGCAAGTATGGCCAAGTTATTTGAAACGCACGGGGAAAATTTTTTGCGCGAACTGTTGACGCGCATGCTGCGTGGACGACTCGAGGCGCGTGAAGCGCTGCGTGTTTCGCCTGATGTTGCGCGCCGTGCCGTGATTGCACGCATCATGCAAATGTCTGCATCGCAGGAATTGCGCGACGGAGTCGCTGCGCTGCAGGATGCGCGTGACACAGGTGTACTTGCTGCGGCGAAGAGCGTCGGCGATGAGGGTGTGCCGATCGTTGAATCTGTGCTGACTGCATGGGATGTATTTGAACGCGCACATGCTGTCGGTGCCTGGGCGGATGCGCTCGATGCTGTGACAGTGCTGCTTAATTCGATTAATCTCAGCAAGGGCCGCAGGGAAAACTGGAAAGGCCATGATCCGAAGAGCGCGTTGAAAAAGATACGGCTTGCATTCGATGCAGATCAGGCGTTTCTCGATAAACAGCCGAGCATGCACATCGATGCCATGCATGCGGTGGAATATGGCGCGTTCGTTGCGCTGTTTGAACAGGCGGAGCGGATGTACACCGTAGTGCGCCGCACGGCCGGCGTGCTTGATTTCGACGATCTTGAGTCGTGCGCGTGTGATCTGCTGCGCACGCGTGCTGATGTCCGTGCACGCTGGCGAAGCGAGCTTGTTGAAATCATGGTCGACGAATTCCAGGATACGAATGCGCGGCAGCGTGAGCTCGTCACGTTGTTGAATGGCGAAGACGAAAGCGCTGCTGGTCGTTTATTTGTCGTTGGTGATCCGAAACAGAGTATCTATCGGTTTCGCGGCGCTGATGTGCGCATCTTCGAACAGGAGAAGCTGCGCATCAGCAACTCTGGCGACTGTGTTGATCTCTCTACGTCATATCGCGCACACGCACGACTTGTGTATGCGATGAATGATTTGCTCGCGCCGATATTGGGTGTGCAGTTCGCACCGCTGCATCCGCATCGTGCGCAGGCTGATGCTGGTTTCGAAGGTGCGCCGATTGAACTGCATCTGGTGCTCGGCAGCCGTGATGGTGCGCTGACGCAATGTGCGCGTGCTGTGGCTGCGCGTGTGCGTGAGGTTGTCGAAAGTGCGTCATTGCGCTGGGACGATGTGGCCGTATTGTGCCGGGCGGGGCGCTCATTCGCAGCGTACGAGAATGCCTTCGAGCAGGCAGGCATTCCATTTCTCACGTCGGCTGGTCGTGGCTTTTACGATCGCCCAGAGGTGCGTGATGCGCTGACGCAGTTGCAGGCTATCGCTGATCCGGCTGATGAACTGGCACTGGCCGGCCTCCTGCGCTCGCCCGCCTTCGGCGTCAGCGATGCCGGCTTGTATCGTATGCGCTGGGATGGCATGACGAAGCGCTCGCTTGCTGCGGCGCTCGCATGTGCTGAGGATATCTTCGCTGTGGACGAACCCGATCGTGCGGCTACGCTGCGCGCGCGGGCGATCATTGCTCGACTGCGCGCCGTGGCGGGGCGTATTTCTGCTGGCGCTCTTCTGAAGCGCCTGTTTGATGCGACGCATTTCCCTGCGATTCTCATCCGCTCAGGTTCGCAGCGTGCGGCGCGCAATCTCGAGAAACTTGTCGCCGATGCGCACGAGAGCGGCATTATTTCGATCGCTGAGTTTGTCGAATACGTGGCGCATTTGCGCATGAACGAAGTGCGCGAGGGTGAGGCGCGTTCGACGGCCGAGGGCGCCGTGCAGCTGATGACTGTGCATGCAGCCAAAGGCCTTGAATGGCCTGTGGTGGTGCTGGGTGATTTAGGCTACCCGCCGCCGCAGCGCGCAGATGTTCGCTTTGATGCACAGTTTGGCCTGCTGATTCCGAAGCGGCGCGGCATCGAGGGACAGAGTGCGGCGTACTGGCATGCGTATGAGCAGGAAATGAGCAGGGCAGAAGCTGAGTCTGCGCGGCTGTTTTACGTCGCGGTCACTCGTGCAAAAGAATTACTCATCCTCAGTGGCACAGCGAAAAAATCTGCAAAAAACAGCGCTCGTCTGGTTTCTTCATTCGGCTGGCTGAGTGATCTGATCGAATGTGGTGTGCTTGATCTTTCACACCTGCCGATTGCGCAGTACGACGAGACCGGCGTGCAGTCGTATGTTGAAATGACGCGCTGCGGTTCGTCAGAAATGTGCTGCACGCTGCACGAACTTGGGCGCTGGGCGGCATCGCCGCGCACGCATGAATTTGTCGCACATGCCGTTGTGGACGATGGAGAGCCCTCGGAGATGCTGGGTGCTATCGTGCACGGAAAATCCGTAGAGGCTTAAATTTGTAATTGCTGCAAAATTGGCTGATCTGAGCAGCCGTGATTTAAGGGTGAAATCGAGTAACTACTTAAGGCGGTTGGTTTCGCGGGAAATACTGATTTGGGCCTGAGTAGTTACGGAAAATGTTGATCTAATAGATTTCAGAAATGAAATTGACGCATACTAGGGGGATGGGCAAGCCACGACAATTCAAGTTGAAGCGGGAAGAGATTGAGGAATTGGTGCAAGCTGAGCAAGCCATAGACGACGCAACAACGCGCATGCGATTTGTGGCGGTG
>CANJQH010000108.1 GCA_947476335.1 Anaerolineae bacterium | reverse complement strand
TGCGTCCACGTCCCGGCCACACTGCGCGTATACACATACACTGCGCCGGCATCAGTGGCATCGGTATCCGGCGAATCCAGCGTCGACGCATAGCTGCCGTCCTCGTTATACGCACCCACCACGATCGTGTCGCCGGAGAGGGCCACGGAAGTGCCGAAATTATCGTAATTCACGGCATTCGGCGCCTTCAGATACGCCGCCTGCGTCCACGTCCCGGCCACACTGCGCGTGTACACATATGCCGCACCGACACCAGATCCGGCGTTGTTCTCCGATCCCATCGTCGACGTGATGCTGCCGTCCTCGCCCCACGCACCCACCACGATCGTGTCACCGGAGAGGGCCACGGAAGTGCCGAAACTGTCGTTCGCCTCAGCATTCGACGCCTTCAGATACGCCGCCTGCGTCCACGTCCCGGCCACGTCGCGCGTATACACATACGCTGCGCCGGCATTAGTGGCCGCGTTATTCGGCGAATCCATCGTCGACGTATGGCTGCCTGATTCCCAGTACGCTCCGAAAACAATGGTATTGTCTTCGAGCGCCAGAGTATTGTTACTACTGCCAAGCCCAACCGGAGTTTTCAGGTAGGCCGCCTGCCTCCAACCACCTGTCACACTGCGGGTGAATACATACGCAGCACCGGTATCTGCAGCAAAGTTGTTCGGCGAATCCATCGTCGACGTATAGCTGCCGTCTTCATAAGTAGCCTCCACCACAATGGTGTCACCATCGATGGCAACTCCATAGCCGAATTCGTCATCGGACTCGGCATTGGATGCCTTCAGATAGGCCGCCTGCGTCCACACCCCATCCACGCTGCGCGTGAACACATACGCTGCGCCAGCATAGTCCGTCAAAGTGTTCGGCGAATCCATCGTCGACGTGATGCTGCCAGCCTCCAAATCCGCACCCACCACGATCGTGTCACCGTCGATGGCAACCGAAACGCCAAAATCGCCGTAACGGATGCCACCGGAATTCAACGGCTGTAGGCGCGCCTGCCGAGTCCATGCGCCATCCACGGTGCGCGTATATACATACGCTGCAGCATCCCATCGGGAACCGATAACTAACGTGTCACCTTCGATGGCAGCAGGTTTTGAACTAGCCGTGGGGTAGTCGATGGACGAGTTCTTCAAGTACGTCGGCGGCAGGAATACCCTCGACGCTGCGCGGTCCGGCCGGTTTACATCGGCGGTGAGCGCTGTGCGGGAAGAAGGGATGCTCTGTGGCGCTGCCGCGAGCGCCGGCAGCACCAGGGGCGTCACAGTTGCTGCAGCCAGGACAGCGCACAATGCGCGGACGATTCGTGAGCGAAAACATGCACGAAGAGAGGTTCGATTAGAGGGATCGATTGGCTGCAACATAGATGCAAGCAACTTACGAAAATTCGGCGGCGCCAGCGTGTGAATTTTTTTTTGCGTTGGGTGAATTTTTTGAAAATTGGGGGATTCCTTTGATGAATCAAGGTAACTACTCAGGCCATCCATTTTTCCAACGCGAAACGCGCTATTCCTTCCCCCTTCGGGGGAAGGAATAGCGCGTTTCGCGGGAAATACTGATTTAGGCCTGAGTAGTTACGAATAAAGACGAACCGCGCTACACGTGATTCGAATGAAAGACGTCGCCCGTCGTCGTACACTAGCCTCCTCATGATCGAATTCCTCGAACAATGCCTGCGCATCCCGTCGCTGAGCGGACAGGAAGGCGCCGTCGCACAGTTTCTGGTGGATGAAATGCAGCGCCGCTTCGGCCCGCGCGGCCGCGCGTTCGTCGATGCGGCCGGCAACGCCGTCGGCATCATCGGCGACGGGCCGCGGCAGCTGGTGCTGCTCGGGCACATGGACACCGTCGGCGGCGACGTGCCGGTGCGCTACGAGGACGACCGGCTGTACGGCCGCGGTGCGGTCGACGCCAAGGGGCCGTTATGCACCTTCATCCTGGCGGCCGAACGCGCAGCAGCGGCGGTAGGCGAATGGCCGGGCGAATGGCAGCTGATCGTCGTCGGCGCCACGGAAGAAGAGGCCGCCTCGTCGAAGGGCGCACGCTTCGCCGTCACGCAATACAAAGCTGAGCTATGCGTGATCGGCGAGCCGAGCGCCAGCGACGGCATCACGCTCGGCTACAAGGGGCGCATCCTGATTTCGGCGCGCTTCGAGCAGGATTCGCAGCACACCGCCCTGCCCGGCGCCAACGCGTCCGAGGAGGCCGTCGGCCTGTGGAACGCACTGGCAGCGCACGCCGCCGCGTTCAACGCCGACAAGCCCAAAGCGTTCGACCAGATCCTGCCGTCGCTGCGCAAAATCCAGTCCGGCGACGACGGCCTGCGCGAATGGTGCGAGATCGTGGCGGCGCTGCGGCTGCCGCCGGATTTCGCGCCGGACGCAGCGCAGTCGTTCGTGGCGGCGTGGGAGGAGGAACGGCGCAAGCCACGGGCCGGCGACCTGCGTTCGCCCATTCGCGCCGAATATGCGTTTCGCGGGCCGGAGCACGCCTGGCGCTCGCCGAAGGACACCACGCTGGCGCGCGCGTTCGTCGATGCCATCCGGGCCGAGGGCGCGCGGCCGGCGTTCAAACACAAAACCGGCACCGCCGACTTCAACGTCGTCGGCCCGGTGTGGGGCTGCCCGATCGTCGCCTACGGCCCGGGAGATTCGACGCTGGACCACACGCCGCACGAGAATGTGCCGGTCGCCGAGTTCGAACGCGCGGTGCGCGTTTTGGAGCGCGTGCTGCGCGCTACAATCGCGTAACTTGTCAAACAAACCCGGCTTCATAGAAGCCGGGTTTGTTTGCGAACATAACGATGGGCCCAAGCTTCTCCCCCCGCACCTATCAGCCGCGCGCGCTGGAAATCATCGATACCACGCTGCGCGAGGGACAACAATCTTCGCTGCTGCACGACCACTTCAAGTACTACTTCACCACCCCGGACAAACTCGACATCGCCCGCGCGCTGATCCTGTTCGGCGTGAAGTACCTCGAGCTGTTCGCGCCCAACGTCAGCGCTCAGGAGGCCTCCGACTTCGCCGCCATCCGCCAGGTGCGCGATGAGCTGGTCTACCAGCGCGGCTACGCATTCCTGCTCGCGCACGTGCGCTGCCACCCGGCCGACGTCGAAGCCGCCATCGCCGCCGGCGCAGACGGGCTGAACATGTACATCGGCACGTCGGACGTCTCGGTGCGCCACAAGCACGGCTTCGGCCTCGACGAAATCGCCCGCCGCGCGCGCGACCTGCTCGAAGACGTGCGTCGCAATCACCCCGGCCTGCTGCTGCGCTTCAGCGGCGAAGACGCCTTCCGCACCCGCGAGGACGATCTCTTCCGCGTCTACGACGTCGTCGCCCACACGGTCGACCGCTTCGGCACCCCCGACACCGTCGGCGTCGCCACGCCCGCTTCAGTGATGCAGCGCGTGCGCATACTGCGCGAACGCTACCCGCAGGTGGCGCTCGAAGGCCATTTCCACGACGACCGCGGCTTCGCGCTCGTGAACTCGCTCGAAGCGGTCAAGAGCGGCATGGGATTTTTGCAGACGACGCTGCTCGGCATCGGCGAACGCAGCGGCATCACTTCGATGACCGCCCTGCTCTTCAATTTGTTCATCGACAAGGAATACGACAGACTCGAGGGCTACACCCTGCGCGGCGCGTATCCGATCAACGTCATGATGGCGGACAAGCTGCGCAAGCTGGTGCCGTCGAAGGAACCGGTCAGCCTGACCAACCGCACGCACGCGGCTGGCGTGCATTCGAAAGCGGTGCTGAACGACAGCTCAACCTACGAGGCGCACCCACTCGACCAGTTCGGTGTGACGGACACGGAGATATTGCTCGGCCCGCTCAGCGGCTGGAACATCATGCACTACTTCCTGCGCGAAATCTGCAGCTACAGCATCGACGAAACGACAGCCAAGGCGATCGCGGCGCGTTTCAAGCAGCGCACGGCCGAGTTGAATCATGAGCTGTCGCCCACCGGCCTGCTGATCGAGATCGCGGAAGGTGAATTCGGCCTCAAATCGCAGGAGGTGCCGGAACAGTTCCGCGGCCAGGTGCGCCAGAATATGACCGATTCGAACTCGCTGCAAGAAGTTGGCGAACTGCGCCATGCAACGGGCGTGATTTTGAGAAGCGCCTGAATGCGCTCTGGAAAAATTAAAAATGCCGAGATTTTTGCTCGGCATTTTTAATTTTTTGTAGCTGCTCAAGCCATCCGGTTTTCCAGCGTGAAACGGGCTATTTCTTCCTCCGTAACAGGAAAAAATAGCGTGTTTCGCGGGAAATACTGATCTAGTAGTGCGTCCAGGCAAAACTTGCGGGTCCCCACTAAACATCCTGATATCAGCGCCTCGCCGTTGCCAGGGCCGCGCCTTCAGCACAAACCCTGGTTGAATCGAATCAAGGCTGAAAAAGCGCCAAAGGCGCGACGCAGTCCTAGCCCAGACCATCGGTCTGGGATGCACAACCGCACCCGTGGGAAATTGCTGCGTCGCAATATGGGCGCAATATGGGCGCAATATGGGCGCAATATGGGCGCAATGTGGTTTGTAGGCAAGGTTCGCACAGGGCAGACGCTCACAAGTTTTGCCTGGACGGACTACTAGGCCCGAGTTAGTTACATTTTTTGTAACTACTCAGGCCAGCCATTTTTCCAACGCGAAACACACTATTCTCTCCCCCTTCGGGGGTAGAGAATAGTGTGTTTCGCGGGAACTACTGATTTGGGCCTGAGTAGGTACCATTTTTTACTATTCTCAACGACTCAACTATTCGCGCAGAAAATCGCGCAACCTGCGCGCATGTGCCGGCAGGCGCAGACGGCTGAGCGCCTGAGCTTCAATCTGGCGCACGCGCTCGCGCGTGACGCCAAGCTTGCGGCCGACTTCCTCAAGCGTGTATGTTTCGCCGTCGAGCAGGCCATAGCGCAACTGCAGAATGCGCACTTCGCGAGGCGGAAGAGTATCCAGAATTTCGGAAAGTTGCTCACGCAGCACCTGTGCCGTGACCATCTCAGCCGGTGCGGGCGAGTCATCATCCGGAATGAAGTCACCGAGCACAGATTCCTCTTCGTCGTCCGTCGGCGTTTCGAGAGAAATCGGCCGGCGAGCCACCTGAATCATCTGCTCAGCCTTGCGCACGGTCACGTTCAATGATTCGGCAAGCTCCGCCACAGTCGGATCACGGCCAAGCTCCTGTGTCAGCTGATGACTGGCACGCAGCAGGCGGTTGATCTGATCACCCATGTGCACAGGCACACGAATGGTGCGGCCCTGGTCGGCAATCGCACGCGTGACGGCTTGGCGAATCCACCAAGTGGCATAGGTGCTGAATTTGTGGCCACGGCGCCAGTCAAACTTCTTCGCTGCACGAATCAGGCCGATGTTGCCCTCCTGAATCAAATCCAGGAAAGGCACGCCGCGGCCGATGTACTTCTTCGCAACAGAGATCACCAGACGCGAGTTGGCGTTGATAAGATGCTCACGCGCCGCCATGCCGTCGTCAATCAACAGCTCGATCTGTTCGAGGTCCTTGGGCGCAATCTTCTCGCCAGACAGCGTCTGCTCGCGCGCCTCACGACCACGCTCCATGCGCTGCGCAAGGTCAACTTCCTGCGGCGCTGTCAACAGCGCCACACGGCCAATTTCCTTCAAATACAAGCCGACGGTGTCATCCGCTTCGATGGCTTCGAGCAGGTTCTCATTGTTGCGCTCGTTCCACTCGTCGTCGTCATCGTCGTCGTCGTCGATGAGCTGCTCAGCGCCCTCATCTTCACTCGCAACGACGGCAACGCCCGAATCGGTGAGCGCCGCAAACAAATCTTCCAGCTGATCAAGGTTCTTCTCCGCATCCGGAAAGAAACCGAGGATGTCTTCATAGGTGACATACCCCTTTTCTCGACCAAGGCTGATCAGCTGTTCCTCGCCACTCAGTTCCTCAACCGTAATCTCTTCGATTGACGCCGAAGTGACGAGACCAACTTTCTGGGTTGACATCTGCAGGCCCGGAGCCTGCTCCACGACGGTGATGGGCGTGGGTTTCTTCAATATCGCGCGCCGTTCTACGGCTTCTATCACGCCCGCGGCTGTGCCCGTAACAGGCGCAACAGTACGCGCGGAACGCGCAGTCCGCGAAACTTTGGCTGTCTTGGTTGTCTTGGTTGTCTTGGCGGCCGGCCGGACGCCCTTGGTGCTCTTCTTTACAGTCATCGACCTCTCCACTATAGGGGTTTTCCTGAGACGGACGTTAGACCGACGCAGCTACGCCTGCCTCGCCGACCCCAAGGGTCCTCGATGTGAACGTATCCGAAAGATAGTAATGAACGTCTTTCTCTTGTCAAGTGCCGAACCGCGCTTTACGACATAAAAACAGATGATTTGTCAAGTATGACGCGTACACAAGCTCGTGACCGGCAAGTTCATCTCACACGACGACTCAAAATGGGTAGCACAGGCTGTGTCTGACCCACGCTTCTTAGTCAGGCGCTAAGTTCCTGTCCATAAGTTTTGTCCGGCAGATTCGCCTCCCCCGCTTTGCGGGGGAGGCGAATCTGCCGCCAGAACTTTTGGCGACTCACTTAGTAGTGCGTCCAGGCAAAACTTGCGGGTCCCCACTCAACATCCTGATATCGG
>CANJQH010000107.1 GCA_947476335.1 Anaerolineae bacterium | reverse complement strand
CGCGCACTGGTGTCGCACGGCATCGACATCATTCGCGCATCAGTATGTTCGCTGCGTACTCTCCTTGCCGACTGCTTGCCACCGCCGCTTTGGCATATTCGCTGCAAGACGTTCAAAAGAGCCGCGAGCCATGTCCCCTTGTGAGGGGAAAGGGGGTGAGGGGGTCGTCCGTCAGATCACCCCGCTCTCCTGCGCGATCCGAATGGCCTCCACGCGGTTGTGCGCGCCGAGCTTCCTATACGCCCTCTGGACGTGGCTGCGCACGGTGTTCACCGAGACATGCATTTCTTCGGCGATGCGCGGCGTCTCGTGGCCGAGCGCCAGCAGTTTCAGCACGCGCAGCTCGGTTGCACTCAAGTCGAACGGACGATGGGCTGCCGACTTCGTCCGCGTCTGCATCGCCCGCAACAGGCGCCGCGCCGTCGCACCCTCGCAGCGCATCAGCAGCCGCCGCACCTGCACGAAGTCGATCACCATCCGCACGCACGGCGTCCGCTCCAGCAACGCCAGCACATGCTCCAGCTCGGTGACCGCCTCGTCCTCACGCTCGACGTTCTGCAGGTGCAATACCAGCAGCATGCGCGCCTGCATCTCCGTGAACCGCACCTCGTTTTTCAACAGCACGGCCAGAAACCCCCGCAGCATCTGCTCCAACCGGCCGTCTCTGCTGCCGGAAAACACCTCCGCCGCCAGGAGCGGACGCGCGACGTTCGGCGTCTGCACGCTCGACACGTCCGCCGGCGAAAGCGCCATGGCCTCGAGCGTGTCCCGGCACCGCTCAGCTCGGCCCATGCGCAGATCGCGCAGCATTCGCATATACGCATCATTGCCGACCGCAAACGCGCCTTTCGCCATCACCAACTGCGTCCACGCCAGTTGATCCTGGGAAAGGTCGAGTTCGATCGTCTCGCCCAGCGCCAGCCGACACAACTGCACGCGCAACTGCAGCTGATACAGCGTTGCCGCACGCGAAGCCACTCCTTCCAGCGGTGCCGCCGCACGCCTCAAACAATCCAGCGCCTGTTGCACGGCGCCTGAAAAATAAAGAACTTCACCGTGATACAACAGGCCTTCGATCGCCGCATCGCTGCGCGTCCAGCCGTGCGCCTCGACATATCGAATCAGCACTTCGCCGACCTCGATCGCTCCGGCGACGTCTCCTTCCCGCCGGCGCGCAAGCGCTTCGAACTTATACGCATCGATGCACCCGCGCGTGAAGCCCAGCGTCTCGAAAATCGCCGCCGCCCGCCGAAGGCTGCGAATGCGCTCCGCCAGCGTCCGCTTCACCCCTGAATTCAGATAGCCGTTCAGCAAGTGCGCATGGGCGTATGTCAATCCACCTGAATCCGGCTCGAGCACAAACGCAGCCTGCAGCGACTCTTCCGAGGCAGCCGGTCGTCCTTCGAAAAATAGCTGGCAATTGGCTTTCAGCACGTACAGTTCAGCCTGCATGGCGCGCGATTCCGCCTCTGAGCGGTTCGACGGCATCGCCAGCGCCTGCGCCGCCCGATCCGTCAGCGCGCGCGTCTCCCGCCGCTCCATCTGCCGCCCCGCCCATGCCACGTCCAGCGCCAGCCGCGGCCGCGCCAGGATCGCCTCGCTCGGCAGCTGCGCCGTCCAGCGCACGATCGACGTCAGCTCCATCTGCCGCAGCGCCTGCCCGCACGCGCGCTCCACGATGTCCGCCGCACACGCGGCGTCAACAGCCTGCTCGTCTGCCCCGACCTCCGAATGATCACCGGGCTGCAGCAGCGCCAGCGCCTGGTCCACATCCCCGTTCGCTGCCAGCCACTCCGCCGCCCGTCGCCGCTGCTCCCCCAGCTCTGCCTTCGTCGCCGTGCTCAGCAGCCGCCGTCTCAGGTATTCCTGCAGCACCGGATGTACCCGATACGTCAACTGCGCCCCGCTCCAATAGCTCACGATCAACCCGTTCGTCGTCGCCGCCTCCTCCAGCACCTGCGCAGCTTCGTCCGTCGTCCACCCCAGCATCGCCCCGCACAATCCCGCCGAAATCACCGACAACAGCGACGAGCGCACCAGCAGCTCCTGCGTCCGCACTGGCATCCGCCTCAGGATCTCGCGCTCCACGTACTCCCACAAATCCGTCATCGCGGACATCACCGCCAGGTCGCTCCCCGTCACGTTCCGCGTCGACGGCAGCGCCTGTCCGATCAGCTGCAGCCCCGCCGGCCACCCGTGGATGCGCGCCTCGATCCCGTCCAGCATCTCCGGCGCCACACCCGCCGCCCGCCAGCGCATCCGCACGAATTCCAGAAACTCCTCGTGTCCGAACGCCAAATCCTCCATCCCCAGCTGCAGCATCGCCCCCGCCAGCTGCATCCGGCTGAACTGCAGCCGCGGCCGGCTGCGCGACAGCAGCAGCAACCGCAGGTTCTCCGGCCCATCGTCCAGCATCATCTGCATCAGCGCCAGCACCGCCTCCGATTCCACCACGTACACGTCGTCGATCACCAGAATCACACGCCGCTCGCACGTCCCGATCTCCCTCAGCACCGCCGCCCATGCCTGCTCGACCGTCAATTCGCCGACGCCGCCCATCTGCAGCACTTCTCGCACTCCCGGCAGAAACTCCATCAGCTGCACACCGACCTGCTCCACGAACCGTTCCACCGCATCCGACGTCGCATTCAGCGCCACCCACGCCACGCGCGGTGCATGCTCCATCGCCAGCACCTCCCGCAGCCACAGCATCGCCGTCGTCGTCTTCCCGAACCCCGCCGGCGCATCCATCAGGATGACGCGCGCACGCTGCCATTCCGCCAATACCTGCATCAGCCGCGCCCGCAGCACGTAGGGAATATTCGGAATCGAAGGAAATGCACCCATGATTGAATCGCTGCCGCCTGCGCACTGAGGTGATCAAATTGTATCTACGGAAATCCCCCAACACCGCTGTAAAAAAATCATCAATATTGATGAGTAGATTCGCCTGCGCAATGTGAAAATCATGCATATGCACCCTGCATACTGCGCGCACCTCCCTCGACTTCGTACGCTACTCGCCGCCGCCCTGACCGCAGCCGCACTGCTCCTCCCGATCCACACGACCACCGCCACCCTGGCAGACAGCGCCGCCGTCGCATCGCCCTACGAGCAGGCAGTGGTCGCCATCACGCCGCCGGTGAATGTCACCCCGTGGAATAACACCGGGCTCAGGCTCCCCAACGGCAACATCGCAGTGGCCGATTCGAACTGGACGGACGGCGTGACCGAAGGCCTCGGCGCGGTCTTTTTGTACGACGGCAAGTCCGGCGCGCTGATCAGCAGGCTCACGGGATCGCGCGCAAATGACCAGGTCGGCTCCCCCTGGATCATCGCCAGTCCCACCAACAGCACTTTCCTCGTCGTGAGCAACGTTTGGAACGAGTCGCGCGGCGCCGTCACCTGGGTGGACGGTTCGATCGGCCTGACCGGTGTGGTCACGATCACGAACAGCCTGGTCGGCTCCAAGCCGGACGACAAAGTCGGAGAAGACGCGTGGTATTTTGAGAACGGTAACTGGGTGATCTTTAGTCCGAGTTGGAAGGGTGACTCCGTCAGCCACGGGGCTGCAACATGGACGCCACCCACAGGCATCACCGGCGTCATCGACAGCGCCAACAGCCTGCTCAGTCACAGCGATTGGCCCTTCCAGAAGTGGCGCCAGGCCAACGGCAACTACATAGTCTTCAGCGAGGAAACGGCAACTTGGGGAAATGGCGCCGTCGGCATCACTGGCGTCGTCACTACCTCGAATTCATTGTTTTTCGGCAGCGCATTGAAATTCCTTACGGGATATTCGTGGATGCAGTTCGCCCCTGACAGCAACGATGGCATGGTCTTGCTCTTTCAAGATCCGGATCCGGGTCCGGGCAACCAGGAAAAAATTCACGCTCCACTGCGCAGCGATGTCCCGTCCACCGGCACCCTCACGGCAACGAACGTCTTCACCGCGGGCGTGTATAGCGGTGTGAGAGTTCTAAGAAACGGAATCACGCTGATCTGTGACCACGACGGGGCAAGCACTCAGTATCGCAAGAAGATGAGATGGGGAACCATCGCGGGTTTGGTCGGCGGAACGCCGTCGAATGAGGCGGGACTCTGGTCCGCGCCAGCGGACGCCCCTGACCAAATATGCGACGTGTGGCAAGACGCTAACCCCCTTTCCTTCGACGACGGCCACTTCGTCATGCTTGGGGAGCGAAGTAATCGAGGCGTTATGACGATCGTCGACAGCTCCCAGCAGGTCAGCGGCATCGTCACGATGACCAATGCGCTGTTCAGCAATGGTGCCAGGTTCAAATATCTTATCCCTCTCACCGGCACCGTCTTTCTGCTGCAAGCGGAGTACCCGAGCGACCATGCGCTGGCCCGCAGGAATGTGTTCCTGCGTGTGGACGCGGCGGTCGGCGTGACCGGCTCGTTCACCTCCACGTCCGGCTTGTATTTGGACATCCCGGACGGCGCCACTGAAGACGTCTGGGTGTCCGTGCTCGAGGACGGCAATTACGTCATCGCCAGCTCCGGATGGGGCGGCAATCGCGGCCTCGTGCACTGGGCCAGTTGGAACGTCACGACATCCGGCGAGTTGAATGCGTCCAACAGCATCGTGGGCGAATGCGCCGGCCAGCAAATCGGACACGGCGTCTCGGCCCTGCGCTATGGCCGCTACGTCATCGGCAGCCCCGAATGGGAGCCGTGCGGCAGCCTGTCGGCCGACCTCGGCGCCGTAACGTGGATGGAAGGCGGCCCGGTGACCGGCACCGTCGACGCCATGAACAGCATCATCGGCGACTCGGATTCCGACCGCGTCGGTTCCAGCGATTCCGACGCCTGGGGGGAATACGAAGGCTGGGACCCCACCTTTTCCTTCGATTACTACCCGCCGTACGACGAGTGGGGGCAGTACCGGAAAAGTTGGCAGCAGTACGCCGCTGGAGTGCACGAGAGCGGCGACTGGTCGATCGCCGTCCCGGGATGGAACCGCGGCGCAGACGAAGACGTCGGCGCGGTGTTGTCTCTGCCCGGCGACAGGCGGATCACCGGCACGATCTCCAGCCTGTCACACCTCGCGATCTATGGACAAGGCGCGAACAGCGGACAGGAAATCCATATCGACAAGAACGATTCAGGCCATAGCATCGCCAGCATCTGGGGTTACGACGATCGCATCTACGTTTCGCGCGTGCTTTGGCCGTCCCTGATCGTCCACGTCGTCGGCGACGGCACGATACGCGGCGGCGGCGTCGACTGCGGCGTGAGCTGCACCGCCGAGATTCGCTACGACACGCCGATCGTGCTGACCGCCACGGCGAATGGAGCGACCCCCTTTTCAGGCTGGAGCGGCGCATGCAGCGGAACACAGTCCTGCTCCGTGGCGATGACCACCACCACCCACGTCACCGCCACGTTCGGCTCTACATCATCCACGCCCACGCCTACGCCCACCGCGACCCCGGCGACGGCCACGCCCACCGCGACCCCGGCGACGGCCACTTCCGTCCCACCATCACCCACGCCCACCGCGACCCCGGCAGTGGCCTACGTCTCGCCCAGATACGGCCCCCCGACCACGTCCACTGTCTCCATCATCAGCCCGCTCGGCGGCCTGACCGGCGCCACCAGGGTGTCTGTGAACGGCGTCAGGATGTTCCACATCATCCGCTCCAACAACAAAATCGATTTCACCATGAAGCAGAGCGTGGCCGTCGCCGGCACCACCGTCGACGTCGTCCTCGTCAAGGCCGGCGGCGTCGTGGTGACTTTCACGCAGGCGTTTACCTTCGAGACGCCGACCACCGCCGCCGGCACCACCGCTTCCGGCGTCGTCCTCACCACCACCAGCGGCGTCACACTCACCGTGCCGCCGCAGCCCGCCGCGCCGATTACCGGCTCCATGTTCATCACGTACACGCCGGTCGACGCGCCTACCTCCCCTCCCGGCGACGTGCCCCTGTCGAACTTCGATGTCCAGGTCGTCATCTCCGGCAGCCCGGTGTCCACCATCACCACCGCAGCCTTGTTCGATCCCATCGACGACCTCACAGCTTCGGCCACGTTCACGCTGCCCGTCGATCCCGCGATGGTGCTCCCCGGCCAGACACCCTGGCTTTTCCGATGGATCGCCGACGACGGTCAGTGGCTGCTCGTCGCCGACCAGTCCTATGACCCCGTCACCGGACTCGTCACTGCCCCGGTCCTCCGCCTCGGCACCTACGTGATGGTGTCGGCGGCGGCCAGCCAGCGGTGGTTCCCCATCATCACGCTGGAGTAGCGGGGCGGAAGAGGAGAGGGGAGGAAGGAGAGAGGAGAGAGGAAGAGAGGAGAGAGGAAGAGAGGAGAGAGGAAGAGAGGAAGAGAAGAGAGCGCGGAGTTTCTCTGGAATCAGCCTCTCCCCCTCTTCCCTCTTCCCTCTCCCCTCTTCCCTCTTCCCTCTTCCCTCTCCCCTCTCCCCTCTTCCCTCTCCCCTCTTCGCTCTCCCCTCTTCCCTCTCCCCTCTCCCCTCTTCCCTCTCCCCTCTTCCCTCTCCCCTCTTCCCTCTCCCCTTCTTCCCCCTCTCCCCTCGCCGTCATCCCGAGCGCAGCGAGGGACCCCTGTCATCATCAGCCGCGCCCACAGCACGTAGGGAATATTCGGAATCGAAGGGAATGCGCCCATGAAATCTCGTCGCCGCCGCCTGCAGACTGCGATGATCGCATTCTATCCACCAGAATCCCCCAACACCGCTGCAAAAAAATCATCTATTTAGATGAGTAGATTCATCCATCCGCCGTGCATGATTACACACATGCTCTCTGCACACGGCGTTCACACGCGCTCCCCTCTACTTCGCAGCCTGCTTGCAACCGCCCTGG
>CANJQH010000106.1 GCA_947476335.1 Anaerolineae bacterium | reverse complement strand
GTGCGGTTGTGCATCCCAGACCGATGGTCTGGGCTAGGACTGCGTCGCGCCTTTGGCGCTTTTTCAGCCTTGAAAGGGCGTACTTCGATTCAGCCAGGGTTTGTGCGGAAGGCGCGGCCCTTGCAACGGCGTGGCGCCGATATCAGGATGTTGAGTGGGGACCTGCAAGTTTTGCCTGGACGCACGAATAGTGAAAGCGGATGTGCGCCTGATCGCCATGTTGCACGGTGTTCGACATCAGGTCCGTGTTTCGCAGGAAATACTGATTTGGACCTGAGCAGTTACATTTTTTGACTATTCCAAAAAGCAAGGTAGCAAGTCGTGTTGATTACGATGAAACGCATCGCTGCATCGATGGCATGGGCGGGTGCCAGCTTGTGTATCACTGTGGGACGGTGAAAAAAAACTCCGTGCCTTTGCCAAGCCTGCTGGTCGCCCAGATGCGGCCGCCGTGGGCTTCCACGATGTGCTTCGAAATGGCGAGGCCGAGGCCGGTACCGCTGCGGCCGCGCGCGCGGTCGACTTTATAAAAGCGCTCGAAAATGCGCGGTAGTTCTTCCGAGGGGATGCCGTCGCCGGTGTCGCGCACGCCGATACGTACGCGCTCATCGCCTTCAATGTGCGCACTCACCGTGATGCCGCCCTTCGTGGTGAATTTGATCGCGTTGTGCACGAGGTTCGACAACACGCGCTGAATCTGTGCTGGATCAATCAGCGCAGACAGCTGTGGGTCGACTTCATTGGTGAGCTGCAGGCTGGCGTGCGTGGCCTGCGGCGCCAGGCGCGTGAGCACTGCAGCGACGACGTCGTGCAGATGTGTCTCGATGAGGCGCATTGGCATCTGGCCGCTCTCGATCTGCGCCAGGTCTGAAAGTTCCTGCGTCATTTGTGTGAGCACGGAAGTCTGGTCGTCGATTTGATCGAGTGTGTGTGTGAGCGCAGCAGGCAGTGCTACGCCGCTGCGTTGTGCCGTCGCGCGCACTGTGTCGAGCAGCAGGCGGATGGCGGTGAGCGGTGTGCGCAGCTCGTGGCCGATGTTGGCGACGAAATCGCGGCGTGCGCGGCCGAGGCGCGTGAGTTCGCTGATGTCGCGCAGGATGATGACTGCGCCGATCTGCATGCTGAGCAGCGTGGCGCGGCCGCGGAAGAGGCGACCGTTCAGCAGGAATTCGCGCGGCAATTCGAGGCTTTCGGTGAGTGCTTCTTCGGCCAGTAGATCGAGTTCGAAGGAGCGTGCACTTTCGATTAGGCTGCGGCCGATGGCGAAGACGCCAAGCTCGCGCGCCGCTGCGTTGAGCGCGGTGACGCGGCGCTGGGTATCGATGAACACAGCCGGATCGTTTGTCACATCGAAGAGCGCTTCGCGTTGCGCACGCGCCTCGTCACGCTCGGCGCTTGCACGCATAAGCTGCTGCCGCAGCTGCACAACTTCACCGCTGAGCCGATCGGTGGTTTGGTCGGACCGACGCAATCGCAGCAGCAGCAAAATCGTCGTCAGGCCGGCGACGCTGACGATGACCACAGCTGTTGCTTCGTTAAGTACGTTCATCGCGTTTATCGCATGCGACGCCGCATCAGTAGTAAAAGCGCGGCAACCAGCGCGCTGCACGAAAACGCCACTGCTACCAGCACCGCCGGCGAAGGGCGCGGCGCAGTGATTTTCAGATGCATCAGTTCGTCGCGCGCGCGTGTGACGAATGCAGGATCGGGCTGCACATCTTCAGGCTGCACAGCGCTGCGCAAGCGGCTCTCCAGCCATGCAACATCTTTGGGCGTCAGTTTATTCATGAAGTTGAGATGCGCGCAGTTGCTCTGCGTCTGCGGCGTCGAGCACTTCGCGCAATTGCTGCAGCGTGCGGTGGTACAGCGATTTCACAGCGCCTTCGCTGCGGTTCATGATTGCTCCGATCTCGCTGTTTTGTTTTTGTTCGACGAACTTGAGCACGATCAGATGCTGGCGCTCTTCAGGCAGTTTGAGAATGGCGCGCAGCAGTCGCTGCCGATCGTGTTCAGCATCGATTTGATGATCGGCATCGTCGTGCTGCCCATGGTGCAGGTCCATCTCTTCGAACGGCACGGACGGATGGCGGCTGTTGTCGCGATGATGATTGGCAACGACGTTGTGTGCGATGCGATAAAGCCAGGCAGTGAAGGGCAGGCCGCGGTCGCTGTAGTTGTGAATATGCTTGAGCGCGCGCGCAAAAACTTTTGCAGTGAGGTCTTCGGCGTCGGTGGCGGCGCCGACGCGGTAAAAAATATAGCGGTAGATCGCAGTGACGTGTCGTTGATAGAGCACGCCGAATGCGTCACGCTCGTCGCGCGCACGTTGTGCAAGGGTCTGGTCGTCCATGGCATCGAGCGAATTGGGATCGATGGGCTCGAGTGAGAGAACGGCGATGTCCGTGTTCAAGAGCCGGTATTATCGCGTAGCTGCTATGCGTATCTCGATCGTTATTCCCAATTGGAACGGTGCACGGCATTTACCGGTGTGTCTGCAGGCGTTGCGCACACAGACGTTGCCGCCGCACGAAGTGTTGCTCGTCGACAACGCGTCGGCTGATGAATCGCTCGCGCTGATCGCACGTGATTTCCCCGAAGTGCGTGTGATTGCGCTGTCGTCGAATCTGCGCTTCGCTGGTGCCTGTAACGCCGGCATTCGCGCCTCGAGCGGTGAGGCGATCGCGCTGCTGAATAATGACACCGAAGCCGACCTGCGCTGGCTCGAACGCGTGGCCGCATGCTTTGCCGCACATCCACGTGCCGGCTTCGTCGCCAGTAAGCTGCGCTTGTTCGATAAGCGCGATCGCCTGCACAGCGCGGGCGATTCGTATTCGTCGCAAGGCATGCCGGGCAATCGTGGTGTGTGGCAGGTGGACGACGGGCGCTTCGATCAGGAATATGTCTTCGGCGCGTGCGGCGCTGCGTCGGTATATCGGCGCAGCATGCTCGACGTGGTCGGGCTGCTGGACGAGGAGTTTGAGTTCTCGTGCGAGGACGTGGATTTGTCGTGGCGCGCGCAGCTGGCCGGCTATCGCTGTGCGTTTGCGCATGACGCGATTGTGTATCACAAAGTGAGTGCAACGGGAGGCGGCATTCTGAACAGCTACTACGATGGCCGTAATTTTTTGTGGCTGCTGGTGAAGGATGTGCCAGGTGAAATTCTGCGCGCACGCTTCGGTGCGATCGCTGCAACGCAGCTGCGTATTACGCGTGATGCATTGCGGGCGTGGCGCGGTCAGGCCGCCCGCAATCGGCTGAAGGGCCAGCTTGCCGGGCTGTTTGGCTTGCC
Source organism: Anaerolineae bacterium (assembly GCA_947476335.1). Classification (GTDB taxonomy): domain Bacteria; phylum Chloroflexota; class Anaerolineae; order J036; family Brachytrichaceae; genus CANJQH01. The sequence goes on along the minus strand of CANJQH010000106.1, from coordinate 3,799 downwards.
ACGTATGCTGCGTGCTCGCAAAGCGGTGCAGCGCAGCCGCGTAATTTCTACTGAGCAGGTGTGGAAGATGTTGGAGTGAGTTTTTGGTAACTACTCAGGCCAGCCATTTTTCCAACGCGAAACACACTACTCTCTCCCCCGAAGGGGGAGAGAGTAGTGTGTTTCGCGGGAAATACTGATTTGGGCCTGAGTAGTTACGAAATCTGAAATCTGAAATCTACTCCGGCCACGCGTGCCCTTCACGTTCGACTTGATAGCCGGAATCTGTGAGTGCGGCGATGACATCCTGGCCGTGTGCTTCATCACGTACTTCGAGCACGAGCTCGATGCCGACGCGGCCGAGTGGCGCGAGCCAGATGGCGCGGCGGTGATATACGTCGATGACGTTGGCGCCGGCGGTGGCGACACGATCGATGAGTTTTGCCAGATTGCCCGGCCGATCGGCGACAGACATTTTCAGCAGAACGTAGCGACCCTGGCGGACGAGCACCTGCTCGATCACACGGGCAAGCAGATTCCCATCGATGTTGCCGCCGCACAGGGGGGCGCATACGACGTCGTTGGGCGCCACCCGTATTTTTCCGGCCAGCAATGCGGCGATGCCAGCTGCGCCCGCACCTTCAACGACGAGGTGCGCACCCTGCACGCAATGCGAAATGCCGCGCGCGATTTCGTCTTCGCTTACTTCGACAACCTCGTCGACGAGTGCGCGAATCATCGGCAGTGTGATGTCGCCTGGGCGTTTGACAGCAATGCCGTCGGCGATGGTCTGTGCCCGTGGAAGCGCCACTGGCTGCCCAGCTTCGAGTGATGGCCGCACTGCAGCGCAGCCGGCTGCTTGCACACCGATGATGCGAATCGATGGGTTCATCGCCTTCGCCGCAGTGGCGATGCCGGAGATCAGCCCACCGCCGCCGATCGGCACCACCAGTAGCGATACATCTGGCAGCGCCATCATGATCTCGAGCCCGAGTGTGCCCTGGCCGGCGATGATAAGTGGGTCGTTGAATGCGTGCACGAACGTGAGCCCGCGCTGTTCCTGCAGCTCACGCGCAATCATGCCGGCTTCGTCGAAGGTTGCGCCGCTGAGCACGACTTCGGCGCCGAGGGCACGCGTGTTCACCACTTTTGTCAGGGGCGCGTTTTCGGGCATGACGATCGTCGCCGCCACGCCATATGCGCGCGCTGCGAAGGCGACGCCCTGCGCATGGTTGCCGGCCGAATGCGCGATTACGCCGCGTCGTCGCTCTTCATCATTTAAATGGGCGAGCTTGTTGTACGCGCCGCGCACTTTGAATGAGCCGCCGCGCTGCAGGTTCTCCGCCTTCACGAATGCACGCGCGCTGATTTCGCGCGAGAGCCCATCGTCGGCCAGGATGGGGGTGGGCAGGATCACGCCTTGCAGCACGCGCTGCGCAGCATGGATATCGGCGATGGTGATGGACATGCAAAAGATGGTAGCGCGAAAATGCAGCGGGGCAAGTGGAATCGAAGATGCACTTGTGCAGTCGGAAGACCGAATGCCTTAGTCTGCAGGCCGCAGCGCCACCACAACGTCAGCGACGTTGGTGCCGGTCGGGCCTGTGCGGATGAGATCGCCCAGGGCGTCGAAGAATGTGTAGCTGTCGTTGCGCATAAGAAAATTGGTCGCGTCGAGGCCTTGTGCCTGTGCGCGTGTGATCGTGTTGGGCAAAGCGACGGCGCCGGCAGCGTCGGTCGGGCCATCGGTGCCGTCGGTGCCGAGCGCACCGATGACGCAGCCGACCGGCGCGCCGACTTCGTGCAATGCGAGTGCTGCGGCGAGCGCGAGCTCTTGGTTGCGGCCGCCCCTGCCGGCGCCACGCAGTGTGACGGTGGTTTCGCCGCCGTAGATCAGCGCTGTGCCGGCAGGGGCGGCAGAAATTTCGCGCGCAATGGCGCGGCCGACCTCGCGTGCCTCGCCGCGCAGCGCGGTCGTCACGACATGTGTGTTCCAGCCGAGCGCCGCAGCTTCAGCACGCGCAGCGTCGCACGCCTGTGGGTTGTTGCCGACGAGCACATTGTGCGCGCGCGGTTCGCATGTCAGGCCTGATGCGATGACATCGAGCGGATCGCCGATGACGTCGGAAAGAATCAGCCCGACGACCTGCGCGGGCATGGCGCGGCGCACGAAGCCGCCGGCCTTGAGCATGTCGAGACGTGAGCGCACCGCATTCAGTTCGCTGATTTCAGCGCCGCTGCGCAGCAGTGCGTCGTTGATGGCCTGAATTGATCGTAGTGAAATGCCGTGCTCAGGCGTCACAAGCAGCGCGCTGGCGCCGCCGGAGACGCAGGCGAGCACCAGCGTGTCACTTGTGGCTTCAGCGATTGCTGCACAGACGGCGGCGCCAGCGCGCAGGCTGTCTTCGTCTGGCACTGGGTGGCCGGCTTCGATCACTATAAGTGGCGCACAGCGTTCGGAAACATGGCCGCGTTTGGTGATGACGATGCCAGTTATGCCGCAGCCGTGCAGCAACTCCAGCAGTGCTGCCGCCATTGGCGCTGCTGCTTTGCCGGCAGCGATGACGCGCACGTCGCTGCCCAGCGGATGGCGTACTCCGTCGATGAGCAGCGCATCACCTTCGCGCTTCACATGTCGATGAATGGCGACGCGTGGATCAGCCGCGTGCAGCGCTGCGCTTAGGATGTGGTTCAGCGGCTCGACGGATGTGAGTGTCATGATGCGTTGGTTGGCGGAGTGGGCGCTTTTGGCTCGTTCGCTGCGTTTGTTTTGGCAGGGTTTTTTTCTAGTCCGGCTGGCTTGCGGCTGCGCGTGATGCGTTGGATTAACCGCACCACAATTACGATCGGCAGGCCGACGAGCAGCAGAACTGGCAGGATGGCAATGACGAAATAGATCAGGAAATCGGCGAGGCCCTTGAGCGAATTCACGAGCGCATCGAGCGCGGTTTTCGCAGTGCCGAGCGGGCGCCATACAGGTATTTCGATTTCCTTCGACGCTACATCGGAAATCAGTTCGACATTGATGAGCGAGAGTGCGGCCGACTCGGAGAGAAATTTCATGCGGCCTTTGGTCTGTTCGATCTGCCCGCGAATTTGCGTGAGCTGATTGAAGACGTTCAGCACGTCGTCCGTCTTCGTCGACTCCTGCATAATTTTTTGCAGCTGCTTTTCCGCGGCCTCGAGATTCGTGAGCTGTGCCTGCAGGTCGACGTATTCACCGGTGACGTCCTGACCAGAGCTCGATTCGGAACGGACTTCGATCGCGAGTGCGCGTAAGTCGGCCAGCACGGCATCAAGTTTGTCACTGTCAACGCGTAGTGAAGCATTGCCGCGGATGTTGCCGTCGTATCGATTGACGCTGGTGGAGACGACGAATCCACCGTACTTTTTCGCTAGTGCATACATTGCGTCAACTTTGGCCTGCACGTCGTCGACCACAAGTGAGAGGTCGGCGTTGCGCACGATCATGCGCTCGGCGACGTTCGCCGCGTCGCTGGTGGAAATTGTGGACTTCTCCATCGGTGCGGCAGCTGGCATCACTTCGGGTGCTGAGCCTTGCTGCGGTGCTGCGGCGCCGCCGCATGCGGCAAGTGATCCGCAGATGATGAGCGTGATCAGACCGGTGCTTAAATGGGAAGGCTGTGCGTGCGTGTTCATCGTGGAGAAAATTCTATGCCCGGCTGGGGGTATATCAGATGGTGGGGTGCATTCGCCAAAAGGGGCAAACTTTCGACCGCCGGCGATCGGCACTGATTGGAATCCTCGAAACGCGCTATCTCCCTCCCCCGAAGGGGGAGGGAGATAGCGCGTTTCGAGG
>CANJQH010000105.1 GCA_947476335.1 Anaerolineae bacterium | reverse complement strand
TGGCGCTTTTTCAGCCTTGAAAGGGCGTACTTCGATTCAGCCACGGTTTGTGCGGAAGGCGCGGCCCTGGCAACGGCGTGGCGCCGATATCAGGATGTTGAGTGGGGACCTGCAAGTTTTGCCTGGACGCACTACTAAGTGAGTCGCCAAAAGTTCTGGCGGCAGATTCGCCTCCCCCGCAAAGCGGGGGAGGCGAATCTGCCGGACAAAACTTATGGACAGGAACTTAGCCTGAGTAGTTACGAAATGTGGAGCGCATAGAATCTCAACGTGATTGAAGTTGTTGCGAACTGCCACATGCATACGCCGTATTCCGATGGCGAGGCGTATCACGACGAGATTGCGACGGCTGCGTCGCGTGCGGGCATCGACGCGGTCATTGTGACGGATCACAACGTGCATGTGCGCGGGTTAGAAGGCTATCAGCATGGCGTGCTGGTGTTGGTGGGTGAGGAAGTGCACAATCCTCGGCGGCGGCCGCAGGCGAGCCACTGCCTGATTTATGGTGCTGAGGTTGAAATGGCGCCCTATGCGGCACATCCGCAGAATCTGATACGTCAGGTGAGCGAGTGTGGCGGCATCGCGTATCTGGCGCATCCGGTCGAGTTCGCCAGCGGTATATCGCTTGAGAACGAGGATTTCAGCTGGAAGGACTGGCCGCTGCAGGGTTTTACGGGCATTGAAATTTGGAATGTGATGAGCGAATTTAAGGCGCGTTTATGGAACTGGCCTGCGGCTGTGTTCTTTGCGCTATTTCCGTCGCTGGCGATGCGCGGGCCTTTCCCTGGCGCATTGCGGCTGTGGGATTCACTCCATGCAGAGGGGCGGCGCGTTGCGGCGGTGGGAAACAGCGACGCGCACGGAACGCATTTTGGGATTGGTGCACTGAAACTCACTGTGCTGCCGTATGAATATTTATTTCGCTGCGTGAACACACATCTGCTGATCGAGAAGCCGCTCACGCGTGATTTTGAAACTGACAAGCGCCTGCTGTTGAATGCGCTGCGCGTTGGACGTGGCTTCGTCGGCTGCGACATGGCCGGCGACACGCGCGGTTTTCGATTCGTTGCGAGCAACGGCGTTGATCGTGCAGAGATGGGCGATGAGCTGCGCCGCACCGGCATGATTCGCTACAAAGTGACATGTCCGCGCGCGGCGTCGATTCGGCTGCTGTGCAACGGAAAACTGATGGCGCAGGCGTCCGGTGATTCACTCGATTTTCAATCACTCGAGATGGGCGCCTGGCGCGTCGAAGTGTATCGGCGCTGGCGCGGGCGGCGCATCGGCTGGATTTTTTCAAACCCGATCTATGCGAGATGAGCAGGCAGATCGTGTGATAGCAGATAGTGATAGCAGATAGTGATAGCAGATAGTGATAGCAGATAGTGATAGCAGATCGTGATAGCGGTGGCAGTCGGCAGAGTGCGTCATCACCATCACTATCAACCATCAACGATCACTATCTGCCATCAGTGCCTGAAGTGCCGCACGCCGGTGAGCAGAATCGGCACGCCGGCGGCATCGGCGACTTGAACTGATTCGGCGTCGCGCATTGAGCCGCCCGGATGTGCGATGGCGGTGATGCCGGCGGCGATAGCTGTTTGTACGCCATCGGGGAACGGGAAGAATGCGTCGCTGGCCATGACGGCGCCGCGCGCTTTTTCGCCGGCGTGTCCGACGGCGATGCGCACTGAGTCGACGCGATTGGGCTGGCCGCCGCCGATGCCGACGGTGGCAAGGGTGCCGTCGGCGAGTTCGCGTGCGAACACGATGGCGTTGCTGCGCACGTGTTGCACTGCATTCCATGCGAAGTGCAGCATGCGCAGCTGCGATTCACTGGCGGTAGCTGTGCCGACGCTCTTCCATTCAATGCCGGCCGAGTCTCCGGCGTCGATGCTCTGGCGCAGCATGCCGTTGGTGATTGAGCGGAATTCGTAGCCATCCTTGAGCTTGGGTGCGCTTTCCATATCGAGCAGGCGGCAGTTCTTGCGCTTCGACAGCAGGTTCAGCGCTTCCTTCGTGAAACCGGGCGCGACCATGCATTCGACGAACAGGTCACCCATGGCTTCGACCATGCGTGCGTCAATGGCGCGGTTGGTGGCGATCACGCCGCCAAAGGCCGAGATGCTGTCACAGGCATAGGCGGCGGCGAAGGCTTTGTCGAGCGCGTTCGCTGATGCGATGCCGCAGGGCGACAGATGCTTGACGATGACGGCCGTTGGTGCGTCGTACTGAATGGCCGCACGCCAGGCTGCGTCGAGGTCAAGCAAATTGTTGTAGGACAGTTCTTTGCCCTGCAGCAGCCGTCCACCGAGCGGGCCGTCTACGTTGTCGTTCATGCTGAACAGCGTGGCGGATTGATGTGGGTTCTCGCCGTAGCGCAGGTCCTGCAGTTTATGCAGCGTGAGCGATACCACCTTTGAACCGTCGGCGTGCACGTTCATCAGGTAGTCGCGGATGGCGGTGTCGTAGCTTGCGGTGTGAGCGAATGCCTTCAGCGCCAGCACTTCGCGCGTTTCGAGCGTGACGGCGCCGGTCTGTCGAATATTGCGCAGCACGAGTTCGTAGTCGAGCGGATCGCAGATGACGGCGACACGTTCATAGTTCTTGGCTGCGGCGCGGATCAGCGTTACGCCACCGATGTCGATGTTCTCGATCGCATCCTGCATCGTGACGAATTTCTGCGCTACGGTCTTTTGGAAGGGATACAGATTGACGACGACGATGTCGATCATGTCGCTGCCGATGCGTGCGAGGTCATTGCGATCCGTCTCTGTATCACGGGCAAGAATGCCGCCGTGCACGCGCGGGTGCAGCGTTTTGACACGGCCGTCGAGGATTTCAGGCGAACCTGTGAATGCTTCTATCGTGGTGACGGGCAGGCCGGCCTGCTGCACCATGCGTGCGGTTCCGCCGCTGGCGATGAGTTGGACGCCTGCGGCGTGCAGGCCTTGGGCGAACTCGACGAGATTGCTCTTGTCGGAGACGGACAACAGGGCTTTCATGGCGGGGTGATTATAGGAGAGTGGATGGTGTGCATCTCCGGTGGCGCATTCGCGGTTTGGGGTGAAATTTGACAGCGCGTCGCCGTTGCCGTCGCCCGGGGCTGGCGCACCTGCGGTGCTCCGCCCCGGGCTGGGGAAGCGACCGCCCCTCCGGAGCTCATGTTCCGCGGAAAAAGCGCCGAAGGCGCGACGCTGCGGACCTTCGGTCCCGGTCCAAGCGACCGCCGCCGCCGTTTCGTGAAATTCGCCTCAAACGGCGGATGCACCCTCTCCGGTTCGCTTTGCCACGACCTTTGTGCGGAAATTTTCCCCGTCCACTCCTTCAAAGTGACGGCGTGAGTGACGGCCTGAGTAACGGCCTGAGTGACGGCCTGAGCTTTGCAATATGGCGCTTCTTCATAGCGTACGGCGGCTGTTTTTCTACGGTGTCGGGCTGCGCTGAAGGCAAATCACCAAATGATGGCGAAAAAGATATCGAACGAAAATAAAGCGTCGCCTCTACAATCGAGCATGTCGTGTCCAAACTGAACACTTTCACCGTCCGCCTGTTCGGCAGCATTCTCGTCGTTGTGCCCACCATCGTCGCCGTTGTACTCGGGGATCCTTGGTGGACTGCATTTTTCGCCGTGGTTGTGTTCATCGGCGCGCGCGAGTTGAACGCGCTGTTCTGTGCTGCGGGGCATCAGTCATCGGTGCGTGTGACTGTGCTGACGGCGCTGGCCGTATTTGCCGGCGTGCGTTTTCCGGAATGGCCGCTGCTGTTGCCGGTGTTGTCGCTGGTGATGATGGGTTCATTCGCGCTGCATTTGCGGCACGCTGACCGACGCGTAGGAGATTGGGCGCTGTCATTCGCTGGTGGCCTGTATCTTGGATGGACGGCAGGACATTTGGCCGAACTACGCGTGCTCGACGGCGGATTGTGGTGGCTTGGGCTGGCGATCGGTGCGACGTGGGCGACGGATAGTGGTGCGTATCTCGTCGGGCGCAGCCTGGGCCGACATAAACTGGCGCCGCGCATCAGCCCGGGAAAAACTTGGGAGGGCTACATCGGAGGGCTGATCTTGGGTGCAGCGGCTGGCGCTGCGATCGGTGCGGCGAGCTCGATCGGCCTGTTCGTTGGAGCGTTCGCCGGCGCGATGATTGGTGCGCTGAGCGTGTTCGGCGACCTGATCGAATCGATGATTAAACGCCAGGCCAACGCCAAGGATTCTGGGCACCTGATTCCCGGCCACGGTGGCGTGCTCGATCGCATCGACTCGCTGCTGTGGTCGGGGGTGATTATTTTTTATATTGCACTGTATGTGCGGTGAACGAGAGTGGATAGTAATAGTCGATAGTGAGTAGAAACGCGCGAATCACGTCAGGTGATGGCGTGATTCGCGGACTCGCCTCACACCGCCCGGTGGTACTGCAGCGGCCCGGGTGCGGCGTCGGCGTGGCCGAGGGCGCGTGCGGCGCGCAGCGGCCACTGCGGGTCGCGCAGGGATTCGCGGCCGAGCAGCACCACGTCGGCGCGGCCATTGCGCACGATCTCGTCGGCGTGCTGTGCCTGCGTAATCATGCCGACTGCGGCGGTGGCGATGTCGGCGCCGATGCGCACGCGTTCGGCCAGCGGCACCTGGTAGCCCGGGCCGACCGGCACTGGAGCCTTTGGAATATTGCCACCGGAACTGCAGTCGATCAGATCAACGCCCTCGGATTTCAACAGCTTCGCCAGTGCGATCGAGTCATCGATCGTCCAGCCGCCATCGACCCAGTCGGTGGCCGAGATGCGTGTGAAGAGCGGCTTCGAGTCCGGCCAGTTTGCGCGGATGGCGCGCGTGGTTTCGAGCAGCACGCGGCAGCGGTTTTCGAATGAGCCGCCGTATTCGTCGGTGCGCTGGTTGCTGAGCGGCGAAAGGAAGCTGTGCAAAAGATAGCCGTGCGCAGCGTGGATTTCCACGATGTCGAAGCCGGCTGCGAGCGCGCGACGGGCGGCCGAGCCGAAGGCGGCGGCGATGCTGCGCACTTCGTCGGTGCTGAGCGTGCGCGGCGTTGGCATGCCTTCGTTATAGGCCTGCGCGCCGGGGCCGACGATGTCCGTCCAACCACCCTGGTCCGGGCTGATGGGGGTGCCGCCTTTCCATGGTGACGCAGTCGAAGCCTTGCGGCCGGCATGGGCCAGCTGAATCGCCGGCGTCGCGCCGTGTTCGCGCAGGAAGCGCGTCACGCGCGCGAGCGGTTCGATTTGCTCGTCGTTCCACAGACCGAGGCACTGTGGGGTGATGCGGCCGCGCGCTTCCACGCCGGTGGCTTCGACGATGATCAGCCCGGCGCCGCCGATCGCTCGCGCGCCAAGGTGCACGAGGTGCCAGTCGTTGGCAATGCCGTCTTGCGCGCTGTACTGGCACATGGGCGAAACGCCGATGCGATTGCGTAGCGTCACGCCGCGCAGTGTGAGGGGATCGAAGAGATGGGACATTGGGGGAGATTGTAGTGAGAGAGTGAGAGTGGATAGTCGATAGTGATAGTGAGTGGCAGGCTCAAGGCTCAACTATCACTATCCACAATCACTATCCACAATCACTATCCACAATCACTACAATCCTCCCCATGCAAAACGTCCACTTCGATTTCACGGGCCGCACAGCGTTGGTGACCGGCGGCGCATCGGGCATGGGGGCGGCGATCGCGCGCATCTTCGCGGAAGCGGGAGCAAACGTCGTCGTGGTCGATTTGAATCGTGCGGCTGCGGAAGCGATGGCGCAGTCGCTTGGGTCGAACGTCATTGCCGTCGCAGGAGACGTAAGTGAATCGGCGTTTTGTGATGGTGCGGTTGCGCAAGCGATTGCGCACTTCGGCGGGCTGCACGCCATGGTGAATGCGGCGGGCATCATCGCGCGCAAGACCGGCGTGGAGACGACCGACGATGAATGGATGCGCGCGATGGCGGTGAACGCTGGTGGTGTGTTCTTCATGTCGCGCGCGGCGGCGCGGCACATGCGCGCGAATGGCGGCGGCGCGGTGGTGAACTTCGGCTCGATCTGGGGTGAGTTGGGTGGCAAGGGTGCGCTGGCGTACTGCGCGAGCAAGGGCGCGGTGCATCAGATCACGCGTACGTTTGCGCTCGAGCACGCGCGTGAAGGTGTGCGATTCAACTGCGTGTGCCCGGGCGAGGTCGATACGCCGATGCTGCGCGCGGCCGGCCGCGCCGTGCCGCTGACTGATGTGCAGGCGGCGGAGATCGGCGAGCGTGTGGTGCCGATGGGGCGCCTGGCGCAGCCGCAGGAGATTGCGCGCGTGGCAGTGTTCCTGTGCAGCGACGCCGCTAGTTACGTGACCGGCGGCATGTACTATGTCGACGGCGCGTATTCGACGATTTGATCGTTGAGTCGTCGATTCGAGCCGGCCGATTTTTTTTCGTAACGATTCAGGCTTGAGTCGATATTTCCCGCATATGCGTATGCTGTGTGGAGAATGCGAATCCGGGCCTGAGTTGCCGTGCGCAGTGTATTGATTTCATGCTTATCGAAAAACTCAATCGCCTCCGTTTGACGACGGCGCATCGCCTGCATCGTCTGGCGGACCGCATGCAATTCGATGCACGTTTTCCTTTCGGAAATCCGAACATCGAGCTGATTCGATATCGCCGTGAAGTTCTGTTCGGCCATCGGTTTGCGACGATTCTGGACATCGGTGCGAACACCGGGCAGAGCGCGCGATGGTATCGGGCGTTATTTCCCAGGGCGATGATCTATTCGTTCGAGCCGTTGCCGGATTGTTGTGCGCGAATGGCAGCGTCGATGGCGGGCGATTCGCGTTTTCGAGCGTTCGAGATGGCGCTCGGCGAAGAATTCGGCGTGCGCACTTTTCTGCGCAGCTCGTTCTCCCCATCGTCATCCTTTCTTCCGATGTCCGATTTACACAAGCGTATTGCTCCGAATTCGGCCGTCAGCGAATCATGTGAAGTGCGCATCGAGCGACTGGATGACGTCGCTGAGCAATTGGATTTGCAGTCCGATGTGCTCGTGAAGATCGATGTGCAGGGCTTCGAAGATGCCGTGTTGCGCGGAGGCGAGAGGACCATCCGAAAGGCAAAAATGTTGATACTCGAAGCGTGCTTTTTCGAGCTGTATCACGGCCAGATGTTGTTCTTCGATCTCGTGAAAATGCTCGATGCATGGGGCTTCAAGATTTGTGATGTGCATTCTGAGCATCGCGATCCGCGGACGAAAAATATCGTGTGGGCGAATTGCACATTCGTTCGCGCTGAAAACTAAGTTCCTGTCCATAAGTTTTGTCCGGCAGATTCGCCTCCCCCGCAAAGAAGGGGAGGCGAATCTGCCGCCAGAACTTTTGGCGACTCACTTAGTAGTGCGTCCAGGCAAAACTTGTGAGCGTCTGCCCTGTGCGAACCTTGCCTACAACCCACATTGCGCCCATATTGCGCCCATATTGCGCCCATATTGCGCTCACATTGCGACGCAGCAATTTCCCACGGGTGCGGTTGTGCATCCCAGACCGATGGTCTGGGCTAGGACTGCGTCGCGCCTTTGGCGCTTTTTCAGCCTTGAAAGGGCGTACTTTGATTCAGCCAGGGTTTGTGCTGAAGGCGCGGCCCTGGCAACGGCGTGGCGCCGATATCAGGATGTTTAGTGG
>CANJQH010000104.1 GCA_947476335.1 Anaerolineae bacterium | reverse complement strand
ACGGCGAGCGGCCGTGGCTGTACGTGTTCGTGCCGGCGGGGGCGATGAGGACCGCTGACGGCCGACCACAGACGGCGGCGGTCGGCGGAACCTGGGCACTCGTCCCCGGCCAGACGTACAACCCGGCGACGATGCGGGTGACGGTGCAGTTGTCGCGCATGAAGATCTACGCGCTCAGCACGCTGCTGCTGCATCAGTTCTACGTGCCGCAGGTCGGGCCGTATTACGCGATGGATGTGAAATAGTTTTAAGGTAACTACTCAGGCCCAAATCAGTATTTTCCGCGAAACACACTATTCCCCCCTTCGGGGGAGAGAATAATGTGTTTCGCGTTGGAAAATGGCTGGCCTGAGTAGTTACGTTTTAAGTTAGTAAGTTCGAAGTACGAAGTAGAGAGATGCTTCGGACTTCCGACTAAGAACTTCGAACTCTCCCATTACACTCCGGGGAGCATGAATATCTCTCCTCCGGACACCCTGAATCGCGTCGGCGTGCTGACGCGGCGAGAAATCGAGGCGCGCATTGTGGCGCCGCTGGTCGAGGCGCTGGGCGCCGAATTCGGGCGCGAGCGCGTGGTGGAAATTGTGCGCGCGGCCATCGCGCGCGTGGCCGAGCAGCAGGGCGCGGCGTTGGCGGAGCAGATGGGCGGCGACTCGCTGCTGCATCTGGCCGACAGCATGGAGGCGTGGACGCGCGACGACGCGCTGCGCGTCGAGGTGCTCGAACGCAGCGAATCGAAATTCGCGTTCAACGTGACGCGTTGCCGCTACGCCGAGATGTATCGCGCGCTGGGCATCCCCGAACTGGGCGCGGCGCTGTCGTGCAACCGCGACGGCGCGTTGATCTGCGGCTTCAACCCGCGCGCCTACCTGCAACGTACGCAGACCATCATGGAAGGCGCCAGCCACTGCGACTTCCGCTACGAGAAGCCGGCCTTCGACGCGGTGATCTTCGACATGGACGGCCTGATGTTCGACACCGAGTCGATCTACTGCGAAACGTCGATGCGCGCGTCGGGCGAGCTGGGCTTCCCCTTCGACGAAGCGTTTTACAAGGCCAACTTCGTCGGTAAGCGGCTGGTGGACAGCGAGAAATTTCTGCTGTCGCACTTCGGGCCGGCATATCCGATCGACGCGTATCGCGAGCGCAGCGGGCAGTATCTGCGCGAGGCGTTCGTGCGCGGTGTGCCGGTCAAGCCCGGCCTGCACGAGCTGCTCGACTGGCTGGAGGAGCGCCGCATCCCGAAGGTGGTGGCCACATCGACCGCGCGCGAGCTGGCGCTGCTGACGCTGGGAAAGTACGCCGTGCGCTTTGACAGCATCTCGACCGGCGACGAAGTGGTGCATGGCAAACCTGCGCCGGACATTTTCCTGCTGGCGGCGCAGCGGGCGGGGGCGCCGCCGGAGCGCTGCCTGGTGCTGGAGGATTCGTCGGCCGGGGTGCGTGCCGGGCACGCAGCGGGGGCGAACGTGGTTTGGGTGCCCGATTTGCAGTCGTCGGCGCAGCCGGAGGTGGCGGCGCTGGCGATGCGCGTATGCGCGACGCTGCACGAGGTGCCGGCGATCGTCGTGCCGTAGGGGATTTCAGATTTCAGATTTTGTAACTACTCAGGCCATCCATTTTTCCAACGCGAAACGCGCTATTCCTTCCCCCGAAGGGGGAAGGAATAGCGCGTTTCGCGGGAAATACTGATTTAGGCCTGAGTAGTTACCAGATTTTAGATTTCGGATTTTAGATTGAGTAAATCTGAAATCTAAAATCAGCAATCCACATGACATACCTCTGGGTCGCCCTGCTACAGGGCTTCAACGCCGGGATTTCGCCCGGATCGCTGTCGACGCTGATCATCGCGCAGACGCTGCGGCATAACCTGCGTGAGGGGATGAAAGTGGCGATTGCGCCGATCCTGACCGATGCGCCGATTATTCTGGCGTCGCTGTTCGTGCTGGGCAACCTGCAGGGGCGCGACGGGGTGCTCGGCGTGATTTCGCTGGTCGGCGGGGCGTTTCTGCTGAAGCTGGCGTGGGATGGCGTGCGCACCGGTCCGGTCGAGCTGAACATCGAGGCGGCGCCGCCGCAGTCGATCCTGCGGGGCATGGTGGTCAACGCGCTCAGCCCGCAGCCGTATCTGTTCTGGCTGACGCTGCTCGGCCCGCAGCTGCTGGCGGCGACGCGCGACGGCCTGTGGGCAGTGCTGGCTTTTCTGGGGATTTTTTACGGCCTGCTGGTGGGGCTGAAGCTGGCGCTGGCGCTGATCGTGTCGCGGCTGCGCGGCTTCATGACCGGGCCGGTCTATGTGTGGACGATGCGGGCGATGGGCGTGGTGCTCGGGTATTTCGCGGTGACGATGCTGGTGGACGGCTGGAAGCTGGTTTTCTGGTAAGCTGGGTGCATGAAAGTCACCTATGATCTTCCTGAAGAACTGGTGCGTGAACTGAAGGTGCGTGCAGCGCAGCAGGGGCGCACGGTAAAGGACGTGGTGGCAGAGGCGCTGCATGGAGCGCTGTATGGCGAGGAGATCGCCGTGGAGCCGGTCGAGCCGCGAAGTTGCCGGATCCTGCACGATGAACGCGGAATCCCCTATTTTGAAACCAGCGCCGATGCCGCAATTCCCGCCATGACGCTGGAGGAGTCACTTGCGCTCGAAGAGCAGGCTGACGAAGAGGAGGTGTTGCAACGTGCAGGGCTGTCTCGTTGATTCCAATATCTGGGTAGCGCTGACTTTTCCTGCGCACTCTCGTCATCACACTGCGCGTGACTGGGTAGCTGCTGCGACATCGGAATCGCCGCTGCTGTGGTGTCGAGAAACTCAGATGAGTTATCTCCGATTGGTGTCGACGCCGGCGATTCATCGCGGCTATCAGGTCCCACGAGTGACGAATGCCGATGCATTCGCTCTGCTTGACGAGCTGATATCGATGCCGAACGTGCTGGTCGTTTCTGCCGAACCACCGGAGGTTTGGACGTTGTTTCGGGCGCTGGCGTTGTCGGTGCGGACAGCTCCCCGTGTCTATATGGACGCCTGCCTCGCTGCCTGGGCGATCGCGGCCGACGTGCCGCTGGCTACGCTGGACGCGGACTTCGAAGTCTTTCGCCCGCACGGCCTGAAACTACAGCTGCTTGTGTGAAGCATCTGCGTCGCTGCTTCCCTCACTTTTCTCTCATGCATCACGGATACACTAAACCATTGCAAAATTTTAGTCCTGTCAACTTTTGATTTAGGCGCGGTTGATTCATTTTCGGGTGTGATGGATGTAATGTATGGCGCGATTCGGGAGACTGAACCGGCGCTGGTCCGAGTCATGACGCTGAATCAAAGGTTGCCGAGCATACGGAGAAGAGAAATGGCCTGGTTTGAGATCAAGAATCTGCATGTGAAGCTGGCGAATGGGCGTGAGATCCTGAAGGGGCTGAACCTGACGATCAATGAGGGTGAAGTGCACGCCATCATGGGCCCGAACGGGAGTGGCAAGAGCACGACGGCGTATACGCTGGCCGGGCACCCGGGGTATGAGGTGACCGAGGGCGAAATTTTGTTCAATGGGCAGAGCATCCTCGATCAGGCGGCGGACGAGCGCAGCCGCAATGGGATTTTCCTGGCGTTCCAGTATCCGGTGGCGATCCCGGGCGTGACGGTGGCGAATTTCCTGCGCACTGCGGTGAATGCGCGCATGAAGGCGGATGCGGCGGCGAAGAACGGCGGCGTGCTTCCGCACGACCATAAGGGCATGCCGATTCCGGTCTTCACGCGCGCGTTGAAGGAAGCAATGGCGATCCTCAAGGTCGACAACAGCTTCGCCGGGCGCTATTTGAACGAAGGCTTTTCGGGCGGTGAGAAGAAGCGCGCCGAAATTTTGCAGATGGCGATGCTCAAGCCGGAGCTGGCAGTGCTTGACGAGACCGACTCCGGCCTCGACATCGACGCGCTGCGCGTGGTGAGCGAAGGCGTCAACACGCTGCACGAGAAGAACCCGAAGATGGCCGTGCTGATGATTACGCACTATCAGCGCCTGTTGAACTACATCAAGCCGCAGTTCGTGCATGTGCTGATTGACGGCCGCATCGTGGAATCGGGCGGGCCAGAACTGGCGCTGGAACTTGAAGATCGCGGCTACGACTGGTTGAAGGACGCGGCGTAGTTCGGAAGATTGCACGCGAAGCTGAAAAAGGCGCGAAAAATTTCGACGCTCATTGCAGAAAAGATCAAGGCGAGGGAAAAAATCCATGTCTGACGAAAGAACTCAGGTTTCTGTCAACGACGAATACATTGAGAAGTACGGCTTTCACGAGGTCGAAAACTACGCATTCAAGAGCCGCAAGGGTTTGGACGTGGAGATCGTGAAAGACATTTCGCGCATGAAGAAGGAGCCGCAGTGGATGACGGATTTCCGTCTTCGCTCGTTGGAAGTGTTCTACGCGAAGCCGATGCCGAACTGGGGCAGCGAAGTGCTGCAGCAGATCGATTTCAACGATATTTTTTATTACATCAAGCCGACCGAAGGCCAATCCGCTTCATGGGAAGACTTGCCGGCGGAGATCAAAAACACATACGATCGTTTGGGCATCCCGGAGGCTGAGAAGAAATACCTGGCCGGCGTGGGCGCACAGTATGAGTCCGAGGTGATTTATCACAGCCTGGCGAAGGATCTTGAAGAGAAGGGCGTGATCTTCAAGGATACGGACACGGCGCTGCGCGAGAACCCTGAGCTTTTTCGCGAGTATTTTGGCACTATTATTCCGCCGAGCGACAACAAATTTGCGGCGCTGAATAGCGCAGTCTGGTCGGGCGGTTCGTTCATTTACGTGCCGCCGGGTGTGAAGATCGACATGCCACTGCAGGCGTACTTCCGCATCAATGCGAAGAACGTCGGGCAGTTCGAGCGCACGCTGATCATCGTGGACGAGGGCGCGCAGGTGCACTACGTCGAAGGCTGCACGGCGCCGGTGTATTCGAGCGACTCGCTGCACTCGGCGGTGGTGGAAATCATCGTGAAGAAGGGCGGTCGCTGCCGTTACACGACGATTCAGAACTGGTCGACCAACGTCTACAACCTGGTGACGAAGCGCGCAGCTGCGTATCAGGATGCGACGATGGAATGGGTCGACGGCAACCTCGGTTCGAAGCTGACGATGAAGTATCCGGCGGTGTATCTGATGGAGCCGGGTGCGCATGGTGAGATTCTGTCGATTGCATTCGCCGGCAAAGGCCAGCATCAGGATGCGGGCGGCAAGATTGTGCACGCTGCGCCGAACACGACGAGCAAGATCGTGTCGAAATCGATCAGCAAGGACGGCGGGCGCACGAGCTACCGCGGCCTGCTGAAGGTGTATAAGGACGCGGTCAACAGCAAGAGCAGCGTCGTCTGCGACGCACTGCTGCTCGATGGGCACAGCCGCAGCGACACGTATCCGTACATCGAGGTCGACAACGATGAAGTCAACATCGGCCACGAGGCGAGCGTGTCAAAAATCGGCGAAGAGCAGCTGTTCTATGCGATGAGCCGCGGCATTTCTGAGGAAGATGCCAGCACGATGGTCGTCTCGGGCTTCATCGAGCCGCTCGTGAAAGAACTACCGATGGAATACGCGATGGAGATGAACCGCCTGATCGCCTTGCAGATGGAAGGCACGGTGGGGTAGCAGGAGAGGGGAGAGGGGGCAGGGTATTGACACAATACCGGTGAGTCCCTATTCCTTCTCCCCTATTTCTTTTCCCTTTTCTTATCCCCTCCGCTACACTCCTGTGCATGTCCGATAACACGAGACAAACGAATATGTACGACCCGGCCGTGATCATGGGTGGGTTGTATGGTGACGGGATCATCGGTTTGAAGGGGGCATTTTCGCGTGAATGGGTGCAGACCATGCGCGAAGACATGGATGCGGCGTATGTTGCGGCGCTGAAGCGGCCGGGCGGCGTCGTCGGGCGCGGGCCGCAGCGGCACTACGTCGAGATTCACCCCGAGGACATCCGCGGATTCGTCGATCTGGCGACGCATCCATGGGTCATCGCGGTGTGCGAGGCGGTGCTGGGCGCGCAGTACAAGATCGTCGAGATCGGCTTCGATGTGCCGAATCCGGGTGCGGAGACGCAGCCGTGGCACCGGGATTTTCCGGCGCCTGAGGAAACGGTGCGCGGGCGACGGCTGAATTCGCTGGCATTCAACCTCACTGGCGTAGACGTAGTCGAGGCGATGGGGCCGTTCGAGATTGCGCCGGGTACGCAGTGGGACGATGCGGCGGAATTTGAGCACGGCCAGTTCCCACCGAAATCGCTGTATCCGCGTTACGAAGCGCGCGCGCAATACAAAATGCCGAAAATGGGCGATATTTCCGCCCGTTCGGCGATCACCATCCATCGCGGTACGCCGAATCGCTCGAACGAGGCGCGGCCAGTGCTGGTGCTCGGCGTCGACGCACCGGACGCGTGCAACGCAGAACGGCACGACTTGCAGGTTTCACACCACTTCTGGGCGACGTTGCCCGATTCGCTGCGTGCTCACCTCACCTGCCGGCTCGTCGACGAGCTCGAGCCAATTGTTCAGGCGCATACGATCGAAGGCCTGATCATGGGAGATGCGTGAGTGCGTGGCTGTTCTGCCTGCTGCTGATCGTGCTGGGTGCCGCACTGCCGCGTGGCCGTGACGTGGTCGTCGACATGCAGAAGTCCGGCGGCGGCGCACTTCCGACGGCGCACGGAGCGCTCTCACCGGCGGAGGAGGAGCGCATCGGCCACATGCTGGCGCAAAATCTGCGTGCGCTGAATCGCGCCGGCCGGCTTCCTGCGGCGCGCCCCGGCGTCACGTCCCTGCGCTTCCCGATGCGCTCCGCCCACACGCTCGTCGCCCCGGCCTATCATGCGTTGACGAATTTCGTCGATCACGCTGCGGCTGCTGGCGCGTTATCCGACTACTACTGCTATGGGCGCACGTACGACACGCCGAGCTATAACCACACCGGCACGGATTTCGCGGCGTGGCCGTTCGGCTGGCTGCGCATGGATCAGCAGGAAATCTTCGTCGTCGCCGCCGCCGACGGCATGCTGATCGCACGGGAAGACGGGGCCGACGACCGCAGCTGCGTCCTGAGCAGCCAGCCGTGGAACGCGGCCTATGTGCGTCATGACGACGGTACGGTCGCTTGGTACGGCCACCTTAAGCGCGGCAGCGTCATTTCGAAGCCGGTCGGTTCGCGTATCGTTGCCGGCGAAGTGCTCGGCGTCGTCGGCAGCTCGGGCAGTTCGACCGGCCCGCATCTGCATTTCGAGCTACGTACGGCGGAAAATGAGCCGATCGATCCGTATTTCGATGGTTCACCTGGTCACGACTGCAACCCGACTGCGGTCGCCTCGCAGTGGGAATTGCAGCCGCCGTACTACGACAGCGCGGTGCTGCAGGTGACTGTCGGGGACGCTCCGCCGGAATTTCCGACCTGCCCGGACCCAGAGACGCCGCATGTTCGCAGCGAGTTCACGCTCGATCCGGCGGCCGGCGCCACGATCTATTTCAGCGTCTACTATCGCGACCTGCTGTTCGGCCAGACGACCGAGTACGCGGTTTATCGGCCGGATGGGACGCTGTACAGCGCCTGGAGCAACGCACCGGGTTCCGGCGTCGTGTACTACTGGTGGACGACGTTCGTGCTGCCTTCCGGGTCGCCGGCCGGCACATGGCGCGTGCGGGTGACGCACGCCGGCGCGACGCACGACGCCTGGTTCAACGTCGACGACCCGATTTTCATCGCCGTTACCGAACCGACCGCATCGGAATGGCCGATCGGCCGTGCGCGCGAGATTCGCTGGGTGGACAATCTCGGTGGTCGGGTGCGCGTTGAACTGTGGCGCGCCGGCGCGTACGTGGCCACGATCGAGGCTGCCGGCGACAGTGACGGCACGGCCGGAT
Source organism: Anaerolineae bacterium (assembly GCA_947476335.1). Lineage (GTDB taxonomy): Bacteria > Chloroflexota > Anaerolineae > J036 > Brachytrichaceae > CANJQH01. The sequence continues at coordinate 201 of CANJQH010000104.1, read as the reverse complement.
ATACCATGCCGGCCGTCTCATGCGGGGCGGACTACGCGATTCGCATCATCGACGCCGCGGATTCGATCCATTTCGCCGAGGGCGCGCCCTTTGGCGTGATGGGGTGCGTGTACGTTCCGTTTGCGCAGCGTTAGGACCCATCCGTAGTTACATGAGCGAAACCCCGGCGTCCCTGGCCGTCGGCCAGGGACGCCGGGGTTT
>CANJQH010000103.1 GCA_947476335.1 Anaerolineae bacterium | reverse complement strand
ATCCTTGCAATGCGAGGTCAGCCAAGCCGCCTCAGGCAACTGTTCGAGTTTGATTCAATTCGGGCATGGCGATCCAAGCTTCGGGACGGTCTCGAGACCAAAGGGGGGACGGTCTGCCATGCCCACATGTCCCTAACATACAAGGGGGAAGAAATCGCGTGTTTCGCGGGAAATACTGATTTGGGCCTGAGTAGTTACGATGCGCGATTTTTGAAAAGAACAGTTTGAAAAGAACGGTTTGAAAAGAACAGAATGAGATGACAAGAGGTTCGTCACAAGTTGTGCGGTATGGGTTAAAGTGCCACCCAGCATGAGCGAACACCCTCTTGAACGCCGTAAAGCGGATCACATTCGCATCAATCTTGAAGAGAACGTGGCCTCAGGGCTGACGACTGGCCTGGAGCGCTATCGTTTTATGCATGAGGCTCTGCCCGAAATTGATGCGGCGACCATTGATGTGACAACGAAGCTGTTTGGGAAGCGTCTGGGTGCGCCGCTGCTGATTTCGTCGATGACGGGCGGCACGGAGCAGGCGCGGTGGATCAATCGCAACCTGGCGGCGGCTGCGCAGCAGGCTGGGCTGGCGATGGGAGTGGGTAGCACGCGCGCAGCAGTGGCGCACCCTGAGCTGAGTGAAACGTTTCGTGTGCGCGATGTAGCGCCGGACATTTTGCTGATGGCCAATATCGGCGCGGTGCAGCTGAATTACGGCTTCGACGTCGATCAGTGCCGTCGCGCCCTCGAATTGATGGATGCCGATGCATTGATCTTGCATCTGAATCCGTTGCAGGAAATACTGCAGCCGGAGGGTGATGTCAACTGGGCCGGGTTGTTGCACAAAATTGGTGCAGTCGTGCGTGCATTGCATGTGGATGGTATTGCTGTGTGTGTGAAGGAAGTGGGCTGGGGGATTTCAACCCGCGCAGCGCGCGACCTTGCGTCGGTTGGGGTTGATGCCATCGACGTCGCCGGCGCGGGTGGGACGTCGTGGTCGCAGGTGGAGATGTATCGCGCGCACAACGATGTGCAGCGGCGCATTGCGGCGAGCTTTGCCAGCTGGGGAATTCCGACGGCTGAATCGATTCGGCTGTCGCGTGCCGCCGCCCCGGATGTGTCGATCATTGCCAGTGGTGGGCTGGTTGATGGCATCGACGGTGCGAAGTGCATCGCACTTGGCTCGACCTTGTTCGGCATGGCGCGTCCGTTTCTGCGTGCAGCCACTCTGTCGGACGAATCGGTTGCGGACGAGATTGCTGTGGTGCTTGGACAATTGCGTGCGGTGATGCTGTGCGTTGGTGCGGCTGACCTGGCTCAGTTGCGGTGTGTAGAGCTGCAGCATGATGCTGCATGACGCCGCACGCGAATATTTGCGCGAACTGCAGAAGCTGGTCAAGCAGAATGTGTTGCCTGCATCCTTCAAGGGGCCGGATCTGCAGAAATCGCTGCTGCGACTGTCGAACATATGAGCGTGTTATGGCGCTGTGCGCACCTGCACATCGCGCATAATCGAGCCGTCCGGGTTCAGTACGCGCGCCTTAAATTTCCAGTCTCCACCATTGGTGTCGATTTTAAGGAGAAGCGCATTACGGCCCCTGTTCAGCGTGATGGGAGGCAGATCGATGTCGCGCAGATCGTCTGGCATGTTGCGGCCGACTTTATTGCGCCAGATTTCCTTGCCGTTGAGCCATGCTGCAAGGCCGTCATCGCTGTTCATGCCGAGCAGGCCGGTGCGCGCTGTGGGTGCGTCGATCCAGACGAATGCGTAGACGGCGGCCTTCTCTGCGAGGACGCCGTAGACGCCGGGTGCAGGTGAGATGTACTTCAGAAAATCGACGTCATGCGATGCGCTGTGTATGAGCCATGCGCGCTTGTCGTCGGGCTTCAGCACAAAGCCGGCTTCGTTGCCGAGTGCGTCCATGTTCAGGTCGAACCATGGTGTGGCACCGAGCAGCCACCATGAGCGGATATAGCCGTCGGAGTGCGGTGTGTAGAGCGCGATGCGTGCAGCGTCGACGGCGCCGCTGGGCAGCTTTGTGGCGAGCAGCACTTCGACGAAGCCATCGTCGCCGAGGTCGGCGGGCATGGTGAATACGACGCGTGGTCCGTCCGCGTGTATGAGCGGGCGGCCGCGGCGGCCGGCGTAGGCGGTGACCGACCAGGATGTGTTTTCGATGGTCGTGCTGAGTGTGGCCTGTGAGCCTGCCAGCAGGACATCACCGTCGCCGGCGCCAATGATGCGCAGCGGCTGCTGCGGGGTGGCACTGTTCGTGACGGTGAGTGAGCCGAGCGGAGCATCTTTGGCGCGCACGCGCATGAGCCCGCGTGAATGATGGGAGAGTACATAGAGTGCGCCGTCGTGGCCGAATTGCAGATCGACTGGTTCGCCCATGTTGCCGACGACGTCGGCGATTTTCGTGACATGGCCGCTCGCATCAAGCTCTGCGCGGCGCAGAAAAAATTTTGAATAGTCGGCGAAGAATAAATTTCCGTGCGTGTCGGCTGGGAAATTTGTACCGAAATTAAAGTCGCCGGCGGTGATCGAAGCTGGCGCGTTGGCATGCGAATACACGATGTCTTTCAATGCGGTGGTGCGTGCGGTGATGCCGGCACATTCGGGCATCTTCTGGTACTCGGGTGAGTCGTCAGATCCTTCCACACAGGGCCAGCCGAAGTTGGCGCCTTTTGTGGCGATCATCAGCCATTCATATTTATTCCAGCCCACATCACCGACGTAGGGAAGATCGGTTTGCGGATGCAGTCGAAAGCGAAACGGATTGCGGAAGCCATAAGCCCAGATGCGTGAGCGCGCACTGCGTGGATTCGCTGCATCGTAGAACGGGTTGTCTGTCAGGCCGCTGCCGGATGTGTCCATGCGCAGCAATTTGCCTTGGATGTTGTCCAGCTTTTGTGCGCGTAGCGAGAGCGGCTGCACGCCCTGCGAAAGTGCGCCGTCGCCGAACGCGGCGAAGAGTGCGCCATCGGATGCGAAGTGCAACGAGCCAGCGGCGTGCTGCTGCGTGTCCGACTGAAAATCGTCGAGGATGATTTTGGCCGAATTCGGCCGCACGGTGTCACCGATGATGGTGTAGCGCACGATGCGACCGGTGCGTGACGCGTCGGTGTCGCGCTCTGCGCCGGGGGGATCGTAGACGTACGAAAGATAGATGTAGCCGTTAGTGTTGAAATGTGGGTCTAGGGCAATGCCAAGCAGCCCACGATCGACGAACGAATTCACTTCGTCTCGAATGTCGAGCAAAGGCCGTCCATAGAGCGTGCCGCTTTTCCAGATTTTGATGCGGCCGGCTTTTTCAAGGATGAAGAAGCGGCCGTCAGGCGCAATGACGAATCCCGTCGGTAGTTCGAGATTTTCTGTGAGCGTCTCGACGATGAAGCGCGGGTCGTCAGGGACGACCGTTGCAGAAAGGGCATCGATGTTCGGAGGCGCGGAAAGAAAGGCACTAAAAAATATGGAGCAGGCGATCATGAATCTGCGCACAGACAGATTATCCACAGCGATGGCTGTGTCGATCGGGTGCATCCGGGGTGTGGAGTGAATTTCAACAAATTTCATTTTGTCGTAACTGCTCAGGCTTACGTTGATATGTCCCGCGAAACGCACGATTCCTCTTCCCGAAGAGAGGAGGAATCGTGCGTTTCGCGATGGAAAATAGAGCAACCTGAGCAGGTATATTTTTTGTGAATTGGACGGATTTGTTGTGTGCTCATACACTGCTGTCTGCGTGGAAAATCAACTGCAAGCAAATCCTGATGTACTTGTGATTGGTGCGGGCGTGATGGGTGCGTCGGCGGCGCACTATCTTGCGCGTGCGGGTGCGCACGTGCGGCTGATTGAGCAGTTTCGCATTGGGCACAACCGTGGCAGTTCACACGGCGAATCGCGCATTATTCGCCTGGCATACCCAGAGCCGGACTATCTGGCGCTCGCGAAAAGTGCATATGCGTTGTGGCGTGATCTTGAAAGAGAATCTGGTGCGACTGTGTATTACAAGACTGGCGGGCTGGATTTTGGAGTGCCTGAAGCGGAGACGTTGATCGAACTTGCTCGCACATATGCGTTGAATGACATCGAGCATGAGCTGGTTGATGCGAATGAAATGATGCATCGGTATCCACAGTTGAAACTGCCGGCGCATTACACAGGTTTGTATCAGGCTGACTACGGCATGCTGCATGCTGATCGTTGCGTGGCGACGCTGGCTGCGCAGGCGCGTGCACATGGTGCGGAGATTTGTGAAGAGGAGCCGGTGTTGAAAATCATCGTGCGTGCGGACAGTGTCGAGGTGTATACGACGAAGCGTGTGCATCATGCGGCGCGCGTCGTGTTGTGTGCTGGCTCGTGGATGCGGCCGCTGTTGCAGCAGATAGGCATTCATTTGCCGCTGACGGTGCAGAACGAACAGGTGGTGTATATGCGCACCGATCAACCGGAAAATTTTGCAATCGGGCGATTTCCGATTTTTATTCATCGACAACCTGGCACATCATCGGGTGGTGCAGGGTTCCCGATTCTCGGGCGCAACAGCCCGAAATTTTTGTATCACGCTGCCGGCCCACGTGTTGAGCCAGATGATGTTGATCGCACGCCGGATGCGGGGCTGCGAGAGCGCACGCGCGCGTTTGCTTGTAGCGTCGTGCGTGGGCTGACGGGCGAGGTGGATGAGGCAGTGGCCTGTCGGTACACGATGACGCCCGATGAAGATTTTCTGATTGATCGGCATCCGGCATATTCGCACGTGATTCTTGCGTCACCGTGTTCGGGACATGGTTTCAAATTCGGCAGTGTGGTTGGAAGCATCCTGGCGGATCTGGCGCTGCGTGGAAAGACGAGCCATGACATTTCACGCTTTCGTCTTGATCGACCTGCATTGCACAACGCTCTTCGGCAGTAGTAATTTCACGCGAAGGGTAACTACTCAGGCCGGCCATTTTTCCAACGCGAAACACACGATTCTCTCCCCCGAAGGGGGAGAGAATCGTGTGTTTCGCGGAAAATACTGATTTGGGCCTGAGTAGTTACCGCGAAGGTAATTTCATAGAAAAAACGTAGAAAAAACGTAAAAAATCATGTGTTGTGGAATGAGAAATTGACTGGCCTGAATGGTTACGAAAATAGAGTTGCGATGAAGAATACAGACGTCCTCGTAATTGGCGCTGGCGTGATGGGTGCGTCGGCTGCGTATCATGCAGCACGAGCAGGTGCGCACGTGCGGCTGATCGAGCAGTTTCGGATTGGGCACAGCCGCGGCAGTTCACACGGTGCATCGCGCATTATTCGTCTGGCATATGCGCAGCCTGAGTATGTGGCGCTGGCGAAGAGTGCGTATGCTTTGTGGCGCGATCTGGAACGCGAATCTGGTGCGACGTTGTATTTCAAAACGGGTGGATTTGATTTTGGCGCTCCCGATGCACACGGCCTGGCTGAAATTGGGCACAACTATCGTGAGCAGAATATCGAACATGAAATGCTCGATGCTGCGGAAATCATGCGCCGATTTCCACAATTTCGATTGCCCAGCGACACGGTCGGTTTTTATCAACCTGACTACGGCATGCTGCACGCTGATCGCTGTGTGGCGACGCTGGCGGCGCAGGCGCGTGCACATGGTGCGGAGATTTGCGAAGAAGAGCCGGTGTTGAAAATCGTCGCGCATGCGGACAGCGTCGAAGTGCATACGACAAAAACTGTGCATCATGCGGCGCGCGTCGTGCTGTGCGCTGGATCGTGGATGCGGCCGCTGCTGCAGCAGCTGGGAATTCATTTGCCGCTCGTCGTTCAAAAGGAACAGGTGCAGTACATGCCGGCGACGAATCCGAGCGAATTCGAAATCGGACGCTTCCCACTGTTCATTCATCGCTTTGCTGGCACGACATCGCTGGCGGCTGGTTTCCCTGTGCTTGGTCATGCATGTCCGAAATTTCTGATTGATCACATCGGCGCACGCGTCGAACCGGAGGATGACGATCGCGCCGTTGATGTCGCCATGCGCGAGCGCACGCGTGATTATGCGCTCGAACATGTGCGTGGATTGACGGGTGAAGTGGTTGAGGCTGTGAGTTGTCGGTACACGATGACGCCCGACGAAGATTTTCTGATCGATCGGCATCCGTTGTATCCGCACTTGATCATGGCCTCGCCATGTTCGGGGCATGGGTTCAAATTTGGCAGCGTAGTGGGGGAAGTGCTTGCTGAACTGGCGCTGCGCGGTGCAACACGCCACGACATTGCGCGGTTCCGGCTTGATCGGCCGGGACTGCGTGATGTATAAGTATTCTTGCATGTTTGATTTGAGTGGAAGGACGGCACTGGTTGTTGGCGCAGGCGGCGGAATTGGCCGTGCTGCAGCGCTTGGGCTGGCGGCGAATGGTGCGCACGTGGTATGTGCCGACATCGATGGTGCGCGCAATCGCGTCACGCTGGCGCAGTTGCGAGAGGCTGGCGGCGAAGGCGGCGCAATCGTGATGGATGTGCTCGACTCTGATCAGATTGATGGAGCGATCGAAGTGTTGCCGCCGTTGGATATTTTGGTGTGTACGCCGGCAGTCAATGTGCGTATACCGCTGCTGGAATTGAGCGAAGAAGAATTCGATCGTGTGCTCGATCTGAACTTAAAGGGCGCATTTCTGCTGATGCGCTCGGTGGCGCGCGGCATGGCAGAGCGGGGGCGTGGCAGCATCATTGCGTTTAGCAGTGTGCGCGGAGATGTGGTTGAACCTGGGCAGGGTGTCTATGCGGCGACGATGAGCGGCCTGCGCCAGTTGTGCCGTACGCTTGCGGTTGAGCTTGGCATGTTCGGTGTGCGAGTCAATTGCATCGCACCAGGCCCAGTCGAGACATCGTTTGCCGATCCGATTCGCGAACGCGCGGAGTGGTATGACGCGTACGCAGCAAAGACCATACTGCAGCGCTGGGCGAGGCCGGAGGAGATGGCCGGTGCAGTGGTCTTTTTGGCATCGGACGCAGCCTCGTATGTGACAGGTTCGGTTCTATATGTGGATGGTGGCTGGACTGCGGCGGACGGGCGTTTTCTGCCGCCAGTGTAAGGACAACGTTGGTGCTATCCGTGCTGCCTTGTTGAGTGCGAGGGTCGGCTGCGTTGGGGCAAGCCTCCGCTGAGTTGGAAAGAAGGCTTGCCCTTTCAGCGCTTCGCTGCACGATAACCGGCTGCTTGTGCATCTGCCGGCGTGGCGAAGCAGACTTCCGGCTTGGTCTTGTTGTAAGCCTGCTGGCTGGGGCTGTGATAAATCATTGAATTCTGATTGCCCTTGAGTGGATGGCTGGCCGGACAGTCTTTTGAGTTGATCGGAGCTGTACTTCCGCTTGCACCGCTGCCGTTTGCCGGTTGCGTGGCTGTGGGTGGCGCGCCGATGATGGGCACGGCGCCGCCGGAGATGGGCAGTGTTGCGCCGTTCACCACTGTGCATGCGCCCCACAATCCGGCCGGAGCCATTTTCGCAGTCGCCTGCAGTGCTTCGAAGCGCGTCGCGTACTTCGTGTCGGGCTTGTAGCGTTTGGCGAATGCCGCCCCGGTGCGCACGAGCTCTTCGTTCACCATGCGCCCGTCGGCGAGATAAACATAGCGCAACAGACGGCCGTAGCGGTCATAGTTTGTCTTGTCGCGTTCGAGCGTAACGGCCTGGCCAAGCACCAGTGCGCGGTTGACTTCCGTCGCCTCGATGGCATAGCACTGCACTGGCGTGTTCGGTTTTTTTGATTCCGGCGTGTCGATGCCGATGTAGCGGATCGTCAGCGGAACACCCCCCACGCTGACTTCGATCGTGTCACCATCGACGATACGCGTGACGATGGCAGCTTCGGTCTGCGCCGTAGCTGGTGCGCCGGCAAATGTGATCACCGTTGCCAATGCAGACAGGAGGCGAAGTATTTTTAAATTCATAGGAGCGATGTATTTATAGCACAGCACTCGAATACTAATTCTGTAACTACTCAGGCCCAAATCGGTATTTCCCGCGAAACACGCGATTCCTTCCCCCGAAGGGGGAAGGAATCGCGTGTTTCGCGTTGGAAAACTGGCTGACCTGAGTCGTTACGAAATCTGAAATCTGGTAACTACTCAGGCCCAAATCGGTATTTCCCGCGAAACACACTATTTTCTCCCCCTTCGGGGGAAGGAATCGCGTGTTTCGCGTTGGAAAACTGGCTGACCTGAGTCGTTACGAAATCTGAAATCTGGTAACTACTCAGGCCCAAATCAGTATTTCCCGCGAAACACACTATTCTCTCCCCCGAAGGGGGAGAGAATAGTGTGTTTCGCGTT
>CANJQH010000102.1 GCA_947476335.1 Anaerolineae bacterium | reverse complement strand
GGCGCGCCGCTTGCCCAGCCCGGACCAACGGTCCGGGCTGGGCATGGGCAAATTTATCGGGGACGCGACGCCGTCGCGACCAGGCCGAAATTCTGCCTAAGGTAGCAAGTCACGTTAGTTACCAGACTTCAGATTTTGGAGCTGTGCAGATCCAAAACTTGAAGTCTGGAATTTTGTAACTACCGTCTTAGATCGTATTTCCCGCGAAACACGCACGTTTTTCGCGTTGGAAAAATGGCTGGCCTGAGTCGTTACGAAACTCAAAATTTGAAATCCAGTTTCCCTTCTTTTTCGTCCACCGTCACTGTGCCGCCGTCGCGGATGTGGCCTTCGAGAATGGCCATTGAGAGCGGGTCCTGCAACTGGCTCTGGATGGCGCGCTTGAGTGGGCGGGCACCAAAGGCTGGGTCATAGCCGACCTGTGCGAGGTGCGTGCGTGCGGCGTCGGTGAGTTGCAGCGTGATCTTGCGTGCGGCCAGCAGTGTGCGCAGGCGGCCGAGCTGAATGTCGACGATGCGGCTGATATGTTCGGCTCCGAGTGAGCGGAACATGACGATTTCGTCGATGCGGTTGAGGAACTCTGGTCGAAAGAAGCCCTGCAGCTGCTTCATAATTTCGTCGCGCGTCAGTGATTCGCCGGTGCTGGTGAGCAAATTGCTCGTCATGATGATGACGGTATTTTTGAAGTCGACTGTGCGGCCCTGGCCGTCGGTGAGGCGGCCATCGTCGAGCAGCTGCAGCAGCACGTTGAATACCTCGGGGTGTGCCTTTTCGATTTCGTCGAAGAGTACCACTGCGTAGGGTTTGCGGCGCACGGCTTCGGTGAGCTGGCCGCCTTCATCGTAGCCGACATAGCCGGGTGGCGCACCGATCATGCGTGAGACGGTATGTTTTTCCTGATATTCGCTCATATCGATGCGCACGATGGCGCGTTCGTCATCGAAGAGGAACTCAGCGAGCGCGCGCGCGGTTTCAGTTTTGCCGACGCCGGTGGGGCCGAGGAAGATGAATGAGCCGATGGGCCGGTTCGGATCCTGCAGGCCGGCGCGTGCGCGGCGCACGGCGTTGCTGACGGCGTGCAAGCCTTCGTCCTGGCCGATGACGCGGTCGCGCAGACGGTCTTCCATGTGCGTGAGCTTGCTCATTTCGCCTTCGACGAGGCGCATGAGCGGGATGCCGGTCCAGCGTGAAACGATCGCGGCGATCTCCTCGGCGCCGACCTCTTCCTTCAGCAGTGGGTTGCCCTTTTGCAGTTCGGCGAGCTTTTCCTGAGCGGTGCGCACCTGTTGTTCAAGTTCGCGCACTTTTCCGTAGCGCAGTTCGGCGGCGCGGCCGAGGTCGGCGTCACGTTCGGCTTGTTCGATTTGCACGATGGTTTGTTCGATCTGTTCGCGTGCGGTGCGCACCTCCTGGATGGCGGATTTCTCCTGCTCCCACTGCGCACGCAGGGCGTTACTTTTTTCTTTTTCGCTGGCGATTTCAGATTCGATGTGGCCGAGTCGTTCGCGGCTGGCGTCGTCGGTTTCGCGCTTGAGCGCCTCACGTTCGATTTCGAGCTGCAGCACGCGCCGGTCGATTTCGTCGAGTGCGGTCGGTTTGCTGTCGATTTCCATCTTGACGCGGCTGGCGGCTTCATCGATGAGGTCGATGGCTTTATCGGGCAGCTGGCGGTCGTTGATATAGCGCGCCGAGAGTGTGGCGGCGGCGATGACGGCGGCGTCCTGGATGCGCACGCCGTGATGAATTTCGTAGCGTTCCTTGAGGCCGCGCAGGATGCTGATGGTGTCCTCGGCACTTGGTTCTTCGACCAGCACGGGTTGGAAGCGGCGCTCGAGGGCGGCGTCTTTTTCGATGTGCTTGCGATATTCGTCGAGTGTGGTGGCGCCGATGCAGTGCAGTTCACCGCGTGCGAGCAGCGGCTTGAGCAGGTTGCCGGCGTCCATTGCACCTTCCGCTTTGCCGGCGCCGACGACGGTGTGCAGCTCATCGATGAACAATACGATGCGGCCGTTGCTCGAAGTGACTTCTTTGAGGACGGCCTTGAGGCGTTCTTCGAATTCACCGCGGAACTTGGCGCCGGCGATGAGCGCACCCATATCGAGTGCGATGAGCTTTTTGTCCTTGAGGCCTTCGGGCACGTCGCGGCGGACGATGCGCTGGGCGAGTCCTTCGGCGATGGCGGTTTTGCCGACGCCGGGTTCGCCGATCAGCACCGGGTTGTTTTTGGTGCGGCGCGAAAGAATCTGAATGACGCGGCGGATTTCCTCATCGCGGCCAATGACCGGATCGAGCTTGCCCTGCTGGGCGGCCTGTGTCAGATCACGGCCGTACTTTTCGAGCGCCTGGTAAGTGGATTCGGGCTGTTGCGAGGTGACGCGCTGGCTGCCGCGCACATTCACGAGCGCCTTCAGAATACTGTCGCGATTGACGCCGTTTTCGTTGAGCAGGCGTGTGGCCGCTGCTGGCCGGCCGTGGCCGGCGTTGGCGAGAGCGATGAGCAGGTGTTCGGTGCTGACGTAATCATCGCGCATCTGCTTCGCTTCAGCTTCAGCCTTATCGGTGAGCAGGCTGACTTCGCGGGCGAGGCGGACTTCGCCGACGTTGCCGCTGATCTTCGGCTTCGACTGAATCTCGCGCAGCATGAGCTGTTGCAGGCGCGCCGGTGCGGCTCCGATGGCGGTGAGGATCGGTGGAACGATGCCGCCGTCCTGTGTGAGCAGTGCGTAGAGCAGGTGCTCGGGGTCGATGAGCGAATTACCATGCTCCATGGCCACGGACTGTGCAGATTGCAGTGCTTCCTGCGCTTTTTCGGTATATTGATTGAGATTCATGCGCCCCTCCGATTTCGTCGATAGGTAACTATTCAGGCCAAAATCAATAATTCCCGCAAAATATGCCTTCCCTGCCTATAAGGGGGGAAGAGTTGCTTATTTTCGATGAAAAATTGGCTGACACGAGTAAATTGCGTTGAAGGACAGTTTCCAGAGCGTTTTTAAGACGATCTTTTAGACTGCATACAAGAGCGTCTATTGGATCTAAGTGAGTCGCCAAAAGTTCTGGTGGCAGATTCGCCTCCCCCGCAAAGCGGGGGAGGCGAATCTGCCGGACAAAACTTATGGACAGGAACTTAGAGTATCTATTTAAGGTACTTGCCTAGGGTACCTCTTGCCTAGGGTACCTATTGACGCGGCGGAGGATTAGAACAGAGTTGGCGCGGCATTGGCGAAGTATTGGCGGCACTCTGAATTGAGTAGCTGATCTCATGAAAAAGACGGGTGTTATCTAATTAAAATCAAAGTATGATTTAGGAGTCCCAAAAAGATATGCGAGCATAAGCGAGCCGATGGGAGAGTATCCGGAGTTCGTGGGAGTTCGCATCGACAAGGAGAAATTCATGAAACTGTTCAAGACCATTGCAGTTGCTGCATCGTGCCTATCACTGGTATTCGGCACAGGCGTCATGGCGCAGGCGTCGACCTCCAGCATCAACCCTTTGCAGAGTCCGGTGCCGCCGACAGCGACGAGCACGAACAATGTCCGTTGTACGGTGGTGCGTGGGATCCGGCTGAATGTGCGTTCTGCGCCGAGCATCCGTGCTCGTCGCATCGGCTTGTTGCGAGGTGGCACGACATTTGCGTGTCTTTCGCGCGTCGGCAACTGGTTGAAGCTGATCTATCGTGGCCGTGTGGGATGGGTGTATCGCCCGTACGTGCGTTGCAACCGCACGATCTAGGATTCCTGCCTGTCGAGGGACAAGAAGCCCGCCGGCGTTCGCTGACGGGTTTTTTATGTGCGCTAACAACCCCGGCTTCTTAGAAGCCGGGGTTGGAGCGAGCACGGCGTCAGCTGCGGTCAGGAACGCCGCGTGCGGCCGCTGACCATGCGTGCGGCGCGAGCAGGGGCACCTGCTTCGTCTCCCATGGTGACGAACTCGTAGGAACCGTTGTTCTTGTGAATGAACAACGCCAGCTCGGCGTGCAGGCGGCGCATGAGCGCGCCCTGTAAGTTGATTAGCCGACGCTGTGCGGCGGCGGTGCTGGGGAGGGCGAGCGCAGCCTCCAGATGTGGCAGGCAGATGCCGTCGGATGCTTCGAATGCGGTGGGTATGTTTTGGTCGCCGAGTTTCTGGTCACTGAGCCCATTCAGCAGCGTTTCGAGCACGATGCGCTCCTGATGCCGTTCGTGTGCGCATAGCACACATTCGTGCTGTGGGTGCAGCGCTGCGGCGACGGCTTTGCGCAGCGGGGTGAGGGCACGTCGCAGTATTTGTGCTGGACCGCCCGCAAGGCGGGTGGGAGTGGCTTCTGCGGCGTCGGGAAAGCCGCGCAGCACGTCGTTCAGGACATCATGATGCACGATGGCGGTGCCGAGGGTGCGGCTGTGTCCGGCCAGGATGCTGCCGTGCGTCGGGCAAAAGCCGCGCGCGCGCCGAATTTCAGCTCGGCGCTCCACCACTGTCAGGCTCTCATAAAAAAATCCGTCGATGTACTGGCGCACATCGCGCTCGACAAGGCGGCAGACCGGGCAGTCGGGCTGGTGCAGTGCGTCGAGCAGGTCGTGGGTGATGCGAGATGGGGTGGGCATGGTTAGGGAGTAAAGAGTCAGAGTAGAGAGTCAGAGTAAAGAGTGAATCTGCCACTCATCACTCTAAGTCTCTACTCTAACTCTCTACTCTCCGCGCCCTCCGCCAGTTATTTGCGCAGCGTGGCTGCCATTGCTTCTGTTTGGGTGGGGCTGAGTCATTTTGTAGGTAACTACTCAGGCTAAGTGGTCGCCAAAAGTTCTGGCGGCAGATTCGCCTCCCCCGCAAAGCGGGGGAGGCGAATCTGCCGGACAAAACTTATGGACAGGAACTTAGTAGTCCGTCCAGACAAAACTTGTGAGCGTCTGCCCTGTGCGAACCTTGCCTACAACTCACATTGCGCTCACATTGCGCCCACATTGCGACGCAGCAATTTCCCACGGGTGCGGTTGTGCATCCCAGACCGATGGTCTGGGCTAGGACTGCGTCGCGCCTTTGGTGCTTTTTCAGCCTTGAAAGGGTGTACTTCGATTCAGCCAGGGTTTGTGCTGAAGGCGCGGCCCTGGCAACGGCGTGGCGCCGATATCGGGATGTTTAGTGGGAAATATTGATTTGGGCCTGAGTAGTTACTTTTGTAGTCTCCTATCGTTTCCGCCGCTTCTGCAGCAGCTCATTTGCTGCGGCGCCGGCGTTGGCTGCGCCGCTGGGCGTCACGCGCTTTGTGATGACGGGGCCGGCTGAAGGTGTGCTCGGGGCCGTCGGTTTTGGCGTGATGTGCACGGCGGCGACTGGTGCAGCGGGCTGTGGGCGCGGCGGGGATGGTGGGGTGCGCGGACGGGCGGCCCGTTCATCTGTAATGCGAGGTGCGTGGGCGCGCAGGCGACGCAGCAGTTCGTGCAGCTGGTCGCCGATGCGGCGCACGGCTATGTCGAAGGGCAGCAGCAGCGCGGCGAGGATCAGCAGCGTGCGCGATAAATCGCTGCGAGCGGCGACGACGGGCGCGCTGCGTTCCCAGGCCTGTGCTGGATCGGTTTGCATGCGGCCGCCGCCGCCGAGTTCGGCCCATGCGCGCAATTCGGCTTCGCCGCCGGTTGCGGGTGTGTACTCGGGCGAATACGGAGCGACATACGGCAGCAGTGCATTTTCGCCTGCACCGCTGACGCGCACGAAATATGCGCCGGCGGGTTCGAGTTCGGCTGCGCCCTCATAGCGGCCGGGTGCGGACTGGCGCAGCGTCTGCGTGATGCTGCGGCCGGCGCCGTCGATGAAAGTTGCGATGAATGATGCGTCGAGAGGGGCGACGTTTTCGGGCAGTTCGGCGGAGATGATGGTTTGTTCGCCGCTTGCACGCAGATCGACCTGCAGATTTCCGGCTGGGCGATCGAGGATGGTCCAGCGCGTGGTCTGTGCCCAGAACTTGGCGAAGCCGGGCCATTGCACCCATGTGCGCGCCCAGCGCCCGGTGGCGTCGGAAGTCCAGGCAGCAACGCGACCGAGGCCGTACTGCCAGGTGGTGAGCAGCGGATCGCTGCCGGCGCGCAGCACGACTTGTGCGGCGGGTTTTTCCGTGACGGCGATATAGCCGAAGAGCGGTGGCGTCTCGGTGATGCCGTTGAGGATGGGGCTGGCGACGCCGCGTTTCGGTGCGAATTCTTCTTCGATGATGTAGCTGCGCTGAGCGATGGCGGCTTCTTCGCTGAAGATGGTAGGCAGATTGGCGGCCTGATCGGTGAGGTGGAAGCGGCCTTTTCCGGCGGTGGCGAGCCCCCGGAGAAAAGGCACGTCGACGCCATCGCCGATGGCGACTGCGGTGAGAGTGGTGCGTTCGTCGCGCTGCATGCGCTGCACGAGTTCGAGTGCGCCTTCCTGTCGTTCGACGTCGCTGCCATCGGCGAGCAGGATGACGAAGCGGTTGGGTCGTGAAGAGCGCACCGTTACTTTTTGTGCTTCGAGCAGCGAGTCGTAAGCATAGATGCCGCCACCGCCGGGTGCGATGCGCAGAATTTGAGGCAGGTAACGTGCGCGGTCGGCACCGGCAAACGGGCCGACGACGTCGACGGGCAGCGTGTCGTAGCCGATGACGGTGACTTCGTCCTCGTCCTTGACCATTTCGGCGACGCGTGCGGCGGCTTCGGCGGCGAGGCGCATTTTCAGCACGCCGTTTTCGGGGGTGCTCATGCTGCCGCTTTTGTCCATGACGACGACGATGGACAGCGACGGAAAGCGGCGCGGGTCTTTGATCTGCATTTCGACCGGCAGCGTTTCTTCGAGCGGTGTGCGGAAGTAGCCGCCGACGCCGTAGCTGTTCGGCCCACCGACGACGACGAGGCCACCGCCGACGTCCTTCACGTAGCTCTGCAGGGCGAGCATGGCGCGTTGACCGAACTCGCGCGCCGGCACATTCACCAGCAGCACGGATTGATATGCGGCGAGTGAGGTGACCTGGCTGGGCATGGCGCCGGCGACGACCGATTCGACGAGATAGCCGGCGGCTGTGAGTGCGGCGCGTATCTGTGCACCTTCGTCGGATTCGGCGCCGGTGGCGTGCACGAGCAGGATGCGCGGGGGGCCTTCGACGAGCACAGCGGCGCTGAGCGTGTTGTTTTGCGGGCGTGCGTCGCGCGTGGGTGTGAGCAGCACGCGCAGTGCGGTGAAGCCGGGCTGGGATGTGCGGGCGCGGAGTTCGAATTCGTTGCGGCCGATGAGCAGATTGACCGTACGTTGTTCGACGAGTTGTTCGCCGGCGAACACGGCGAGCTGAGCGCGCTGCGTTGCTGTGGAGCGCACGATCACATGCAGCGGAATCTCACGGCCGACGGCGATGCGCTGCGGGGCGTCGACGCGTTCGACTGCAGCGTCGACGCCGTCGAAGGTGGGCAGGCGCACGACGTCGAGTTGTGCGCTGGCGGTGCGCAGCAGGCGTGCGGCAGAGGTAGCGTCGCCGACAGTTTGGCGGCCGTCGCTGAGCAGGACGATGCGGCGGCCAGCGCCTTCTGGCAGCAGTGAGAGGCCGAGGCGCAGCGCGCCTTCGACGTCGGTGCCGCCGCTGTGAATTTGTGCACCGAGGGGGATGAGTTCGCGCGTGGACGAGAGTGCGCGTTCGATCTGTGCGTTGCGGCCGAAGACGACGACGGCGGCTGTATCGGCGCCGTCGCGTCGCATACTGGCGAGTGCGTTGCGCACCCATTCGATTGCGGTGCTGCGTGCGGCGCCGCCGATGCTGTCCGATGCGTCGATGAGAAAGACGACGGCGAGCTTGTCCGAAAGCTGTACCGTCTGTGCGCCGGCGAGTGCGAAGATGATGCAGCACAGCAGGGCGCTGCGCACGAGCAGTGCTGCGGCGGCGTTACGCACAAGCACGGGGCGCGCGTTCGTCGTAGTGCGTGAACGGCGAAAAAGTCGCGGCCGCGCGATCCATGCGTAGAGCGGCAGGAGCAACAGCAGGAGCAGGAAGACTGGCTGTGCGAAATGCACAGCTGAATTATCGCGCCTGAGGAAGTGGAGAGTTCAGTGTTCAGAGGGGTGCATCCGCTGTTTGGGGACGAAATTCACGGCATGGCGTATGTGTTGGCGAACACCCAGACCGATGGTCTGGGCTGGGGCAGCGTCGCGCCTTTGGCGCTTTTTCAGCTCTGACCTGAAAGGTCGTACTTCGATTCAGCCAGGGTTTGTGTTGAAGGCGCGGCCCTGGCAACGGCGTGGCGCCGATATCAGGATGTTGAGTGGGGACCCGCAAGTTTTGCCTGGACGCACTACTAAGTGAGTCGCCAAAAGTTCTGGCGGCAGATTCGCCTCCCCCGCAAAGCGGGGGAGGCGAATCTGCCGGACAAAACTTATGGACAGGAACTTAGCG
>CANJQH010000101.1 GCA_947476335.1 Anaerolineae bacterium | reverse complement strand
TGCGGGGGAGGCGAATCTGCCGCCAGAACTTTTGGCGACTCACTTAGCACGCTGAACTGATCGCCGACAGCGTGCACGTGGGTGCATCCGTAGTTTGGGGCAAACGTTGACCGCGCGTCGCTGCGCCGCCACCGCCCCTACGGGGCGAGGGGCTGCTTTGCTGCGGTGGACCGCGCCTCCGGCGCTGATGTTCCGCGGAAAAAGCGCCGAAGGCGCAACGCTGCGGACCCTCGCCGGTCCAGGTGACAGCCGCCGCCGTTTCGTGAAATTCGCCCCAAACTGCGGATGCACCCATGCGCGTCGGCGTTACAGAGTACGATTTCGAATTCGCAGCCATGCGAAGACGACCTGCAAATGAAATCACGCCAATGGTCAATTAAAATCATGACTGCATGGAAATTACCTGGTACGGCCGCGCATGCTTTCGCATGACTGAGCGCGGCACACTCACCGTGGTCACCGACCCATTCAGCGGCTCCGAAGCGCCGAGTGGTCTAAAGGCGGACGTCATCACAATCAGTCGTGATCATCTGGACGCCAACAACGTAGCTGCCGTAAGCGGTGCTGCCCGTGGCGATGTACGGCAAATCGTCGGCCCTGGCGAATACGAAATGGGCGGCGTATTCATCACCGGCATCGCAATGAAACCTGAAAAGGGCAAGGAAGGCAACAAGTGCACGGTCTACGCCTTCAATTTCGACGGCATGACTGTGGCGCATCTGGGTGGGCTGGCATTCGTGCCTTCGCAGCAGCAGATCGATGCACTCGAAACCGTCGACATCCTGCTGCTGCCGATCGGCGGCGAAGATGAGCTCAGTCCGACGCAGGCGAGCGAGGTCATCAGCATGATCGAGCCGAGCATCGTCATCCCGATGGGTTACGGTGGCCGTGGCGGCAAAGACACACTCGGGAAGTTCCTCAAGGAAATGGGACTGACCGTTGCAAAAACCAGCGAGTCGCTGAAAGTGACCCGGCGCGACATGCCCGAGGACACACAAGTGATCCTGCTGGACATGAAAGGCTGACCATCGATGCACCACACCAAGACAGCTTCCGTCGACAAATTTCCCCGCTGGACGGCGGCGGTGTGTGCCTGCGTGCTGTGTGGCTGTGCGGCGGCGCCAGCCACGCCCTCGCTGCAGGCGACCATCCTGGCGTCGACGCCAAACGCAACAGCTGTGAAGCGTGCCGAGGCGGCGGCAACCGCCATCGGCGCGCAGGACTACGCCCGGGCGATCACCCAGGCACAAGCGGCGGTGGATGCTGACCCGAACGCGTCCATGGCGTGGTACCAGCTCGGCAACGCACACAGCTACGCTGCCAGCGTCGCAGCGGACGTGCAGCAGCGCGATTCGTATTACACAGAAGCGATTCGCGCATACGAGCGCGCCGCCGAACTGAATACGACAGACGGCGCCATTCTGCATAACCTCGGCACGGCCTATCTGCAAAATGGCCGACTGACTGACGCACAAAAAGCCTTCGAGCGCGCGCTAACCATCGACCCTGCTGATCCGAAGACGCTCTACATGCTCGGTACGATCTATCTGCTGGAAACCGCTCAAAACACGCCGCAGGCCAACCAGCGTGCGCGGGAAAAGTTCGAGCAGGCGCTGCAGAGCGATCCCGGCCTGGCTGTCGCCTATATCGGACTGGCGCAGGTGTACATCAATGAGGGCGATGCCGGCCACGCACTCGACAATGCTCGCCGTGGCGTCGAGCTATCGGGCAACCAAGTCGACCCATTCAGTTACTGGCAGCTGGCGCAGGCGCAGTGCGCGATGAAAGACGCCAAGGGCGGCGCGGAAACGCTCCAGCGCATCCTTGCGGCCAACGTACCCAACGACGCGTTCAACCAACAGGTACGCAGCCTGCTGAACACATGCAAATGACGGCTACCCCTGGAGAACCATGATCAAATTGATTTTCAGCTGGAATATCAAAAGCGAAGAAGAACGCGAGTACTTCGAGTTCATCGTGCAGGAATTTGCACCGAAGATCATGCGCATGGGCATCCGTCTGACAGAGGCGTGGTACACCGTCTACGGCACCGGCCCGCAGATCATCATGCCTGGGGTGGCGCTCGACCGAGACACGCTCGAAGAGACGATGGCCGGCGACGAATGGCTGCGACTGATCAAGCGTCTGCAGGGCTTCGTCACGGACTATCGCTGCCGGATTTTGTGACGACGAACGACAGATCACAAACCGTCACCCATCGTCTATCACCCGTCGTCTATCACCCGTCGTCTATCGCCCGTCGTCGTTATTCGTTGAACAATGCGCCGACGCTGCGTCCTTCGTGCACGCGGCGAATCACTTCACCCAGCAGCGGCCCAACGGACAGCACCTTCAAATTTGGCAGCATCTGATCAGGCGGCACCGGAATGGTGTTTGTGACCACAATTTCTTTAATCGGGAGGCTACGCAGGCGCTCGACAGCCGGGCCACAGAAAGCCGCATGCGTGGCACAGACATAGATGTCCTTTGCGCCCTGCGTGCGCAGCAGATTGACCGTATTCTGCACAGAGCCCGCCGTCGAAATTTCATCGTCGACGATGATGCAGTTCTGCCCTTCAACTTCACCGATCACCGACAGCACTTCCGAACGCGCGTCGTTCTTGGTGCGGCGCTTCTCGACCAGCGCCAGCGGCCGCTTCAGCTTGCTGGCAAAGTTACGCGCCTTCTTGGCGAAGCCCAGATCGTTGGTCACCACTACCGAATCTGGAATATCGCGCGTGACGAAATAGTCACTCAGCAAGTGAAAAGCAGTCAGTTCGTCACCGGGCACGGAGAAAAAGCCCTGAATCTGGCCGGCGTGCAAGTCGACCATGATGTAACGATCGGCGCCGGCGGTGGTCAGGATGTCGGCCAGCAGGCGCGCCGTGATCGGCACACGCGGCTGATCTTTTTTATCGCTGCGCGCATAGGCAAAATACGGCACCACCACAGTGATGCGTCCGGCCGAATCGCGCCGCAGGCAATCCAGCGCGATCAGCAACTCCATGATGTTGTCGTTGACAGGTGGGCTCATCGTCTGGATGAGATACACGTCCTGGCCGCGCACGCTTTCATGCAACTGCACGAAAATATTCTCATTCGGAAATTTGAGGATGTCGCGTCCACTAAGTGGAACGCCCAGATAAGCCGAGATTTCTGACGCGAGGGTCGGATGGCTGGTGCCGCTGAACAGTTTGATTCCGCTGTACATTTCGTTATGAAAACTAAAAGGCCGGGTAGGCTGCCCGGCGTATTCTACGCGCAGCATCGACTCGATTTCCAGAACGTGTATGCGTTGCATGGATGCGGAGGATGCGGGCATGTTGTGCAGAACCTGCGTAGGTGCGAAGGAGCACGACTTATTTTTGGAAAATCTCCACGCTCTCCGCTTATTTTTACAAACCTTCCCCATGATTTTTTCTGCAACTACTCAGGCCGGCCAATTTTCCAACGCGAAACACTGATTTAAGCCTGAGTAGTTACCTATTTCTTACTTCAGGCGCTTACTTCGGGGGAAAATTTGGGGGTGGATTTGGGGGTGGATTTAGAGGGAGTAGCTAAACCCAAGTAAAGAAAAATCCGCGAATCGCGGACTCTACTCAGATTTAGTCACTCCCAATTTAGAAGAGAAGTTCAGAAGGGAGAAAAATTTGGTGCCAGCAGATTCAGACGAAATGCCGCCCCACCCCAAGGGAGAGAGGTGCGGCGTAGAAAGAGTTAGGAAGAGTACGGAAGACGCGGAGTGTCAGCGTACGGACGACTTGATCTGTTCCAGGTGCTCACGCGTGTGGCTAGGCTGCGCCACCAGCATCGACGCGAGGCGATGATAGCTCGCCTTATGGTCAACGAAATCCTGCGACAGCGCATTGATCAGCGCCACAGTCTCCGCCTGGTTACGCTTGAATTCCTGCAACAGCGCCTGCAACGTCGGATATGCATTAATGACCGCATTCAGGCGCAGGCGATCGGTGGTCGTCGAGTTGGTGGCTGAATCTTCGACACCCGCGACGACCTTTGTCATCCAGCTGTGTAATTCACGCTCAGCCACGATCAGGTGTGCGAGCACGTGCTTGGCGCTCCACTCACCGGGCCGCGGCGGCCGGCCGCCCTTTTCGTCGCTCACCCCGCGCAGAATCTGCGCCAGGTCCTTGTTGATCTCGACGTACGCCTTGCTGACCACCTCACCTAACTCTTCCGGCGTGGCTGGCACCGGCGGCACGCCGCGCGGTGAAAGCTCGACGACGGCGTTGCGCTTCTGCCCGCCGCGGATGTAGCTGACCTTCACCTGGTCGCCTGCGCGCAGCGCGCCGACAACTTCCTCCACGCTCGACCAGGCCGCCATTTTCATGCCGTTGATCGTCTGAATCAGATCACCGCGCATCATTCCGGCCACCTGCGCACCGGTGCCTTCGACCACGCCGTTCAGGAGCATGCCCTTCTCGTTAAAATCGGCAATCTCCATGCCCAGCATCGGCCGGTTGGCGATGCGCAAATCCACGCCGGTTTCGAGCGTCGAAACGAGATTGTCGAGCGCCTCATTCCAGCCGGCCTCGATCTCCTTGATGCTTTTAACCCAATCCGCGCCATCGCTTTCATCGACGAGGGTAAGCTGTGAAACTCCGTTGCGCGGGGCAATCGTCACCGTCACCATGGAGCGATCGGTGTCAGATTCGGAGCGAATTTTAAAAACGGCCTTCTTTCCTGGTGCCAGTTCGATGAAATGGCCAGTGAAGAAATTGCCGTTGCTCATCGCAATATGCAGCAGCCCGCCTTCTACGGGCTGCACCATGGCATCGACGCACCACCATTCACGCAACGCTTGCGCGTTGGTAAAGGCACGGTACACATGTTCCTGGGGCGCGCCGACGACGCGTTCGATCTTGATGCTCTTCGCCTTGCCTGCCATTAATGTTCCTTCGTGTGCGTGTGCGTGTGCGTATACGCGCAAAGCGCCAGTACAGTGTTTCGGGACCAGTGCGCAGCGCTTCGCCCTTTTTCGAACAGATGCGAACAGGTTGGCCGCCACCATACGGCCGCCCGGCTGCGCAAACGCCTCATTTTAACCGTTTGCATCGATTTCGTCCAATTCCTAATTTAACGTAACTTACCACCTTGCACAGTGCGCACTGTGCACTGTCATCCTCCTGTATCGCACTATTTTTCCCTCTTCCACAAAACCCTCCTCGCTACCATCTTCCCTAACTTCCCTAACTTCCCTAACTTCCCTAACTTCCCTAAAAAGTGTGATTCAGAATATTTGTAACTACTCAGGCCCAAATCAGTATTTCCCGCGAAACACACTATTCTCTCCCCCTTCGGGGGAGAGAATAGTGTGTTTCGCGTTGGAAAAATAGCTGGCCTGAGTAGTTACGAATATTTACGTCATGATATTCATGAATGAAGCACTGCAAGGTAGCAAGTCACGTTAATTTAACAATTCTTCAAAGGCGATCAGCTTGCACTCAGAAAAACTTCATGGTACCAACCAAAATGTTGGTTGTTTTATTTTTGTCAAAGCCTATGGAATCAGAATACGTCAGTGACGCAAAAAATCGCGTGTTAGACGCTGCCGAACGTCTTTTTCACGCACGTGGATACAAAACCATCACCCTGCGCGACATTGCGGGCGAAGTTGGTCTGAATCATGCTTCTCTATATCACCATGTGCCCGGTGGCAAAGAAGCGCTGTTCGTCGAAGTGATGCAGCGCGCCTTCGCCCGTCATCAATCGCACCTCGAAAGCGCCATCCGCGACGCCGGGCCCGATCTGCGGGCGCAGCTGCGCGCGGCATCACGCTGGATGCTGTCACAGGCACCGATCGATTTCACCCGCATGATGCTGGCCGACATGCCCGCCCTTGATGCAGCCTACGGCCGGCAGCTCAGCCACAACGCATACGAAGCGTTCCTGCGGCCGTTCGAGGCCGCCTTCGCCGCCGCCCACGAGCGCGGCGACATTCGCATGATTTCAAATCCGATCACACTGGCCGGTGCGTTTCTGGCCATCGTCCAAAGCGCGCACGCCGCGCCCATTTCCACCGCACGAACCACCCAATCCAAGGAAAGCATGATCGATGAGCTTGTCGACGTACTGCTCGATGGTCTGCGCCCACACAACTAAACGAATAGACAAACCTGTATCTGCTCTATTTTATCCATTTATCACCCCGAATCACATCATCTTTTAAAAAAGCCTTTTAAAAAAGCCTGTGAGAAAAGCCTGTGAGAAGAGATAAAGTAATTCAAAAGATAAAACAAGGGAACAGGTCAAGATAAATAACTATGAGTGCCATTGAATCTCCCTCGCGCGTCTTTCGACGCTCCATCGGCAGCGAACGCATCGTGCTGAACCTTCCCCTGCCGCTGCACCTCGCATATAAGGAAGTCTGGCGCAACAAAGGGCGCTTCTTCCTGATCGCCGTCGTCGTCGCATTGATCACACTGCTGGTGCTCTTCACCGCAGGCCTGTCCGAAGGACTCGGCCTCGGCAACCGCGAATACATCGCCAACCTGGACGCCGACCTGCTCGTCTATTCCGACAAATCCGAGCTGCTCATCCCCGGCAGCCGCATCAGCGAGGCGCGTGTGCGCGACCTGCGCCAGATCGATGGCGTGCAATCCGTCGGCGCCATCGCGTGGTCGAACGTCGCCATCATCCTGCCCAACGGGCGCGACCCGGTCAAGGTTGCGCTCGGCGGTGTGCTTGCCGGCCAGCCCGGCGAACCGCACGTCGTCGACGGACACGGGCTCGACTTCAAACGCGGCATGGAAGCCGTCATCGACCGCAGCACCGCTGTACGCACCGGCCTCAAAGCCGGCGACAAGCTGGTCGTCCGCTCGCTCGTCGCCAGCAAAGAGAAGCTGTATGAGCTCACCGTAGCCGGCATCGCCGGCAGCAACCAGTATTCGCTGCAGCCGACGGTCTTCGTGCCGCATCTGACCTACGAGAAAATCCGCCCGCGCGCGTCCGATCTGCCCTCTGCAGAGGGCATGACACCGCCGGTCTCCTTCAACGTAGCCATGATTCAGTTGAACAACCCGGCAGACCGGGTCGCCATGGCAGCGCGCATCGAGCGCGTCATTGCAGATTCGCGCAGCATTCTGCGCGAAAACGACGGCGTATTGGTCGTTGAGAAACAAAAAGCGTGGGAAAGCACGCCTGGCTATTCCGCGCAGCAGAGCACGCTCGGCCTACAACGCGCATTTACGCTGTTGATCGGTCTGCTCGTCGTCGGCAGCTTCTTCCGC
Source organism: Anaerolineae bacterium (assembly GCA_947476335.1). Taxonomy (GTDB): domain Bacteria; phylum Chloroflexota; class Anaerolineae; order J036; family Brachytrichaceae; genus CANJQH01. The sequence continues at coordinate 1,539 of CANJQH010000101.1, read as the reverse complement.
ATCCAGGCGGCGCAGAAAATCGCCCAGGTCGGTGTGCTGAAAGCCATCGGCACAGCCAGCTGGAAGATCGGCGGCGCGGCGCTGATCCAGATTTTCTTCGTCAACGCATTCGGCGTGCTGCTCGGCGCCGGGCTTACTTTCCTGCTCACGCTGGGAATTCCGCCCGTCGTGCCAATCCGTTTCGACGGCAACGATGTCGTCACCACCATCGTGCTGCTACTCGTCATCGGCCCGCTCGGCGGCGTAGTCGCTGTGCGCGCACTGCTGCAGGCGGAACCGCTCAAGGCACTGGGGCTGGCATCATGAACATCGCTCTTGAAACTTCCGGCATCCTCAAAACCTATCAGACGGCTGGCCAGACGATCAACGCGGTCGATCACGTCGACATCTCCGTGCAGGCAGGCGAATTCGTCGCGCTCGTCGGTCCCAGCGGCAGCGGCAAGACGACGCTGCTGGCGCTGCTCGCCGGGCTGCTGAAGCCCAACGGCGGCGTGGTGCGCATCGCCGACAACGTGCTATGGGACATGTCTGACGCTGAGCGCACGCGCTTCCGCGCCGAGAAAATCGGCTTCATCTTCCAATCCAGCAACCTGGTGCCCTATCTGACGGCGCGCGAAAACGTCGAACTGATGCTGAAACTCAACGGCAAACTCGATGGCGCAGGCCGCCATCGCGCCGGTGTGCTGCTCGAACGGCTCGGGCTGGATACGCGTATGCACAACCTGCCGTCGCAGATGTCCGGCGGCCAGCAACAGCGCGTTGCAATCGCACGCGCGCTCATTCACGAGCCGGCCGTCGTCCTCGCCGACGAACCCACCGCCAGCCTCGACACCGAACGTGCGTATCAGGTCATGCAGACACTGCAGTCGCTCATCCACGAACAGGGCCGCGCCGGCATCATGGTCACCCACGACCTGCGCATGTGCCGCCACGTCGATCGCGTCGTCCGCATGACCGACGGCAAAGTCGCCCAAATCCTCGATCGCCGTGAAGACATCGAAAAGCTGGCCGGATCTGGGGAGCATTGAGCGCCCACAAGGGAACAATATGTTTCGGCTGCGCTGCTACCAGTGCCGTGCCCCGTTGGCACAAGCCCGGGTTGAAACGAAATACGCCCCTTCAGCGCTTAGCACGGGGTTTGTGCGCGGAGTCGTCCGTCATGGTTGGTCGTGATGGTCGTGATGGTCGTGATGAATGAGCCATGAGCCCTGAAAAGGCGGCCTTTCTTTTCAGCCCGGGGCGAAAGCGCCGAAGGCGCGTAAGCCCCCGGCAACGGCAGGCGCATCCGCCGTTGGGGGCGAAATTCACAGCATGGCGTATGTGTGGCCGAGCACCCAGACCGAGGGTGTGGGCTAGTAGTCCGTCCAGGCAAAACTTGTGAGCGTCTGCCCTGTGCGAACCTTGCCTACAACCCATATTGCGCCCATATTGCGCCCATATTGCGCTCACATTGCGACGCAGCAATTTCCCACGGGTGCGGTTGTGCATCCCAGACCGATGGTCTGGGCTAGGACTGCGTCGCGCCTTTGGCGCTTTTTC
>CANJQH010000100.1 GCA_947476335.1 Anaerolineae bacterium | reverse complement strand
CTAAGTGAGTCGCCAAAAGTTCTGGCGGCAGATTCGCCTCCCCCGCTTTGCGGGGGAGGCGAATCTGCCGGACAAAACTTATGGACAGGAACTTAGTAGTTCGTCCAGGCAAAACTTGTGAGCGTCTGCCCTGTGCGAACCTTGCCTACAACCCACATTGCGCCCACATTGCGCTCACATTGCGCTCACATTTCGCTCACATTTCGCTCACATTTCGCTCACATTTCGCTCACATTTCGCTCACATTGCGACGCAGCAATTTCCCACGGGTGCGGTTGTGCATCCCAGACCGATGGTCTGGGCTAGGACTGCGTCGCGCCTTTGGCGCTTTTTCAGCCTTGAAAGGGCTTACTTCGTTTCAGCCAGGACTTACGCTGAAGGCGCGGCCCTGGTCACGGCGTGCCACGGTGAAAGCAGGGACGACGCAATACAATTCCATGCGTGAAACTCAGCAAGATCAACACCCCACTCGGTCCACGCTGGATGCTCGACGGCGTGCTGCTGGTCGAATCATTCACGCTCGGCGCGCTGCTGGCGCAGCCGGCGGCACAGGTCGCTGCATTCCTGCACACACAGAGCGACACCGACGGAGCAGACGGCATCGCGATCGCGCCGCTGGATGCGCAACAGGAAATCTGGGCGAGCGGCGTGACCTATCTGCGCAGCCGCGATGCGCGCAAAGCCGAATCGAGCGTAGCCGACGTATATCAAAAAGTCTACGAAGCCGAACGACCGGAGCTGTTTATGAAATCCGTCGGCTGGCGTGTGCGCGCCGATGGACAGACAGTGCGCATCCGCGCAGACAGCCAATGGAACGTGCCGGAGCCGGAGTTGGTGCTGGTGATCAATTCGGCCGGTGAAATCGTCGGCTACACAGCGGGCAACGATATGTCGTCGCGCGACATCGAAGGTGAGAATCCGCTGTATCTGCCGCAGGCGAAGATTTACAACGGCTCATGCGCACTTGGGTCGAGCATCGTGCTGTGCTCGGCGGCGGAGATGACGAAGCTGCCGGTGACGGTGAGCATCGAACGCGGCGGCGCCGAAGTATTCGCCGGCGAGACCAGCATCACGCGCATGAAACGGACGCTGCAGGAACTGGCCGATTACCTGCTGCGCGAACTCGATTTTCCGCAGGGCGTGCTGCTGATGACCGGCACCGGCATCGTCCCGCCGGAGAGCTTCACACTCACAGCCGGCGACGTGGTTCACATCCGCGTCGGCGATGTGACCCTGACGAACGCAGTGGCATAGCGCAGGTTCACCACGCACTCACAAACAGGACGGGGTCGTTCTGGAACCAGATTCCGGCAGTCTCGACCTCGTCCTCCTCAGAGCAGGCCAGCAGCAGATCACAGATCGACGTATCGAGATTCATCAGCTCACGTGCCAGGTCAGCCTTGCGGACGCCATCAGTGATCGTGCTGCAACGCGCGATCATGGCATCCCAGTCCTGATCAAAATCAGCCCACCAGACGACTGCGATACGACGGTGATTGATGGTGTATCTGCGCTGCGTGCCAGGATTCTCATCGTCGTCGTACATAAATACGACTTCGCCGCCGAGCGGCACCGGACGCCGAATCAGGCTCAGGCGGCGCTTGCCAGCGAGCATCGTGCGCGTGCCGAAAGCGATCTCTTCCTCCGCGTCGGCCGAAGCAACGCCGATGGCGCGCAGGTGCACAAACAAGCGATTCACCGTCTCGACCAGTGCGCGGCGCTGCGCGAGCGTCCAGCGCGGTGACTGTCGCCGATCGACGAACTCCGTAGCCAGTTCACTAAGATGGAATGCGCAAAAATCGTTACAGTCATGCAGCTCGTGCAGGTTGTGCGCAGCAAATTCAAACAGCAGATCGATATGCCGCCACACGTCAAAAGCTGAAAAACCGGCGGCGGCGCTGCGGTGCAAAAAATCTTCGATGGTGGCGCAGTCGATGCCCAGCGTGATATCGGGCTGTTCAAAATAACGGCGCGCACCCACAAGCGCAGCCTGCAGATCATCAGTTTCGGCCGGCGCTTCCATGCGCCCAAACGGATCATTGACGCGCACATTGAGCATCGTGCAGAGCACGCTGCGCAAATCGAGCGGAACCACGGCCACAGGCACGTATAGATCGGGCAGGCCGCCGTCTTGTTCCACACGCAGACGGCCGACGTGCAACAGCGCATAAGAACGCAGCACGCCAAGGCATGAGCTGGGCACTTCTTCATCCCACAGCCAGCCGTCACCATCCATTTCGCCAAATTCCTGCGTGAGCATGATCAAGGCCACACAGCCGCCTGATTCGAGCACCACACGCAGCGCAGACAACGAACGCTTCGGCAGCTTCTCCAGCGCTATGGACAGCTGGCGCGCCGATGAGAGCGCACCCATCAGCGCAAAGGTGCGCGCCTTGCGATTGCTGCGCAGACCGGCCGGGTCTTCGAGATGCAACAGACGACAGGCGGCGGTCAGCCAGTGCGCAGGCATGCGACGAAGCGCCGTGCTGACGTCGATCATCGGGTCGATCGGCATGCGATCGTACGCCTCGCGGCGGCCGTCGCTCAGCTGGCGAAAATAGAGATCAAGCCGACGCTGAGGATGATCCGCATCCTCATTGAGATGCGCCCCCAGATCATCTGCAGGCTCTTCGTCGGGCTCGTCATAGCCAGGTGTCGCCATATTTATTGCTCCTCACACAACTACACATGCTAACGCGTACGTTCCTGCGCGCGTGCGGTCGCCTCTTCATGACGCCGCTGAAAATCAGCTACGCGATCGAGCACAGCCGCGTTGGCCGGCATTGTTACGACCACGAGGCCAAGAAAGAAAAACACTGGGCCAGTTGCAACCGCCAGTCCGAGCATCAGGCCGCACAAAATCAAAAGGATGAGCGTAAACAGCGGGTTGGCGCCGGCCGTAATGACCGAATTGCGCAGCGCCACACGCCAGTGCTTGTCCTCTTGTGCAACAAGAAAAGGAAACATGTAGAACTGTATCGCGTTCCAGAACAGCAGCGCCGCCAGCCATGCCCCCTGCACCCAGATCGCCCATTCCTGCTGAAACCCCGCGTAGAAAGCGATATTCCACACGATCAAAGTGTTCACCACCAGCGCGGGCAGAGCAAAAATCCAGGCGCGCACGAAGTACTGGCGCATCGCGCGAAAGTATTCCTCCGTCTTGATGGCGTAGCCATCGACGGCGCGCTGACACATCGCGTGCAGCGCCGCCATAGACGGCGGCCCGAGCACCACAGTGATCTGACACAATATCGTCAGCAGGTTCATCACGCCCAAAGGCAGAACATCGTCCCAAATGCCGCGCAACGCACGACCGAATACACGAAAGGCTCCCATGTGAGGAGAAATTGTAGCGGCTGAATTGAAAGATTACCGACCCTTCCAAACCAGCGCATTCGGCTGTTGCTGCACAATTGCCCGCGCCGCCAACTTGATCGGCACATCCTCCGCCTGACCATCGCGCGTCGCCAGCAGCATGAGCGGCGCCAGCGACGATGAGCGGATGAATACCGGCGATCCGGCTTCCACCAGCGGCCGCGCCACCACGCCGCCAAAACCGGCGAACAGGTCGACGGCCGGCGCAGCCGCCAGATCGCTCGAGCCATCGCCGATCAGCATGGCGCGCAGGCCGGGCGCGCGTGCGGCGCGAATCACGTCGATCTTGCCATTCTGCGTCGTAAGCGCGCTCTCGTCGTACATCAGATATTCCTCATCAGGATTGCCCCCGGCAAGGTCGGCGCGGTAATCCCACCAGCGACCGATGAGCGTGTTATAGCTCAGGCCGACGGCGTAGATATTTTCACGCTCCACACCGAGCCACACACCAAAGCCAACCACCGCGTCGGCAAGGCCGCCGCTGACGATGAACACGCGCTTGCCAAGTTCCTGCAGCGCACGAATCACTTCGCGCGCGCCGGGCACCACCGTTTTTTTGTACGCTTCTTCGACTGCGCGCAGATCGGCGCGGCGCGGTGAAAGCAAGCGCAGTCGCTCGGCATAGACTTCCTGCAGCGGAATCTTGCCATCCATGGCCGCATTCGTCAGCGTCACGATGCGCTCTTCGACGCCGCGCAGACGCGCGAGCTCGTCGATGCCCTCGATCGAAGAAAGCGTGCTGTCGCAGTCGAAGAAAATTTCATCCATGAAAAGTAAATCATCGTAACTACTCAGACTAAGTGAGTCGCCAAAAGTTCTGGCGGCAGATTCGCCTCCCCCGCTTTGCGGGGGAGGCGAATCTGCCGGACAAAACTTATGGACAGGAACTTAGCCAGTTTTCCAACGCGAAACACGCTATTCCTTCCCCCTTCGGGGGAAGGAATAGCGTGTTTCGCGGGAAATACTGATTTGGGCCTGAGTAATAACGATAAAAGAGAACTGCTCAGGCCTACGTCGATATGTCGTGCGTTTCGCAACGGAAAATAGAGCGGCCTGCGTAGTTACGAAAAAGAAAACCTGCGATTCAAGACAGCGAACTCGAAAACGAAACGGCCCACAACCCTGATTCAATCGCTCACTTCACCAGCTCAGCTACGCCAGCCCAACCTGGCTGTAATCACCGAGCATGAGACGATAGCCAGTCGGCTTCTGCGCGGCACGATTAACGACCGAGCGCCGGCCGATCAGGCTGTCGTGAATGCGCGCCGGGATATCGCGGATTTCGCAATTTTCCAGCACGATGCTACGATCGATCTCGGCATTTTCGATCACGCAATCGTTGTGGATGCTGGTGAACGGGCCGATGTAGCTGTTCTCGATGCGCGTGTTTTCACCGATGATGGCAGGCCCACGCACGATGCTGTTGCGAATCACCGCACCCTTCTCCACCGTCACGCGCTGATCGACTTCCGAGTTCTCGATGACACCGTCAACAGTCGGGACGAGCTCCTCAAGTACGAGCGAATTCGCCTCGAGCATGTCCTCGCGCTTGCCAGTGTCCACCCACCAGCCGGTGTGTATGTACGGAAAGACTTTGCGCCCATTCGACACCAGCCATTGGATGGCGTCGGTGATTTCAAGCTCGCCACGCCAGGAAGGCTTAATGGCGTCGACAGCCTCAAAGACATGTTTGTCGAACATATAAACGCCGACGAGCGCCAGATTGCTGGGCGGGTCCTTCGGCTTTTCGATAAGACGCTCAATGCCGCCAGTCGCGTTCAGAACGGCCACACCGTACGAGCGCGGATCGGGCACCTGCTTGAGCACGATCTGGCTGTTGTAATCAGAGTCAGCATACTGACGAATCAGCTTGTGAATGCCGCCCTGGATGCAGTTGTCGCCGAGGAACATGACAAAACGGTCATCGCCGATGAAATCGCGGCTGATGCGCACAGCGTGCGCCAGGCCGGCCGGCCGGTCCTGCGTGATGAAAGTAATTTTCACCCCCCAGCGCGAACCATCACCCACCTGGGCTCTGACCTCTTCATCGGTCGGTGGGCCAACGACGACGCCAATATCGGTGACACCCGCATCGCGGATCGTCTCGATGACGCGAAAGAGCACAGGTTTGTTTGCCAGCGGAATGAGCTGCTTGGCGCTCGTGAACGTGAGGGGGCGCAGGCGCGTGCCCTTGCCACCGCTGAGGATGAGTCCTTTCATAAGTTATATTCGCAAAAACACCCGGCTTCCTGGAAGCCAGGTTTGCCAATTCTCAGGTCAGTCAATCTTTTATCACGAAACATACCAGTCCTCTTCCATTCATGGGAGGGCCGGCATGTTTTGCCGGAAATACCAATCTAAGGCTGCGTAATCACCACACGAATCACATCATGGCCACGGCTGCGTTGAAACAGGTCGAACACACGCTTCAAGAAACCATACTTGTGGTTCAACAGCGCATTCACCCGATCCGCCTCAGCGGTATCGACGACGTCGGCTCGCCCTTCGACCCAAGCACCCCGCGGTTCGCCGCGCTGCCCGCACGGCATCATCCGCACCTGCGGCTGGTTACGCACGCGCTTTACCTTGCCAGCGTTGTGAATCGTGCGCACGTAAAACATGCCACGATCCTCAACGAACCACACCGGCGTCGGCATCGCCTGCCCGCTTCGCCGATATGTCTCCAGATTCAAGTAGCTCTGCCCAATGAATTGTTCTTGATCACTCATGTCAGTATTCCAACTCCTCCACGCCAGCAATGGCGCGCTCGATGTCCACATCTTCGTCGATGTCGCGCAGATCAGCCGCCACCGCCGCAGATCGCCGACACAATGTGTGATACCCGCACATCGCACATTTTCGTTCGTCAGTCGTCATCTCAAACTCCGCCTCGTCATCTCGTGCTGCGATGTCCTCGCTCAACATCGTCAGAAATGCACGATCCTGATCGAATGCATCTTGATCGTACCTGAACCGAACCCAGCGCGGCTCTGGTGCATTGGCCATCCAATAATGAAACTCGCAGTCGTCGGGTTTGTTCGCGCCACCGCGATACGGCGCACCAGCAGCTGCCAGCGCATACAAGTAGACGCGCGTCTGCATGCGCTCACGCAGGAACTCAGGCCGTTGCGCACGCTCACCGCGCAATGTCTTCCAGTCCACCACCACTGCCCGGCCGGTATCCTCATCTACCGCCAGCAGGTCAAGCCGCGCCGTCAGCCGAAAGCGCCCGAGCGGCGCCAGCAGCTCCAACTCCGGCGTGCGCACAGCTGGCAGAGCAGTGAAATCTTCCTCCTCGAAGCGCCGCCACCACAACGCGAATTCCGGATCGGCCACCAGCCCTGCCGCCATAGCGCCGTCGGCCTCCGGCAGCCCCAGCCAGCGTCGTTCAATCCAGCGATGCAGCGCCGCGCCCTTGCGCAAAAAATCGCGGTACGCAAGCACTTCCATCCCCTCCGGCGTCGGTTCGATCTGCGGCCACGGCTGTCGCAGCACGTAGCGCAGATAAAAACGTCGCGGACAATCCGCAAAATCCGACAGGCTCAGCTGGCTGAAGACGAATTCGGCGTCAACCACGAACAATCGCCTCACGCGCAACTGCACGCACCGCCGCCGCCAAATCTTTCTCTCGCCCTCTGCCGATCGTGCTGCGCCGCCCCCACGTCAGAATCAGGTTGCGCCGCGCACGCGTGATGCCCACATATAACAATCGCATACGCTCAGAAATGTACTCGATGTGCGCCTCCCGCAGCGCCGCATCAACATCCAACGGCCCCAGCTCGTCCGGCCCGGCATCAACCAGCACCTGCAACTGCGTGCGTGCCTCCAGCACAGGTTCGCGCCCGCCCAAGTACCACGCAGCCCCACGGAACGCACCATCCACATCGTCTGGGAATTCTGCATCATCCGCCCCCGCAATAAACACGCCGTCCCACTCCAGGCCCTTCGCCTTGTGCAGCGTCGTCACCGTGATCACACCCGGCACTGGCTCAAAAGGCTGGTCGAGCAGCAAGCTGCTCATGAATTTCGTACGATTCGCCGCGATGTCGTCCAGCTGCAGGCTGAAATCTTCCAGCTGCGCGTTCGGATCCTGCGTCGCGCTGCGCCGCAGCCCAACCGCAAGGCTGTGCGCCAACGCCAAATCGCCTTCACTTTCAAACGCGTCCTGCGCCACCGTCAGCAAAAACTGATCGATCGGCAGCAGACTCGCACGCAGCCAGCGCGCAGCAATCACACCAAGCTGCACCATCGCATGCTGCTGCTCAGGCGCCACGCGCACTTTTTCCGCCAGTGGCGGTTCGTCGGTTGGCGTGGGAAACAACAGACGTTCGACTTTTATGCTTCCCAGCAGTTGAGGAAGCTCGCCGTAGCGCGCACGCCCCGGAGCCGGTGCCTGTGATGCGCCGAACAATCGCAGGTCTGCCCCCGGCTGATCGACGATGGCCTTGTACAGCTCGACGAGCACAGCCGGCCGCGCCGGCCGTGTGCAAAACGCGACCGCGGCCGCAAGCAGTTTCGCCACGTTACGCAGAGGCTGTGTATTCGACAGTTGATCCTGGTAGAGCGTCTCGCCGGGCGTGCGTGCCTGGATGCGCTCGAGTTTCGTTACGATCGCCTCGCCAATGCGGTTCGTCGGCGCCAGGATGCAGCAGGTGCGACTGCGATCGCCGCGCACATAGCGGACGGCGTTTCGCACGACCTCGTCCTGTTCCTCCTCATCATCGTCGTAGCCGCGCACATAAACGCCGGCCAACGCATCAGGCGGATTCGGCTGCTGGTCGCCCGACTGCGTCGGTGCGATAAGCACGGCGGCACTCAGCGCACGTGCGCGCACCGCCGGGTCAGGATGCGCATGCGAGCACCATTCGGCGAGATCGTTCGCCAGCGCAATCAGGCGCGGTGCGCTGCGGCCGCTCACCGACAGCGGCAGGCGCTCCACATCCGGCCGGGCCAGAAATTCGCGAAAAAAGCGCACATCTGACGACGTGAACGTGGTCATGATGGCCTGATTCGGATCACCCACGCGCACCCAGTTGCCGTGCGCGCGCGACAACAGCGAAAGAATGCGCTCCTGCAGCGGGGTGCTGTCCTGCGCCTCATCCTCCAGAATGAACGGATAACGCGCCGACAGACGCGCCCGAAAAGCCGCATCCCCTTCAAGTGCGCGAATGGCGCCCCAGATCAGGTCGTCAAAATCGAGGCGGCCGCCGGCGTTGAGAATGCGCTCATAGCGCTCGTAAATGGCCGCTCCCATGTGCAGAAAAGGCGAAAGATGCATGTGCTGCGGATCGCGCCGGTCGAGCAGCGCACGCAACTCTGGCGCGCGCAGGCGCAGATTTTTAGCCAGGGAAGTCACCGCGCGGCCAATTGAGACAGTCTCCTCACGCCAGCGCTCCTCAGCCATATTCAACCGCGTGCCGGCGAGATCAGGCAGCAGATGACTGCGCCAGGCGAGGATGTGCTCCTGAATGAACCAGCGCGCCGCTTCACTCATGGAGGCGGCGCCGCTGATTTCGTTGTCGACGCCAAAATCCGATGCCACCCCAGCCAGATCGGGGCGTTCGCGCAGGATCGCGCTGGCGAGTCCATGCAGCGTAAATACGCGATAACCACCATCAGGCATTCCAGCAGCAGCGAGCAGACGCCGCACACGAGCCTTGATGTTGTCAACAGCCGAATTCGTGAACGTAACAATCAGGATTTCACTGTCAATGGGCAGCACATCACGCCGCAGCAAGTCAACGACAAGCGCCGCCAGTACCTGCGTCTTGCCGCTGCCGGGGACGGCAGACACAGCAAGCAGCCCACCGCCATATGAAGTAATTCGCTGTTGTTCAGGACGCAGCTGCATAAAGCGTTGCACGCCCAAGATCGAACGCAGAATAAAAAACCCGGAATCAGCGCAATGCGCCGCGCAATGCGCCAACTCCGAATCGTCGCGTCACCTTGAAGAATAGACAAGCACAATTGCCAATACCACGGCCAAAATTACCAGCGCAATGCACGCCACCATGACCACGGTGTTCCACGTGCTCGGAGCATCCTCATGGGAATTTTCGAGCACATCAGTCGCAACAACAACTTCAGGTGCAGCTTCGACTACAGGAGATACCTGAGGCGCAGTCCAGCGCCGCGGCGGTGCAGGCGGTCTGACGCGCTCCACAGCGCGCGGCGCTTCCACCTGCACCGGTGCATCGACGGCGACCGGCTCCACAGCGCGCGGCGCTTCCACCTGCACCGGTGCATCGACGGCGACCGGCTCCACAGCGCGCGGCGCTTCCACCTGCACCGGTGCATCG
>CANJQH010000099.1 GCA_947476335.1 Anaerolineae bacterium | reverse complement strand
TATGTGTATACGCGCAGCGTGGACGGGACGTGGACGCAGGCGGCGTATCTGAAGGCGTCGAATGCCGAAACATTTGATGGTTTCGGCGAATCAGTGGCCGTCTCCGGCGACACGATCGTGGTGGGTGCGCGTGGCGAGGCCGGCAGCATCACGTCGACGCTGGGATCGCCGAACAACCTGGCAACCCAGGCCGGTGCAGCGTATGTGTATACGCGCAGCGTGGCTGGGACGTGGACGCAGGCGGCGTATCTGAAGGCGTCGAATGCCGATACACGCGACCAGTTCGGCAGTTCAGTGGCCGTCTCCGGCGACACGATCGTGGTGGGTGCGTATGGCGAGGCCGGCAGCATCACGTCGACGCTGGGATCGCCGAACAACGAGGCTGATGGCGCAGGCGCGGCGTATGTGTATACGCGCAGCGTGGCCGGGACGTGGACGCAGGCGGCGTATCTGAAGGCGTCGAATGCCGAGGCATACGACTATTTCGGCCAATCAGTGGTCTTCTTCGGCGACACGATCGTGGTGAGTGCGGTTGGTGAGGCCGGCAGCATCACGTCGACAGTGGGTTCGCCGAATAACGACGCCGGCGACGCCGGCGCAGTGTATGTGTTCGCTCCTGCGACGCCGACGCCGACTGCGACTGCGACGCCGGGTGGTCCGACTGCGACGCCGACCGCGATGGCGATGCGCTGGAGTTACTTCCCGCAGGTGGTGAATATCTACGCGCCGCTGGGTAGTAGAAGATAGTTCCGAGTCTTGGAACGCGGAACTTTTTCCCTGAACGCAGCTCGGCATCCTGCGCAATGCGCAAGGCTTCTGCGCTGCTGTGCGCCCCGAGCTTGCGGTGGATCAGCCTGCTCGCCTCCAGTTTTGGAGGCCAGCTGCAGTCGGCTGATCTGCAGGCGCGGCCGGCTGCGTGACAAAAACATGAGGTGCAGATTGTTCGGGGCGTGATCAACCAGCGATTGAATCAGGTCCAGCACCACGTTGGATTCAATAATGTGCAAATCAGTAACTACTCAGGCCATCCATTTTCCAACGCGAAACGCGCTATTCCTTCCCCCGAAGGGGGAAGGAATAGCGCGTTTCGCGGGAAATACTGATTTAGGCCTGAGTAGTTACGCAAATCAATAATGTGCAAATCATCAATGTGCAAATCATCAAAGACAAGAATCACGCGCTTCTCATAGCGCACGATCTCCACTGAAATAGCCTGCCCCATCTGCTGGGTGCATCTGCAGTTTGGGGCGAACTTTGACCACGCGTCGCTGTGCCGCCGTCACCCGGGGCTTGTGACTGGTTTGCCGTGGGGTACCGCGCTGTTGGCGCGCGCCCATTTTTTTGCGCCGAATTTTCGCCAAAAAAGCGCCAGCGGCGCGACGCAGCCCTGGCCCAGACCCTCGGTCTGGGTGCTCGGCCATACATACGCCATGCCGTGAATTCTGCCCTCAACGGCGAATGCACACTTCAACCTGATTCGTGCCGAGGCGGAAGGAGTGAGATTCGAACTCACGGTCAAGCGTAGCCTGACAACGGTTTTCAAGACCGTCGCTTTAAACCACTCAGCCATCCTTCCGTGTGGAATGGGGAGATTTTAGCGCATGGGAAGGGGAGAGTCAGAGTACAAGTAGAAGAGTAGAGAGTGAATCCTGACTCTTTACTCTGACTCTCCGGTGTACACTCACACTCCACGTGGGGCGGTGGCGGAATGGCAGACGCCGGAGACTTAAAATCTTCTGTTGCTAAGGCAACGTGTGGGTTCGAGTCCCACTCGCCCTATCTTCTCTTGTAACCACTGCGACTTGCTGTCTTGCGTCGTTTTATCCGTTTAGCATCCCGAATCGCATCATTATTTTTCTTGATCGGGCTTTGATCGGGCTTTGATCGGGCTTTGATCGGGTGGAAAACCGGAAAAACGACAGGACAAGGGAGCAAGTCGCGTTAGTTACGTTGTTGAGTCAGTCGGACGCCTTCAGCAAGATCATCTGGCTGTTCAGTTGCGGCCCTTGCGATGTGATTTTGTGGTACTGGCCGTTGAGGCCGAGTTCGTGGCTTTTGACGTTGTCGGCCAGCCCAAGGTCGAGCACCTCGTCCACGATGCGCTTTACCAGCACCGGGTCGTGGATGGGGAAGAGCGTCTCGACGCGGCGATCGAGATTGCGCTCCATCAGGTCGGCGCTGCCGAGATAAATTTCGGACTTGCCGTCGTTGTGGAACCAGTAGACGCGGCTGTGTTCGAGAAAGCGTCCGACGACGCTGATCACGCGGATGTTTTCGCTCATGCCAGGCACGCCTGGGCGCAGGCTGCACATGCCGCGCACGAGCAGATCGATCTTTACCCCTGCCATCGATGCCTTGTAGAGCAGCGTGATCATTTCGGGGTCGACCAGTGCGTTCATCTTGAAAGCAATGCGGCCGTTGCTGTTCAGCCGATGGTGTTGAATTTCGCGTTCGATGCGTTCGGCGATTTGCTGACGCAGCGTCACTGGTGCCACGAAGAGCTCTTTATACGCGCGCTGGCGTGAGTAGCCGGTCAGGAAATTAAACAGGTCGCTGGCGTCTTCGCCGATGCGTTCGCTGCAGGTGAAGAAGCCCAGATCGGTGTAAACGCGCGCAGATGCGGCGTTGTAATTACCTGTGGAAAGGTGCACGTAGCGGCGAATTTCGTCGCCTTCGCGCCGCACTACCAGCAGCACTTTGCTGTGCACTTTGAGGCCGGGGATGCCGAAGACCACGTGCGCGCCGACGGCTTCGAGGCGCCGTGCCCATTCGAGGTTGTTTTCCTCGTCGAAGCGCGCCTTGAGTTCGACCATCGCAGCGACCTGTTTGCCGTTCTGTGCGGCTTCGATCAGCGCCTGCACGATGGGCGAATTCGGCCCGACGCGGTAGAGCGTCTGCTTGATGGCGAGCACATGCGGGTCGCGTGCGGCGGTGCGGATGAAATTGACGACGGGCGTGAACGAATCGTACGGATGGTGCAGCAGAACATCGCTTTTGCGAATTTCGGCGAAGATGTCGATGCCGTCGGCGAGTTTGGGCGGCGTGCGTGGTGTGAAGGGTGGGTCTTTCAGCTGCGGCACATTGAGTCGATAGATCTCCCAGAGTTTGCTCAGGTCGATTGGGCCTTCGATGCGCTGTACGTCGGTCTCGCGCAGATTGAGATTTTCCATGAGGATGCCGCAGATTTCGCTGGGCATTTCATGATCGACCTCGAGGCGCACGACGTCGAGGAAGCCGCGTTCCTTCACGCTGCGTTCGACGCTGTCGCGCAGGTCACCGGCTTCGTCTTCGGAAATTTCGATATCGGCGTCGCGGGTGACGCGAAATTCATATACGCCGAGCACGCGCAGCTCATGGAAGAGCGACGTGATATTGGCAGCGATGATCTGATCGAGCCAGACGAAGCAGCGTTCGCACGGTTCGCTCTCATCAGAGCACTCGTTCAACTGCAGCAGGCGTGGCAGCGATGGCGGGACCTTGACGCGTGCGAAGCGCGTGCGGCCGCGCTCGTCTTCCACCGCGACGGCGAGGCTGAGGCTGAGGTTGCTGATGTGTGGAAAAGGATGTCCCGGATCGAAGGCCAGCGGAGTGAGGACGGGGAAGACCGTGCGCCGAAAATATTCGTTGGCGAATGTGCGCTGATCCTCATTCATTTCGTGCGCATCGATGACGCACACCCCGTGTTGTGTGAGCAGCGGACAAATCTCATCACGCCACAGACGTGAGTGTTCGTTCACCATAGGTGCGAGCTGCGCGTTGAGTTGTTCGAGAATCTGCGCCGGCGTCAGGCCGTCTGCGCCGTCGAAATAGTCATTCGCACGCTGCGCCTTGAGCCCCGACACGCGAATCATGTAGAACTCGTCGAGGTTGGTGGCGAAGATGGCCAGAAACTTTGCGCGCTCGAGCGGTGGATGTGAAGGATCCGCTGCCTCCTGCAACACGCGTCGATTGAATTCGACCCAGCTGAGTTCGCGGTTGATGAGCGGTGCTGAGGTGGAGGACATGATGACGGATTGTAGTAGCGGGAGCGTTAAGAGTGGATAGTGGGGGTGCTCAAAATCTCATTGATGAAACCCGCGAAACATGCCATCGCCCGCCCCCTTTGGGGGCGGGCGATGGCATGTTTCGCGGCTATCAATCGACGATCCACTATGATCCTCCCACTATGACATCTCCAACTGAATGGGTCGAACTGTCGCTCGAGACGACGCCCGAGCTGGCAGAGGCGATCAGTGATGCGCTGTTTCCGCTCGTCGATGGCGGCGTGTCGCTTGAGCAGATGAATCGCACTGAAGGCACAGCCGATCGCTGGGAGGATGAGGCAGCGAGTGGGCCAGTGATTGTGCGCGCGTATCTGGAGAAAAACGAGCAGCTTGCGGAGCGCCGCAGCAAAGTTGAGCAGACGTTGTTTTACCTGAACATGGTGCAACCGGTGCCGCAGCCGAAGTTCCGCGATGTGGCGCAATCCGACTGGTCGGAGGCGTGGAAGGAAAACTACAAGCCGCTGCGCATTGGACGGCGGCTGGTGATTCGGCCGTCGTGGATTTCACCCGACGCCGATGCCGCGCACGGCATCGAGATTCGCTCCGACGACATTGTGCTGGCGCTCGATCCGGGGATGGCGTTCGGCACCGGCTTGCATCCGACGACGCAGCTGTGTGCGGCGGCGCTCGAGGATGTCGTGACGCCGGGCATGCGCGTGTTCGATGTCGGGACGGGCTCCGGCATTCTGGCAATCTATGCCGTGAAGCTGGGTGCAGCATCGGCGCTGGCGGTTGATACCGATCCGGAGTCGGTGCGGGTGACGGAGGAGAACATCGCGATCAACGGCGTGGCGTCGTCGATCGAAGTGCGGCAGGGTTCGTTTGATGTGCCGCAGGCAGATGGCGAACCCTACGACCTGCTGGTGGCCAACATTCTGGCCGGCGTGATCATGTCGATGCTGCGCGACGGACTGGCCGCGCGCGGCCGGCGCTTCGTGTTCTCCGGCATTCTCGACACGCAGGCCGATGCAGTGGTGAGTGAAGCCGAGTCGCGCGGCCTGCGCCTGATCGAGCGCAGGCAGATGCTCGACTGGGTTGGGCTGATTTTTGAGCGCGCCTGAGGCGCGCTCAATCAGGCTCCGGGCGGTGGGCGGTTGTCGAGGCGACGCGAGATGCGGCCGCGCGTAAGGTCGTACGGGGAAAGCTCGATGCGCACGCGATCGCCCAGCAGTACGCGAATGTAAAACTTGCGCATCTTGCCGGAGAGCGTAGACAGCACTTCGTGCCCGTTGGTCAGGCGTACCTTGAACATGGTTCCAGGCAATGCTTCGATAACTTCGCCCTCGACCTCGATTACGTCTTCTTTCTTTTTGTTGTCGTCTTCTCGGCGGTTGTACGATCTCTTCATATTTCCTCGTGCGCCGCATCGCGATGATGCCTGAACCGAAACCCGGTCAGGGCGGCAGAGGCGTTCGAACGCTTCTACACAGCTGCAGGTTGCGGAATTACAGAAAGCAAGGCGATGGTGAATCGCAGCGCCCTGCAAATGGCTTGTCGATTATAGGCGGATAAGCGCGCCCGGCGACTGGGGTGTTTTGCGCGTTGGAAAACAGGCTAAGTTCCTGTCCATACGTTTTGTCCGGCAGATTCGCCTCCCCCGCAAAGCGGGGGAGGCGAATCTGCCGCCAGAACTTTTGGCGACTCACTTAGCCTGAGTAGTTACCAGAAATGTGCATTGCACCCATACTTCGCCATCATTCGAAAGTCATCGCTTTACCTGATCGGTTGTGCCGTCGTTATTACGCTTGGGATGAACGTGGCTCTGCTCGGGCCATCGTTGCAGGCGCTGGCGCAGCGCAGCGGCGCCGCGCTCGCAGACATGGGTGTGTTGTATTCTGCGCTTTCCATCGGCTATCTCGTGAGTACGCCGCTGGTCGTGCTGGTGAGCCGGCGCTTTGGGCTGCGGCCGCTGCTCGCCGCCGCTGCTGTGATCGCTGCAAGTCTGGGGCTGTTCGCTGTTGCACCGTCGTTGTCGGCCATGCTTTTCGCCGCGGTGCTGCTCGGCTTTGGCCAATCGTGCACACAGATCGGCTATGTGACGTGGATCGGGCTGCAACTGCGCGACGGCAATGAATCGGCGACTGTGCTGAACCGCGTGCTGGCGTTTTATGGCGTGGGCGCGCTGTTCGGTCCGCTCGTTGTAAGTGCATGTTTTCAGCTGTTCGGTGATGCGCTGCCGGCGTTCGGGTTTGTGATCGTGCCGAATGTCGCGGTGACGTTGCTCGGGCTGCTGCTGCCGCAGGCGCAGGCACAGGTGTCGGATGAGCGCGGTGGTGCAGCGCGCGGTGCATCTGCGCTGTTGCGCGTTCCGGCTGTGTTGTGGATGGCGAGCCTGCTGGCGGTTTATGTCGGTGCAGAAGTGGCGTTTTCGAGCTGGGTGACCGAAGTGGTGATCCGCACGATGGGTGTGGATGCGGCGCAGGCGGCGTTGTCGGCGAGCGCATTTTTTGGCGCATTTGCGGGCGGTCGTTTTTTCGCCGGCGCGCTGCTGGCACGCACCGGTGTGATGCGCGGGCTGTTTCTGCTGTTGGCTGCGGCGGGCTGCGGCATCGTTGTGATGCTGTTGCCGGGCGTTCCGCTGCCGCTCACGGTTGCAGCTGCGGCGCTCGTTGGCGCCGGCTACGGGCCGATTTTTCCGACGGTGACGTCGATCGTGATTCAGCGCTTTCCCGGCGATGCGGCTGCGGTGAGCAGCGTCATCGGCGGCATCGCTTCATTCGGCATGTTCCTGGCCCCGCCGATCACCGGCTGGGTGCTCGCCGGCGCCGGCGGCCCGATTGCAGCGTGGGGTGTGCAGCTGCTGCTGATTGCCGCCATGGCGGCGATACTTGCGCGGCTGCGACCTTTATAATCACGCCGCTCATGCCAAATCCCGCCACGGAGAAGCTGATCCGCATCCTCAGGCTCGAAACGCAGACGAAGTACGCAGACAAGGCTGTCACGAAGGGCTTGCAATCGTTTGCGCCCGCGTGGCTGGCTGACGCCGCGCGCAACGGCATCACGCCCGAGTGGGCCGAATGGGTCGCGCAGCTGATGCGCGAGTACAGCGCTGCGAGTGACGTCGCCGAACGTCGCACGCGCATCGATGCGCTGATTGCGATGTTGCAGCGCCCGAATGCGCTGAGTGCGCCGAGTGCGCCGAGTGTGCCGAGTGCGCCGAACGTTGCGTCGAATGCGCCGGTTACGCGAACTGTGCCGCTGGGTGAAGAGCGCCCACGCCCAGTTCAGGAGCCGCGTGAAAATGCCGTGCCGCGCCGTGAACCGCGCCGTGAACCGCGCCGTGAACCGCAGCGCGAACTTCGTGAACAACCTGCGCGCCGCGAACGCGAACGTGAGCCGCAGCGTGCAGCGCCTTCATCCCTACCGGTGCCACAGGCGCCACCGGCGCCTGTTCGGCCGCATGTGCGCAGCGATGCCGGCCTTGGGCTGGACGCACCCGTGACGATGGTCAGCGGTGTCGGTGAGAAGAATGCGATGCTGTTGGCGAAGCTTGGCCTGAAGACGATTCGCGATTTGTTGTATTTCTTTCCGGCGCGCTACGATGACTACAGCGCGTTGAAGCCGATCGGCCAGCTTTTTTATGGCGAACAGGTGACCATCATCGCGCGCGTGGCTTCGGCGCACCGCATGCGCACGAAAGGCCCTATGGTGCTTGTGAAGGCGGCGCTCGAAGACGCCAGCGGCACAATCGAGTGTTCGTGGTTCTCGTCTGAGCGCTTTGTCGACACGCTGCTGCGACAGCTCGCTCCGGGGCGTGAAGTGGTCATCAGTGGAAAAGTAGCTGAGTACCTCGGCCACCTGACTTTTCAAAACCCGACGCTGGAGCCGGCTGAAAAAGAATGGCTGACCGGCGGCAGCATTGTGCCGGTGTATCGGCTGACGGAAGGTTTGCAGCCGCTGTTGCTGCGCCGCGTGATGAAGCGCGTCAGCGAGTACTGGTCGACGCGCGTGCCGGAATTTTTGCCGGCGGCGACGCTGTCGTCGCAGCGGCTGATGAGCATTGGCGACGCGTTGCACGAGATTCATTTCCCGCGCAGCGCGTCTTTGCTCGAGCAGGCGCGCCGGCGCCTGGTGTTTGAACAGCTCTTTGTGCTGCAGATGGCCGTGCTGAAGCAGCGCTCCATCTGGCGCGGTGAGCAGGCGCCGGAGTTGCGTGTGGGCGATCCTACGCTCGACCGCTGTATCGCTGCATTGCCGTACGCGCTGACCGGCGCGCAGCGCCGCGCGATCGGCGTGATCATCGAAGACGTGCGCAAGACGCAGGCCATGCATCGTCTGCTGCAGGGTGACGTCGGCTCGGGAAAAACTGTGGTTGCAGCGTTGGCGATGGCCTGCGCTGTGTCGGCAGGCGCACAGGCGGCGTTGATGGCGCCGACGGAAATTCTCGCTGAGCAGCATTTCAAAAATCTGCGCAAGCTGTTCGATGCGATGAACGAGAAAGGTGCACTCGCGAAGCCGATTAAGGTCGCGTTGCTGACAGGCAGCGCGAAGGCGGCGGAGCGGCGCGAGGTGTATGCCGGGTTTTTGGATGGTTCGATTCACGTGGCGATTGGCACACATGCGTTGATTCAGGACGGTGTGCAGTTCGCCAACCTCGGCTTCGTCGCGATTGATGAGCAGCACCGTTTTGGTGTGCAGCAGCGCAGTGCGCTGCGCGCAAAGGGCACGCTCGCACCGCACACGCTCGTGATGACGGCGACGCCGATCCCGCGCACGCTGTCGCTTACGTTGTACGGCGATCTGGACAACACCATCCTCGATGAGAAGCCGCCGGGCCGGCAGAAGATCGTTACGCACTGGTTCACGCCGACCGAGCGTGAGCGTGCGTATGCGTTCATCCGCAGCCAGATCGAAGCCGGGCGACAGGCTTTTGTGATTTGCCCGCTCGTTGAAGAGAGCGACAAAGTCGAGGCGAAGGCGGCTGTCGAAGAACACGAGCGGCTGCAGCGCGAGGTGTTTCCAAAGTACAAGCTTGGGCTGCTGCATGGACGCATGAAGGCGTCTGAAAAAGACGCAGCCATGCAGTCGTTCGCCGCGAACGAGACGCAAGTGCTTGTGTCGACCTCAGTGGTTGAAGTGGGCATCGACGTTCCAAATGCGACGGTGATGATGATCGAAGGTGCGAACCGTTTCGGCTTGTCGCAGCTGCATCAGTTTCGTGGGCGCGTCGGACGCGGACAGTATGAGTCGTACTGTCTGTTGCTGGCCGATTCATCATCGGCTGTGGGGGATCAGCGTCTGCAGGCCATCGTGAGCACAGATGACGGCTTCAAGCTGGCGGAAGCAGATCTCGAGATTCGCGGGCCAGGCGAATTTTTTGGCACGCGCCAGAGTGGTGTGCCCGAAGTGCAGCTGCTTGGTTTGAAGGACCGTGATTTGCTGGTGATGGCGCGTGAGGCTGCCGAGTTCATCATGGGCGTCGATCCGAAATTGGAGTCTGCGGACAATGCAGCATTGGCTGAGCGCGTGCGTACGTATATGCCGAACGAAGAAAGTAGTGGAGCTTCATGAAAGTAACTGCGTTGTATCCGGGCAGCTTCGATCCATTTCACAATGGACATCTGAATATTGCATTGCGCTCGCTCGAGTTGTTCGACGAAGTGGTCATCGCTGTGTATGGGCTGCCGAAAAAGAATCTGCTGTTTAGCCATGAAGAGCGCATCAGGCTGGTGGAAACATGTTTGTCTGAACATATGCACAGCGGTCGGCTGCGCGTGGTGGGCTACAGTGGCCTGACGATTGAGTTCGCGCGCAAAATCGGCGCTCGGCTGATGATCCGCGGTCTGCGCAACTCAATGGACTTCGATTATGAGTTGCAGATGTCGCAGACGAATCACTGGCTCGCCGCGGACATCGAGAGCGTTTTCTTGTTCGCAAATGCGCCGCACAGTTTCCTCAGCGCCACGCTGGTGCGCGAAATTACGCAGCTCGGTGGCGACGTATCGGCGCTGGTGCCGTCGTGCGTGGCTGCGGCGCTGGCGGCGAAGAAAATAGAGAGTCAGAGGAGAGAGTCAGAGTAGAGAGTGGGTATGAGACTGCAAAAATTGCGCTGTATCTGTTTACCGGGTCACCGCAGACTGCCCGCCGAAATCAAGTTCAACCAGGCCGCGCAGACGCATCATCGCGGACAACAACACGCCGAAATTAACGCCTTGTCTTGACCAGCTTTGAAGCACGCTGGCAATCACTTCATGGACGTG
>CANJQH010000098.1 GCA_947476335.1 Anaerolineae bacterium | reverse complement strand
GAATCTGCCGCCAGAACTTTTGGCGACTCACTTAGTAGTCCGTCCAGGCAAAACTTGTGAGCGTCTGCCCTGTGCGAACCTTGCCTACAACCCACATTGCGCTCACATTGCGCCCATATTGCGCTCACATTGCGCCCATAGTGCGCCCACATTGCGCCCACATTGCGCCCATAGTGCGCCCATAGTGCGCCCATAGTGCGCCCATAGTGCGCCCATAGTGCGACGCAGCAATTTCCCACGGGTGCGGTTGTGCAGCCCAGACCGATGGTCTGGGCTGGGACTGCGTCGCGCCTTTGGCGCTTTTTCAGCCTTGAAAGGGCGTACTTCGATTCAGCCAGGGTTTGTGCTGAAGGCGCGGCCCTGGAAACGGCGTGGCGCCGATATCAGGATGTTGAGTGGGGACCCGCAAGTTTTGCCTGGACGCACTACTAGCCATTCGACCAGCACACCGCCTGAGCATTCGATGATAGACGAGTTTTAACTTTGTGTTCACACTCCGCCACCACGCAAAGGCACAGCTATACTTCTTTAGATATATGGCCTCAGCCGTGCGACTTATTGATATGAATCGCCTCATCGAGGTTGTCGCAGACGCAGTAACGGCGATCGACTCAACACAACGTATCGTGTACTTCAACAGTGGTGCGGAGCATCTGTTTGGATATACACGTGGCGAAGCCATCGGTCAGCCTCTGAGTATGCTGATTCCGGAGAGATTTCATCACACCCACGCAGAACATGTAGAGACGTTCAATACATCTCTCACCGTCTCGCGCCTGATGGGCGAACGCCAGTCCGTCTTCGCCCGCCGTAAGGATGGCACCGAATTTCGCGCCGAAGCATCCATTTCGAAAATCTCGCAGGATGGTGAACCGATCATCGTGGCACTGCTGCGCGACATCACCGAGCGCGAAACCATGCAGGTGAACCTGCGCCAGCAGGCCGAACAAATCGCCGTCGCCAACGAACGCAGCCGCATGGCACGCGATCTGCACGACGCCGTTTCGCAGACGCTGTTCTCCGCCAGCCTGATCGCCGACGTACTGCCGCGCCTGTGGCTGCGCAACCCAGTGGAAGCACAGCGCCGCCTCGAAGAGCTGCGCATACTCAACCGCGGCGCGCTCGCCGAAATGCGCATGCTGCTGCTCGAACTGCGCCCCAGCGCGCTCACCGAAGCCAAGTTCGCCGACTTGCTGCTGCAGCTCGGCGAAGCCGTCGCCGGCCGCTCAGGCATCCACGTGGAAACCGAAGTTGATCCACAGGTGCGCACCATGCACCTCCACCCTGAACCACAAGTAGCGCTCTACCGCATCGCCCAGGAAGCACTGAATAACGTCATAAAACACAGCAACGCCCACCATGCATGGATTCGCATGCACCGCGAAGAAAATACCGCTTCCGACAAACGCATCTGCCTCGAAATCCGCGACGACGGCCGCGGCTTTGATCTTAGCCACACCACTCATGACCACCTCGGTCTGCTCATCATGCGCGAACGTGCGCAAAGTGTGGCTTTAGATTTCACCGTAGAGAGTACACTCGGGCATGGCACGGCAATCTCCGTGCGCATTCCCGAACATCACCTGCAGTCGACTAAGCCATGATTCGCGTATTGATCGTAGACGACCACACTATCGTGCGCAGCGGCTTGTGCGCGCTGCTACTTGCCTTTGATGATCTCGAGCTGGCAGGCGAAGCTCCGAACGGCCGCGAAGCACTCATCGCATACGACAAACTCAAACCCGACGTCGTGCTGCTCGATATGGTCATGCCCGAACTCGATGGCGCACAGACCACGCGCACACTGCGCGAACTGCACCCAAACGCCAAGGTGCTGATCCTCACTTCTTTCAAAGAAGACGAACTGGTCAAGGCAGCCATGACCGCCGGCGCCATCGGCTACCTGATGAAGAACGTGACCGCCGAAGAACTGGCCAACGCCATTCGCCAGGCGCATGCCGGCAAGCGTACACTCTCGCCGGAAGCGACTGAAGCGCTCATCCACGCCGCACAAAATCGGGACACCCTCCTCGTTGAAGATCTCACCGCACGCGAGCGTGAAGTGCTTTCCCTAATAAAGGAAGGCATGAATAACAATCACATCGCTGAAAAGCTCTACGTCAGCGTTTCCACCGTCAAGTTCCACGTCAGCAGCATCCTCGGCAAACTGGGCGTAAACAATCGCACCGAAGCCGTGGCACTTGCCATGGAACGTCGGCTGATCTAATACAGACGCGCTCCAGTGCACCGACGGCGGCCGGGGCTGCGTCGCTCCTGCAAGCTTGTTCCACAGTGCAGATTCAGCCCTGAAGAGGCGCGCTTCGGTTCAGCCAGAGCCACGCTTTCAGCACAGCCCAGGTAAGGGCGCGGCCGAAACACAGATCTTCTTGGGGTATCTCCTTGTGATCTTGTAATAAACAATCTTGCCTTGTCATCAAGGGAATGGGAACTACTCAGGCCAGCTGGTTTTCCAACGCGAAAAACGGATTGGGGCCTGAGTACTTACAGGGAATGACTAAACCCAAGTAGAGAAAACCCCACAAATCAATTTTTCCTACCCATCTCCTAACCATCTCCTAACCATCTCCTAACCATATAGACAGGTAGCCTACTAGCAGAAATGGGGAGGATGCACCCGGCCGGCGCTCATACAGTTGCGCCTGCATCATGAAACTGTCGGGACGCATCTTTTACACCTCAATCACGGCCATCACTGCCGCGATCGTCGCGTTCGCAGTTTTTCGCCCCATTACCGTGCTGCCCCGCAGCACGATCGCTCCGGGCTGGAGCCTCACCGACGCGTCTGGCCGCGCCATCAACAGCGAAATGCTGCGCGGCCACATGGTGCTCTACAACTTCAGCAGCGCTGACTGCAGCGGCACCTGTGCATCGCAGCAATCAGCGCTGCAGGCGTTGTTCGATCGCCTCGATCGCCTGCCCACCGAACCGCCCATCACCTTCATCACCCTGCGCGTCGATGGCAGCACCATCACCGCACACGCCGCGCACGGCCATGAATGGCTCACCCTGAGCGGCGATGCCCCCACCCTTAAACGCGTCGTCGGCGCCGGCTTCGGCGTCTTCTACGACCGCACAACGCTCGAACCTGCACTCGTGCTCGTCGACGGCTGGGGCATCCGCCGCGCTGAATATCGCCAGCCGCAGCCCAGCGTCGACGCACTCGAACGCGACCTCGGCCTGCTGCTCGACGAAGCCCGCAACAGCACAGGCATCGCCCGCTACGCCTACGAAGCCGCCCACCTCTTCCTGTGCTATCCGACCTGATCATGGACGCCGCACTTCTCACTTCCACTCGCAAGCCCCGCACACTCGTCGTCACGACAGCACTCGTCGTCGCCATCGCTGCATTTTTCGTACTACGCGCACAGCGCGCACCGAGCTTCCACGGCATGGCGCTCGACGCCGGTGATCCAATCGCCGGGCTTACGTTCGCAGGCGAAAACGGGCCGGTGTCTATCGAAAGCCTGCGCGGAAAACCCACCGTCGTTTACTTCGGCTACACGCAGTGCCCAGACGTCTGCCCGACCACGCTGTCGGACGTGGCGAAGGCGCTGCGCAGCATCGGCGCCGACGCAGATGCAGTCCAGGTCGTCATGATCACCGTCGACCCGCAGCGCGACACGCCGGCCCATCTCGCACGCTATGTGCGCATCTTCGATCCGCACTTCGTCGGCCTCAGCGGCAGCGAAGAACAGATCGCCGACGCTGCCGCGCGCTTCGGTGTGCACTACGCACGCCAGGGCGATGGCGCGTCGTATTCCATGGAACACACTGCCAGTCTGCTACTGCTCGATGCAGCCGGCCGCCTGCGCGTCATCCTGCCGTACGGCATGCCGGCCGAACAGATCGCAGACGATCTGAAGACGGCAACGAAGCTGTAGTCGTAGTCGTAGTCGTAGTCGTAGTCGTAGTTATGCGTGGCATCCGATAAATCAAGCATCCGATCAGGAACGCTGCGCTAATGAAACACCGGAGGTCGAACAGATGAAGCAATACCAATCCCCACAGGGCGCCATCGCTCTACTCATCATCTACATACTGCTGATCGCAGTGCTGTGGGGCAGCGCGTACGCCACGCTGCTGTCTCGAGGGGTCACTCAGTGAACACTTCAACGAGTAGCGTTCCTGCAGAAGCACAGGCGCCGCATCCCGAAAGCGGAAAAATTCACGTCGACAAATACGAAAAGGCGTGGATTGGATTTTCTGTCGCCATGATCATTATTTTTGCAGCCGCAGTCACCACCAGTGCGTTCGTGATCGGCATTCAACTGCCTGCGCCAGTGGCAAGAGTTGACTCGCGTCTGGTGGCGACGCCGGGTGCGACGATTTTTGGTGAACCTGGCGTGCGTGAACTGGCGCCACATCATCTTGAAGCGCGCGTGCTGGCGCGCACCTGGCAGTTCGATCCGCGCGAGATTCGCGTTAAGGTCGGCGATACAGTGACATTCTTCTATACCAGCCAGGACGTCATTCATGGCGTCAAGCTGATGGGCAGCAATGTAAACATGATGATCATCCCCGGCCAGGTTTCGCGCCTGAGCGCCACTTTCGAAAAAGCCGGCACCTTCAAATTCCTCTGCCACGAATACTGTGGGCTCGGACATCACACGATGTACGGTGAGGTGATCGTCGAACCATGAACGCGACTCCTGTAGCCATCCTGACGCCGGCGCGCCTGAGCAGCTTCATGGATATGCTGATCACGCTGTTCAAGCTGCGCGTGGTTGTGCTGCTGGTGTTCTCGTCGATCGCTGGCGCACTGGTCGCCGGTGCAATACCGAACGCGGCGCATATGACGAACCTGATCGTGGCGGGCACGCTGGCCGCCGCCGGTGCATCGGCCGTGAACGAATACATCGAGCGAGACCGTGATGCACTGATGCGGCGCACGAACAAGCGCCCGCTGCCGATGAGCCGTTTTACACACCCAGGCGGCGTGCTGCTGCTCGGCGCCGGCCTGATCGTCGCAGCAGTCGGGCTGTCGCTGCTCAATAACGCAGCACAGGCGGCATGGGTCGCAGCAGGCGCACTCATTTACATCGTGATTTACACGCTGTGGCTCAAGCCGCGCAGCGTGCTGAACATCGTCATCGGCGGTGCAGCGGGCAGTGCCGCAGTCATCAGCGGCGGCGCCGCAGTCGGCGCATGGAATCATCCAGCTGTGCTGCTGCTCGGGCTGCTGGTGTTCACATGGACGCCGGTGCATTTCTGGTCGCTGGCGATCGTGCATCGCAACGACTACATCGCCGCCGGCTTCCCAATGCTGCCGGCGCGCACCGACGTGCCCACCGCGGCGCGTTGGGTGGCGCTGCATACGCTATTCACCGCCGTCGCCGGCATCGGGCTGATCGCCTTCGCACCGCACACCGTGCTCTACGCAGCATTCGCACTGCCAGCGACCGCGTGGCTCGGCTACGACACCGTGCAACTGCTGCGTGCACCCGGCGCCCGCAGCGCCATGACGCTGTTCAAGTTCTCCAACGCCTATCTCGGGATCGTGCTGCTGGCTGCCATGCTGGCGTTCGGTCTTCCCTAACTCATCATGAATTTCCCAAGAATTGCCAAATACACCGGCTGGCACCTCATCACAGCAATCTCTGCGCTGGGGCTCGGCGGCCTGTTCGGCCTGTTCCAGGTGCTGGATCACGCCGGCATCGACCTATACCCGCAACTGCAATCCGTCGGCGTGCAGAGCTACTATCAGGGCCTGACGCTGCACGGCGTGCTGAACGCACTCGTATTCACCACATTCTTCATCACCGGCTTCCTGAACTTCGCAACCAGCCATGTGCTCAAACGCGAACCGGGCGTGCCGCTGCTGAACGTGATCGGCTTCGTCGTCATGCTCGTCGGCCTGCTCATGGCCACGGTGCCGCTGCTGATGAATGAAGCCACCGTGCTGTTCACGTTCTACCCGCCACTCAAGGCCGCACCCGCGTTCTACATCGGCCTGACACTCGTCGTCGTCGGCTCATGGATCTGCGGCGCAGCACTGATCGCCACCTGGCGCGCCTGGCGCAAAGACAACCCCACCACGCGCACGCCGCTCATCGCGCTCGGCTCGCTGGTCACCGTCGTGCTCTGGCAAATCTGCACCATCGGCCTCGCCGTCGAAATGTTGACGATGCTGATCCCCTGGTCGCTCGGACTGGTGGAAGGCATCGACCCGCAGCTGGCGCGTACGTTCTTCTGGTTCACCGGCCACCCCCTCGTCTATTTCTGGCTGCTGCCGGCCTACGTCAGCTGGTACGGCATGATGCCGAAACAGGCGGGCGGCAAGCTGTTCAGCGAACCACTGGCGCGCTTCTCGTTCTTCCTCTTCCTCGTCCTCAGCACGCCGCTCGGCTTCCATCATCAATACGTCGACCCCGGCGTACCGATCGGCTGGAAATACCTGCACGCGATCCTGACCTACTCGGTGTTCTTCCCCAGCCTGCTGACCGCGTTCAACGTGGCCGCGTCGCTGGAAATCGGCGGCCGCGCACGCGGTGGCACCGGCCTGCTCGGCTGGATCAAAAAATTGCCATGGGGCGACCCGTCATACGCAGCACAGAATTTCGCCATGATCCTCTTCGCGTTCGGCGGTATCAGCGGCCTGACAAATGCGTCGTACGACATGAACCTGGCCGTGCACAACACAATCTGGATTCCAGGACATTTCCATCTCACCGTCGGCACCGCAAGCGCTTTGAGTTTCATCGGCATCAGCTACTGGCTAGTTCCCATGGTCACCGGCAAACAACTGTTCAACCGCAAGCTCGGCGTCGCGCAGGCGATCACCTGGTTCGTCGGCATGCTTCTGATGTCAAACGCGCTGCACTTGCTCGGTCTGCGCTTTCAATTGCCGCGCCGCACCGCCTTGGGCGCGTCCGGCTACCTCACACCAGAGATGACGCCCTTCCTCATCGAAGAAGTCATCGGCGGCATCATCCTCGTCACCAGCGGCCTGCTGTGGCTGATCAACATGGTCGGCACCGTCGCTTCGAAGAAGAAGCTCGAAACGCCGCTCGAAATGCCCGTAGCCGAACCGCTTGAGCCGATGCTGGCGCCGAAGTGGCTCGATAGCTGGCGCCCATGGCTGGCCCTCACTTTCGCACTGATCCTCATCGCATACGGCCCGCAGCTATATATCCAGATCTCACAGGCTCAAAGTACAGCGGTCGGCTTCAAGCCCTGGTAAACAAAAGGTGAAATATGGAATCCTTACTCGGACCCACCATCGCCCTGATCTTGGCCACAGTGCTCTTCGTCGGTGGCCTGATCCTGATCGTGCTTGGCGCGCGCAATCCGGCACCCATCGTCGGCACGCCGGCGCAACCCGCTGCACTCGCCGAAGCACTACGCCCGGAGCAGAAGATTTTCACCGGTCTGGCCATCTTCATGGCCATCTTCGTGTTCGGCCTGACAGTTGGCATTCCCATTCCCGGCCGCGGCGCCACACGCGCTGAAGTGCCGCTGACAAAGCTCGAGCCGAAGCCCACCATCGACATATCGGCCCTCGCCGGCGCCGATCTCGGCAAACAGGTATTCGCACGCGCCGCATGCAGCACCTGCCACAGCATCAAGCAAGGCGAAAAACTCGTCGGCCCGTCGCTCTATGGCATCTTCGCCACCGCCGCCACCCGCAAACCAGGCGTCGCCGCACGCGACTATATCCACGAGAGCATCATCAAGCCCGGCGCCTTCGTCGTTGAAACCTACCCCAACGGCGTCATGCCGCAGAACTTCGGCCAAACGCTCAAGCCCGAGGAAATCAACGCGCTCCTGGCTTACTTCGAACGTGATTTGAAGTAGGCAGGGTGAATGTAGTGATAGTGGATAGTGGATAGTGGAGCCTGCAAGTGTTTGCTCTAACTGTCTACTATCGTAACTACTCAGGCCAGCTATTTTTCCAACGCGAAACACACTATTCTCTCCCCCTTCGGGGGAGAGAATAGTGTGTTTCGCGGGAAATACTGATTTGGGCCTGAGTAGTTACCTACTATCTACCCCCTGCTTCTTCTCAGTACGCACACGACAGCGCAATCAGTGCGATCGCACCGTAATATGTGCTCAGCACCCAAACGCGATCGCCGCCGTCGGACGGGTCGGCGGGAAATACAAAACGATTCAACGCCAGAATCACATCGCTGATCATGAACAACATGGCGCCGCCGACGGCCAGCGCTGACTGCGATGGAAACGACCGGCCCAGCTCCGCACCGCCGACGGCTCGATGCACCATCAGCGCGATGACGGCCATGTACACCAGCACTGGCCCACGCAGCGCTCCCATGCCGTCGCGCATGTAAAGAAAAAACAACGTCACAAGCACCGCAAGCACTGCGGCGCTCGCGAGTTCGCGTTCAAAATCCAGCGCCGCTCCGGTCGCCTGCTGCACAACAGTGAACGCGGCGATGAATACCATGTGGCCGAGCAAAAATGCAAACAGGCCGCGCATAAACATCTCCGGCCGTTCCCCATCGATGAGATACACGTCGCCGATCAGGCAAAATACCAGGCCGATCGTAACGAGCATCGCGTACACCGGCGAGCGCCCCTGCGTCAACGACAACAGGCTCGCAGCAATCGCCATTGCAGTTGCAGCTGGTTTCCACAGCCGCACGCGCACCACATCGCGCGGCTGCGCTGTCTCAGCACGCAACAGCAGCAGAACACAAACGACGAGGAACGGAATCGGAAGCCATGCGAACATGTCGGCAGTGTACGACGTGCACCATCGGCGACCCTGACAGGGACAAGCTGACAGGGTGCATCCGCCGTTAGGGGCGAAATTTGACAGCGCGTCATTGCATCGCCGTCACCCGGGGCTTGCGCACCTTCGGTGCTCCGCCCCGGGCTGGGGAAGCGACCGCCCCTCTGGGGCTGGCTGCTGGCCTGCCGCAGTGGACCGCGCCTCCGGCGCCTCATGTTCCGCGGAAAAAACGCCGAAAGCGCGACGCTGCGGACCGTCGGTCCAGGTGACAGCCGGCGATCGGCACTGATTGGAATCCTCGAAACGCGCTATCTCCCTCCCCCGAAGGGGGAGGGAGATAGCGCGTTTCGAGGGATTTACCAACGATGGGCCGCACGCGATGGCGGATGACCCAATCGCCCCTTTTGGCGAATGCACCCCGTGCGACACCGAATCATTGCAATGGATAAAATCAACGCGCGCCCAAAAGGAATTGTAATGATCCAGGACACACTCCTCCTCAACGACTGGCACGTCGTCGCAACCGTTGAACAACTCGCACACACACCGGTGCTCGGCACGCGCCTGCTCGGCGAAGACATCGTCGTCTGGCAATCGCCCGACGGCCCACGCGCATGGCGCGACCTCTGCGTTCATCGCGGCACCCGGCTTTCGCTCGGCGAAATCTGCAATGGGCGACTGGCTTGCCCTTACCATGGCTGGCAGTACGACGAATCCGGCCGCTGCGTGCACATTCCGGCACACCCGGAACAGGCCGCCCCATTGAAAGCCGTCGTCGTCACGTACATCTGCCGCGAAGCGTACGGCCTCGTCTGGGTTTGCCTCGGCACACCGGTCAAGGACATTCCAATCTTCGACGAGTGGTTCGACGACACGTTCCGCAAAGTGCCCAGCGGTCCGTATCGAGTACAGGCCAGCGGGCCGCGCGTAGTTGAAAACTTTCTCGATGTCGCACACTTTCCCTTCATCCACGGCGGCTACCTCGGTGTGAGGGAACGCCCGGAGATCAGCGATTACGACGCCGAGATCACGGACGAAGGCGTCGTCTCACGCAACGTGCGCGTATTCCAGCCCAACGGCTACGGCGATGGCAAGCCCGCCGAAGTCGCTTACACCTACAAGGCGCTGCGTCCGCTCACCGCCTATCTGCGCAAAGACTCACCCACGCAGACGCTCTCGATCATCATGTTCGTCACTCCCAACGATCTCGTCGACACCACGGCGTACATGATCATGGCTGAGAACTACATGCACAGCTCACCGGCCGAAGATCTGGTGAAATTCCAGGACACCATCTTCGGTCAAGACGCGCCAATCCTGCGCTCGCAGCGCCCCGAGCTGCTGCCGCTCGACCTGCAGGCCGAGCTGCATCTCAAGAGTGATCGCACCGCCATCGCTTATCGCAAGTGGCTGATTCAACAAGGCATGACGTTCGGAGCCGCATAGGCTGCGCCGACGGCACATCCGCCGTTGGGGGACGGATTTCACGAAATGGCGCGAGCTGGGGCAGCTTCGCGCCTCCGGCGCTTTTTCGATGGACCATGAGCGCCAACGGCGCGGTCCACCGCGGCAGGCCCGTGCTCAGCCCCGGAGGGGCGGTCGCTTCCCCCGCCCGGGGCGAAGCACCGAAGGTGCGCAAACCCCGGGCGACGGCGGCGCCGCGATGCGCGCGAGTAGGCTGCGCCGACGCCCGGACCGATGGTCCGAGCTGGGGCAGCTTCGCGCCTCCGGCGCTTTTTCGATGGACCATGAGCGCCAACGGCGCGGTCCACCGCGGCAGGCCCGTGCTCAGCCCCGG
>CANJQH010000097.1 GCA_947476335.1 Anaerolineae bacterium | reverse complement strand
TCTCCCTCCCCCGAAGGGGGAGGGAGATAGCGCGTTTCGAGGGATTTACCAACGATGGGCCGATCGCGATGGCGGATGACCAAATCGCCCCTTTTGGCGAATGCACCCACCTGCACCCGCCATGAGGTGTGTGCCATGCGCACGAAATTTTCGCGCTGCAGGAAGTTGAGGAAGGAAAGGTGGTGCGATATGCCTTC
This sequence comes from Anaerolineae bacterium, assembly GCA_947476335.1. GTDB lineage: Bacteria > Chloroflexota > Anaerolineae > J036 > Brachytrichaceae > CANJQH01. The sequence goes on along the minus strand of CANJQH010000097.1, from coordinate 10,383 downwards.
CAATGTAACTACTTAGGCCCAAATCAGCATTTCCCGCGAAACACACTATCCTCTCCCCCGAAGGGGGAGAGAATAGTGTGTTTCGCGTTGGAAAAATAGCTGGCCTGAGTAGTTACCTTCCATACCTTCCAATAGGGCTCGTCGTAGCCGCGGCGCAGGGTGGCGCTGAGGTTGCTTGAGATTTCATTAATTCACGCAATCTGATCGCAGCCGCCAGCGTGTCTATACGGGGGGATGGCAGAGATCGAAGTGCGCGCTGTGGCTGGCGATGGCGCCGCCGACGAATGCCCGCGCCGGCGCGAACTAAGTGTAGCTTTTCATCAGCCGCAGTGATTTGCGCAGCTCGCAAGTAGGGGCGGGCGCGGGGATGGAGGGGATGGGAACGGCTTGCGTGCTGTCCATGGCTGCGAGTCGGGTGATGTTTTACGGTTCACTGAACTCGTGCAAGTCCATCCGTCATCCGTCCGTCATCTATCGTTTGCAGCCGGTCGTCGGTCGTTTGGTACGCCGCTTCCACCCGCTGTACCATCAATTTGCGCGTGAATTCGGTTTGCACGCGCGCAGCCGCTGCGTTGCCGAGCCTCCAGCGTGTTGCCGCGTTTTGCAGCTGGCCGAGCGCTGCTGCCAGCGCGGGCGGATCCTGTGGCGGCACAACGTAGCCGGTGACGCCGTCCTGATTGATCCACGATGTGGCGCTGCCGACCTCGGTTGTCAGCACGGGCAGGCCGCTGGCCATGGCTTCGAGCACGGCGATGCCGAAGGCTTCGGCGCGCACGTTGGCCGGCAGTGCGTAGGCGTCGGCGGCGCGGAAGCAGGCAGGCAGGTCGTCGTCGCTGGGCGAACCGACGAAGCGCACTCGTTCGGCCACGCCGAGTGAGTCGGCCAGCGCTTGCCACTCGGCGCGCATTGGCCCGTCGCCGGCGATGACGGCGAGCACGTCGGATCGCTCGACGAGTGCGCGGATCAGGTCGTCGAGGCCCTTGTAGTAGCGCAGTCGCCCGACGCTGAGCACGACGAGCCGCGAATCGTCACCGGCGGTCCACTGCGCGCGCAGTTCGGCGGCGCGGGCGAGCGTGCTCTCGCGCGGAGCGAAGCGTTGCGGGTCGATGCCGAGCGGCACGACGGTGCATTTGGCCAGGTGCGGGCTGATCCATGGCGAGCTGCGCGCGTAAATTTCGCTGGTCGGCAGAATGCGATCAGCGCGAGCGAGCACGCGTCGCAACAGGGGCGCATAGAAGCGCAGCAGCGTTTTCTGCCGCACGATGTCGCTGTGCCACGTGATGACGGTGCGCCGTGCATGGCCGAAGAGCAGGTTGCATGCTTCACCAATCGGGTACGGTGCGTGCAGATGTGCGATGTCGGCGCCGCGCGTCAGGCGGGCGACGTCGTGCGGAAACGAGAGCGCGATTGGCGCCGACTGCACGTCGAGCAACCGCTTCGCCTTGACCACGCGCACGCCGGCGAGTATTTCGTCGCTGGCGGGCAGGCCGCGGCGCTGCACGACGAGCACGGCCACTTCGTGGCCGGCAATGGCCTGGGCTTCGGCCAGATCGCGCACGTGGTTTTCGATGCCGCCGAGCACAGGTGCGTAGTCTTTATATATGTGAACGATGCGCATGTCAGCTTTGATGTAACGACTTGAGTTGGTCAGTTTTCTCGTCGTGAAATTGCGTTTCGATAGGCGTCGAGCGTCGCCCTCGCCGTGTTCGCCCATGAGAATACGGCCGCCCGCGCTGTGCTGCGTGTGCGCATTTCGGCGCGCAGCGCAGGGTCTGCGGCGTCATTGAGCAGGCGGCGAATGGCGGCGGCGATTTCATGCGGATTGTGCGGGTCGAAGAGCAGTGCCGCGTCGCCGATTACTTCGGGCAGCGATGAGGTGTTGGAACAGGCGACGGGCGCGCCGCACGACATCGCCTCCAGCGGCGTCAGGCCGAAGCCTTCGTAGAGCGATGGGAACACGAATGCGTCGCAGGCGCTGTAGAGCGCGGCGGCATCGCCGTCGCTGATGGGGCCGACGAAATGTACGCCAGATGCGTGCACCTGGTGCATGTAACGCAAATCGATATGTCCGGCGACGACGAGCGCAGCACCGGTTTGGCCGATGCTTTCCCAGGCTTCGATCAGCCGCGACAGATTTTTGTGCGGCTTGTTGCTGCCGAGATAGAGGGCGAAGTGCGGCGGCAGGTCGAAGCGCACGCGCGCGGCGTGGATGCGCTCTTCAGACTGCGGCTGAAAAACGGGGTCGGCGGCGAGTGGGGTGACGATGACTTTGCCGCGTGCGGCGGGGAAGAAATGCGCCAGGTCGGCGGCGGCGGAGTGTGAGATTGTGAGCAGCGCGTCCGAGCGCAGCACGGCGAGCGCGTGCATCAGGCGGATCGTCAGGCGTGTGCGGGCGGATGGGAAGAGTTCGGGGTGCAGAAATGGGATGGCGTCGTAGAGCGTGGTGAGGGTGCGGCGGCTGCGGGCGAGTGGGCGCACATAGTAGGTGTGGTGCTGTACGTCGGCGCGCACCGGCAGCGGCTGCAGCAGATTGCGCGGGTCGAAGATGCTGCGGCGCAGTGGCAGGAAGCGAACGCGCGCGTGTGCGTTCGCGGCGTTGTCTACGATGGGCAGACGCGTATTTTGTGCGTCGGGGTCCCACAGCACAGTCAGGAATTCGTCGGCATGCAGTTGTGCCGGCAGATGCTGGACGAGGTTCCATGCATAGCGCCCGATGCCGGGAAAGTGATCCTGGACCACGCGGGCGTCGACGACGTAGTGTGGCATATCACTCCGTGCGGCCGCGCAGGCGGCGCAGGAAAAGTCGAAACACCGTGGTCATGCCGCGGTAGATCTCGCGCGATGAAATTTTCGACTGGCCGCGCACGCGGTCTTCGAAGATGATCGGCACTTCAGCGATGCGAAAGCCGCCGCGTTGTACGTGCCACATTGTTTCGGTGAGAAAAGAGTAGCCGTTCGAAAAAATGCGGTCGAGGGGCATGGTGCGCAGCACTGTGCTGCGGTAAAGGCGGAAGCCAGCGGTGCAGTCGTGCGCGGTGTAGCCGAGCAGCAGGCGTGCGACGAAGTTCGAAATTTTGCTGAGCATGCGGCGATGCCATGGGTAGCGCACTTCGCCGCCGCATACGTAACGCGAGCCGATGACCAGATCTGCTTCGGCGATTTTTGTCAGCATGGATGGGATGTACTTCGGGTTGTGCGAGAAATCTGCATCCATCGTCAGCGCTGCATCGTAGCCGGCGGCGAGCGCAGTGCGGAACCCGGCGATATAAGCTGTGCCGAGTCCGAGCTTGCCGCTGCGATGTACGACGCGTATGCGCCGCTCGCGGGCAGCCCATTCATCAGCGAGGGCGCCTGTGCCGTCCGGCGAACCGTCGTCTACTACGCAGATATCAACGGGAAGCTCGAGCAGCTTTGGCAGCAGCAATACGATATTCTCGGCTTCGTTATATGTGGGTAGGACGACGAGGACATTCATTGTGCGAGTGAGAATTATCGTAACTACTCAGGCCAGCTATTTTTCCAACGCGAAACACACTATTCTCTCCCCCTTCGGGGGAGAGAATAGTGTGTTTCGCGGGAAATACTGATTTGGGCCTGAGTAGTTACGAATTATCGCATTCGCCAATTGCATATCATCGTAGCTACCCAGGCCATCCGATTTTCCAACGCGAAATACTGATTGCTCCTGAGTAGTTACATATCCTCAGCTATCCATGGTTGTCCGCTCAAATCTCCATCGTTTTTATATCGCCGTGCTCATTGCGCTGGCTGCGTTTTTAGTCCGTGTACAGGCGGTGCAGCAGCTTCCGGTGGATTATGACGAAATCATATATCTGCGACGGGCGCAGATATATGCGGAGGGCATTCGCAGCGGGAACTTTTCAGTATTGCTCGAGGACGACACGCCGGAAAATCCGCCGCTGGTGAAGCTGATCTTCGGTGTGGTTCTCGCGACCCAGCCGCAGCAGCCGCCTCTTGATTCGGAGCCGGGTGCGCCCATCGCGTCGTCGCTGCTGCTGCCCGCGCGCCTGGTCTCTGTGTTGTTCAGCACGTGCGGCGTTTTCGTGCTGGCGCTGTTGTCGCCGGCGGCCGGCATCGCACTTGCGCTGCACTCGCTGCATATTCGCTATGCATCCGAGGCCATGCTCGAGGCGCTGCCATTTGCGGCCAGCTTGTTTTGTGTTTTTGCCTACCGCCGTTCCGGGCGACGCTGGAACACGTGGCTGGTGCTTTCGGCCGTCGCACTTGGCATCACGGCGGCGTCGAAGTATCTCTATTGCATCGTCGCCTTCGCTGTGCTGGTCGAACATGTGCTCATCGCGCGGCGATCATCGTTCGTGCGCGAGCTGCGCGTTCTTCTTCCGTGGGGTGTCCTGGCGCTGGCGACGTTTTTCGTCCTCGATCCGTTTTTGTGGCCGAACCCGTTCGGGCGCCTGGCTTCGTCGCTGGCTTTTCACCTGACCAACTCTGACCTCTCGATCAACAACACGAAGTATGTGCTGTGGCAGCCGCTGTTGTGGCTGGCGACGCCGGCGACGCAGCGCGCAGCTGTGCCGTCGGCGCTCGACCCGTTCGTCTTGTCTGCGGCGCTGCTTGGTGTGCCCGTGCTGTGGCGGCGCCATCGCCTGTTTGCGTTTTGGCTCGTGATGGGCGTCGGATTTCTTTTTCTGTACAGCAATAAGTGGCCGCAGTACCCGCTGGCCGTCGTTGCGCCATTGTGTCTGTCGGCTGGTGTGGCTGTCGAATCGTTGCGACGGCGCTGGTCGATTACTGAAATGCTGCGCGTGTTGCGGCGGCGCTGGGCTTTTGTCGCCGCAGCCAGTGTTGCGCTGCTCGGTTGCGCCTGGCTCGCTGGATTATGGCATCAGGGTGACCCTGCATTTCGCGTGGCGTTGCAGGATGCGCAGCAGCGCATTCGCCCTGATGAAGTGCTGTTGTTCGCGCCGGCCAATCCGTATATCGAACTGGCCGTGCGCCGATCGGATTCGCGCACGTGGGACTGGAGTGGTGCGCGTGCGCTGTCGGCGAATCAACCCATGCTCGATTTCCATACGGCGAACCGCTGGCTCGGAGAGGCAGCGCAGGGACGCCGCGGCGTTTGGCTGCTGACGTATCAGGCGCTCGCCGGCGACCCGTCGGATTCGCTGCGCACGCTGCTGCAGCGTCAGGCGCATGAGCTTTCGCCGACCTGGTCGCAGACGTACAGCCGCACGTATGAGCTGACGTATTTTCGCTTTGATGCACCGTATGAATCAATTACTGGAACTGCCGCATTTGGTGGCGCTGCGGTGGATGCGAGCTACGGCCATCCGGTGGGGCTGAACAGCGACGGGTGCGCACAGCTGCGGCCGGCGCGCGCCGGCGGGCTGCTCGAGGTGTCGTGTTTGTGGCGCGTCGAACCGCATCATGCGTTGAGCTGGGACACAAAAATTTCGATGCGCCTGTTTGATGTGGCCGGCGGCCAGGTGCTGCAATCCGATCAGTCGATCGCGCGCAGCGGCCTGCCGACGGTGCGCTTCGACGGTGTGCTGCTCGGAAACTATTTCGTACCGCTGCCCACAGATTTGCGGGCTGGCCGATACGAGCTGCGCATTTTTCCGTACGGGGGTGATGGTGAATATGCGCCGCAGGTGCGGATGGCCGTCGTCGTCAATGGCGAGTAATAGTAACTACTCAGGCCCAAATCAGTATTTCCCGCGAAACACACTATTCTCTCCCCCGAAGGGGGAGAGAATAGTGTGTTTCGCGTTGGAAAAATGGCTAGCCTGAGTAGTTACGAGTAATATCGCAACCCTATGGGTCGTGTGCCGGATGATTATGGTAGTCCTAAGCTGCGTGCGGGCAAATACGCTCTGCCGGAGCAGCAGCAGGCTGAGGTGCAGAGCTGGATCGCGTATGGCGCCGAACGCGCGCCTGCGGTCGTGCCGGTCGCTGCGTCGCAGCCTGCCGCCGGCGAATCCGTTGAGGCGTTGTTCGATGAGTTGAATCAGCTCGTCGGTTTGCAGCGCACGAAAGATGAAATGGCGGAGCTGATTCGCTTCGTGCGTGTGCAGGAGATGCGGCGTGCGGGCGGGCTCGGTTCGACGGAAATGTCGCTGCACACTGTGTACGTTGGCGCGCCCGGCACCGGCAAGACGACTGTGGCGCGTATTTATGCGCGCATGTTGAACGCGCTCGGGCTGCTGTCGAAGGGACATCTGGTGGAAACTGATCGCGCCGGCCTGATCGCCGGCTATGTCGGCCAGACCACGGTGAAGACGAATGCGAAGATCGATGAGGCGCTTGGTGGGGTGTTGTTCATCGATGAAGCGTACGCACTCACGTCGAGCGATGGGCGTACCGATTTCGGTGAAGAGGCCATCGCTGTGCTCATCAAGCGCATGGAGGATCATCGGTCGGACCTGGCGGTGATCGTCGCTGGTTACACCGAGCCGATGCGCGGCTTCCTCGAATCGAATCCTGGGTTGAAGAGCCGCTTCCTGAATTTCATGCACTTCGACGATTACGATCCGACGCAGCTGAGCGAAATTCTTGTGGGCTTTTGCCATCGGGAGCATTACGATCTCGATGCAGGCGCACGGGCGATGCTCGACGAGATGCTCACTGATGCGCACATCGCGCGCAGCCGAAGTTTTGGCAATGCGCGCTTTTGCCGCAATTTGTTTCAGCATCTGATTCGCCGGCATGCTGCACGAATCGGTGGTCTGAGCCGGCGGCCGACGCAGGACGAGCTGATGTTGATTACGACGGACGACGCGGCGACGCTGCGTTCGGATCCGCACTGGATGGAGAAGCTGGGAAATTAGCGATGGAAAGTAAAGTGTTCTTTGGTCTCGATTTTATTCACGTCTCTCTCGAAATCGGCAATCGCTCGGGGCGCGAATCGGACGATTACATCGCTGTGGCGAAGCTGCTGCTGCTGCTCGGCTGGGAGCTGACGTCGGCGCAGGTCAAGCAGGCGGAGGCGGAATTCTGGAAGCGGAACGAAGCCGGCACGCTCGATCGCCTGGCGTCGACGCTGTCGCGTCTGATCGAAAACTTGAAAAACGATATCGAAGCGAAGGAACGCATCATCGTGCATGCGCTGGTGATGTCGATGCTGGAAGGGGCGATTGCCGGCCAGCAGGCCGAGCTGATCGGTTGGCTCGTGCAGTACTTTGCGATCGAAGAGCAGAGATTCGCGCGCCTGCAGTCGAGTGCGCGCAATGTCATGCGCGCACTCAATGTGCTGCGGGAGCGGACGCCGGACGCGCCGGGGTCCGGGCCGGGGTTCGGGCCGGGGTCGGAATAGCGTTCAGCTTCCGAACTGTTGCAGGAAGGACTGCGCCATCGGATGATTGGGTTGAATGGCCACAATGCGTTGTGCAGTGCTAAGCATCCCTTCCTGGTCGTTGACGCGATAGTAATAGCCCATCAGATTGACAAGCGTATCGAGGCTGCGTGGATTGAGCTCGAGTGATTTCTCGTAGCAGCGCTTTGCTTCATGAAGATTTTCCGAACGTACATAGGCTACGCCTAGCGAATTCCATGTCATCGAATCGGATGGGTCGAGTTCGAGCGCCTTCTCGTAACAGCGGAATGCCTCGGACATGCGATTGAGTCCGGCGAGCGCGACACCTTTGCTTCGCCATGCGAACGTGTGGTTTGGGTCGAGTTTCAATGCCTGGTCGTAGCAGGGGAGTGCTTCATCGACACGATTGCATTTGCGCAGCGTCACACCGCGCTCGCACCAATAGTCCGGCGAATTGGGTGCGAGTCGGGTCACCTGTTCGAATAATCGGCAGGCGGCGTTGAAATCGCCGCGGTCTTTGGCGTTCTGAATTTCGTACAACAATGCATTCAGCCGGTCGGCGTTGGCCTGTGCCTGCACAGGAGTGTGAGGCGTCGTTGGAGAGGACGGCGCTTGAGCCGGGGACTGTTTGCTTTCGAGGAGTCGTCGGGCCTTATCGAAGAAGTTGGACATTGTGAAATTCTTAATTGCGTTCTGCGGCTGCAGTGAGCATGATTTGACGCGCTTGATCGTGCTGGCCGATATGTTTCAGGTAGTTGACGTATTCTGAGACGACGTGGCTGTGCAGCTCGTGATATGGCTCGGCGAGCGCCAGCGCTTTGTCAAACGCAGTGATCACGCGCCGGGTGTTGTCGGGATATGCGGCGGAGAGTGCTGTGGCGTAGTTGAAGCAATGGTGTGGGTGATCCGGCGCGAATGCCAGGCTGCGCTCTGCGGCGCGCAGCGCTTCTTCCTCGCGGCCGATCCGCACCAGTGCGTGGATGCGCAGATGGCAGAGCTGTGGATCGTTGGCTGCATATGCTTCCGCAGCCTCGACCTCGCGGAGCACATTGCCGTAATGGCTGGTTTCCATGAACAGTTCCGCTTTGCTGCGGCGATAGGGCACCTCCCTCGGCTGCAGCGCAATCGCTTTGCCGATCTCCGCCTGCGCGCGTGTGAAATCGCCGAGCGCGCGCAGTGAGAGCGAAAGCGCGTGGTGGATCTGGGCTTCGATGCGATCGGCGTTGGCTTGGGTGTGCTCGTGCAGTTTTTGCAGCGCTTGTTCGTAGGCCATCACCGCATGCTCATGCCGGTCGAGCTTGCGCAATACGTCGCCGAGGATGTACCACTGCGCCTGGCCGTCGTCGGATCGCTCCAGCGCGGTCATGACGCATTCGAGCGCCTGCTCCAGCCGCCCGAGGGCGAGCAACGCATTGGCTTTGCTCTGCCAGAGATGCGGATCATCGCGCAAGGCGAATGCGCGGTCATAGAGCTGCATCGACTCCTGCTCGTAGCCGAGCAGCGCCAGGCTGTGCGCCTGGTTTTCGAGCTTCAGCCATTCCTGCTCGAGCGTGGACTTTTGTTCGCTTTTGTGTTCGATGTGAATGCCGGCGCGCACCGCCACCTGCTGCACCGCTGCGCGCAATTCGTCGATCGTGGCGAAGCGCCGCTCCGGCCGCTTGCGCAGGCAGCGCTCGATGACCGGCCAGAGGAAGTGATTTAGCGGGCGCACGGCGTCGCGCGCGTGCGCGAAAATCCATGCATCGTGGTCGTGGATGTTCACGGGCTGGATCGGGTGCTGGCCGCCGGTGACGGCGACATAGAGCGTGACGCCGAATGCGTAGATGTCGCTGCGCTGGTCGCATTTGAATTTCGGAATGAACTGCTCCGGCGGCATGAACGCGCGCGACCCTGCCGGCGACAGGTCGCGCATGGTGGCGTTTTGCGTCAGCAGCTGCGCAGCTGTGGCGAGCCCGAAGTCCGCTACGCACAGCGAGCCGTGATCGATCAGCAGGTTGTCCGGCTTGATGTCGCGATGCGCCGTCAGTCCGTGCGCGTAGGCGTGCGCCATGCCGGCGCAGAAGTCGAGCGACCAGCGCACCAGCAGTTCGTCGGTGATCGTGCTGGATTCGATCCAGTCGCTCAGCGTGGTGCGCCCGGCTTCGTCCGCTGGGATGAAATCGCATAGCACACCGACTGCACCGTGCGGCGTATGCACGTCGTAGGCGGTGACGATGTTCGGATGCACACCGAGCGAGACCCAGCGCCCGGCTTCGGTCTTGAACGCCTCGCGCTCTGCCGTCGTCGCATCGTCCGACTTCATCGTCTTCAGCGCCAGTATGCGCAGCTGTGGCGTGGACGACATCACCAGATACACTGTGCCGAATGCGCCTTCGCCGAGTGTGTCCAGAATTGGATATACGCCGAAATGCGGCGTGTTGCGCGTGTTGCGCAGGTAGCGTTTGGTGCTTGGCCCAGAATCTGAGGTGAAATCGTTGCTCATACTTGTGCCGTACTTGTGCCGTAGGGCGCGCATGAGTATGACGTGGAAGAACTACAAAGTACCGTAGTTTCACTACGAAAATCGATACACGCATGACTAAAAACGATAGGCGGAGTGGGCACATTCCGTGAAACGCCTGCGTGTTTTGCGCTGGAATATGGATGGGCTCGCATTGCCCCTCGGTTTCACATAACACTTGCAGAAATGCATGAGTGAGCCTAAAAATATGTGAGCCGGCAAAGCCCCGAGTTGGCTCATTGATCGGCAGGCACGTTGTTTTATCCCTTCGTTCGGCAAAAAGATTCGCGTGTCGTGCGAGATATACCCATCCGCGATCGAAGCCGGTTCTTTGCCGGCGATTGCTGCGTTCGGGCGTTGTTTCGTGTGCGCTTTAGTTAACGTGACTTGCTACCGTAGCTGGACTTTGGCCATTTTCGACGGACGCCACGGCTCGCGCCGGCGTCGCCCGGGGCGACGCGCCTCCGGCGCTCATGCTGGACGAAAAAGCGCCGGAGGCGCGCCGCTTGCCCAGCCCGGACCAACGGTCCGGGCGTGGCATGGGCAAATTTATCGGGGACGCGACGCCGTCGCGACCAGGCCGAAATTCTGC
>CANJQH010000096.1 GCA_947476335.1 Anaerolineae bacterium | reverse complement strand
TCCATCCGCGCCACGACCTTCTGCAACGCCCGGATGACGTTCCGCGCTTCCTCAAGATCATGGATTTCTTCCGGCTTCACCATTTCGAAAACCTTAAGTCAGCTTCGCGATTTCGGCAAGTGCAGTTGTGCACCCGGTAAACAAATACATTGCGCTTTTTACTCTGACTCTCCGCTCTGACTCTCTCCTCTATACTCCCTTCACTATGGACATTCAACATCTCCTCGGTAGGCTCGAGGCGGTGCTCCTCGAGAGTCGCAAGGTTCCCGGTACACGGCTCAAGCTTGTGGATACTGAGCGCTGCTTTCAGTTGATCGACCAGATGGTTCTGGCCATTCCTGAGGAGATCAAGAAGGCTCAGCGCATGGCGCAGGAGCACGATCGCATCATTGCGCAGGCCAAGGAAGAAGCGGAGCGCATCAAAGAGATTGCGCGTGACGAAGCTGTGCGCCTGGCAGATGACACTGCAATTACGCAGATTGCACAGAATCGTGCGGCGGCGATGGAAGAGCGCGCGCGCCGCGAAGTGGAGCGCCTGCGCAATGAAGCGGATGCGTATGCCATCGATACGCTGCAGCGCTTCAAGGACGAACTTTCACATACGTTGGGCGTGGTGACGAACGGTTTGTCACAGCTTGAGGCTGATCGCGCCGGGCGTCTTGGTTTGAACAGCACACTTCCCGACACGCTGGACAGCGGCAATTAGTTGCCCTGCGATTCTCTTTGCCATTTATCGAAAATTTTGACATGAGCTTCTCGGGTGGAAAAAGAAATCGCGAACGCGTGGCGGCGTTGCTGCTGACTTTCGCTGCGTTCTGTCTGTTTGCGTATTACAGCATCGTTACGCCGATTTTTGAGGCGTCGGATGAGCTGTGGCATTACCCGCTGGTGATGCATCTGGCGACTGGCGGCGGATTGCCTGAGCAGCACGCAGGGCAGACGGACGAAGACGCGCCATGGCGGCAGGAGGGCAGCCAGCCTCCGCTGTACTACGCTGCCGCGGCGCTGTTCACTGCGCCGCTCGATCATTCGAACTGGCGCGAGCTGCGCCGCATCAATCCGCATGCCGACATGGGGGTGCCAACGCGTGACGGCAACTCGAACGCGGTGATGCACGGTGCAGCTGAAGAATTTCCGTGGACGCGGGCTGCACTGGCGGTGCACATTGCGCGCCTGGTCTCTGTGCTGTTCTCCGCTGGTGCGGTGTTTTTCACCTGGCTCGCTGCATGCGAGATGTGGCCCAATGCGCCGGCGGCGCTGCGGCTGGCTGTGCCGATGTTTGTGGCCTGCGTGCCGATGTTCGCGTTTATTTCCGGCAGCGTTAACAACGACAATGCCGCGGTGTTTTTTGCGACTGCCGGATTCTGGTGGGCCCTGCGCATGTTTCGACGCGCAGAATTTTCGCTGCGCAGCGCGGTCGTTGCTGGCGTCATCGCCGGCTGTGCGGCACTCAGCAAGTCGAGCACGCTTGGCCTGCTCGGGTTGTATGGCTTGGCCGCACTGGTTACGCTGCGTGGGTTCAGTGGCGTCGCTGTTCGCATGCGCTGGCTGCTCGTGCTCTGCATCGTCACTGCGGCGATCACCGGCTGGTGGTTCGCGCGCAACGTGCAGCTCTATGGAGATCTTCTGGGCTGGAACGCGTTTCTGGATGTGGTTGGTCGCCGCGATGTGCCGGCGACGCTGGTGCAGCTGTGGACCGAGCGCGAAGGCTTTGTGTGGGCGTACTGGGGCGTATTCGGCACAATGAACGTGATCTACCCGCCGTGGGTGTACACGGTGTTGAACGTGGGTGTGCTCGCCGCGTTTGTCGGTGTGCTGCTCGGCATTGCGCGCGCGCTGCGGGCGCGGCGCATCGACTGGCGCGCGATGGTGATGTGCGGCGCGTGGATTGTGGCGATCTTCGTCGCGCTGCTGCGTTGGACTGCGCTGACGCCGGCATCTCAAGGGCGGCTGTTGTTTCCCGCGATTGCGGCGCTTGCACTCGTGTTCGTCTATGGGCTGGCGCAGATTCACCATGCGGCGCCATGGGTTGCTGGGATTGCGCTTGTCGTGCTCACTGTGTGGACGCCGGGCGGCGTTATTGCGCCGGCGTACGCCCGGCCGGCGAATCAATGGGCGCAGTCGCAGAGCGAAGAAATGCCGACGCTCGCGCGCTTCGGCACACTCGAATTGCACGCATCTTCAAGCGATCGCAGCGAAGCGCATCCGGGCGATGAAGTCACGTTGACGTTGACGTGGACGCTCGACGCGCCGCTGCCGTTTGATGCAAGTGTGTTTGTGCATCTCATCGACGAAAACGACGTGATCGTCGCGCAGCGCGACATGCGGCCTGGGCAGGGATCGCTGTCGATGGCGCGTGTATTTACGCCATATCGCTGGACCGATCGCTACACATTGCGCATTCCGCGCATGGCGCCGACGGGACGTAGCCTGCGCTGGGCTGTGGGCGTGTACGACTACGCGAATGGCGAGCGTGTGAAAAATGAAGCAGGCGCTGAGCGTGTGATTTTCGAAGGCCCAGTGCTCTCTTCGGCGATATCTGAAAAACGTACGCCTCAGCTGCGTTACGCAAATGGCGCTGCACTCGATTCGATCCAAGGTGTGATGACCCTTGTGCGGCCCGGTGAAACGCTGACGCTGCGCACGAACTGGTTTGCTGTAATGCCGATTGCCCGCGACTACAACGTGTCGCTGCAGATCATCGATGAACAGGGAAATAAAGTTGCGCAGCAAGACGCCGGCGCAGCGATGTCGATGTGGAAACCCGGTGAGTCGTACATGCTCGAGCATACGTTGACCGTAGCGCAGGACGCGGCGCCGGGCGTATATCGCCTGCTGCTGGTGATGTACGTACCAGAGGGTGACTTTGCAAAAATACCGGCATATAACTGGGCCGATGGGCAGTTCGTGGGTGAGCAGGTGAAAGTGACTGTGGTGCGGCTTCGCAGTAGAGAGTAAAGAGTAGAAAACACGTAACTACTCAGGCCCAAATCAGTATTTCCCGCGAAACACACTATTCTCTCCCCCGAAGGGGGAGAGAATAGTGTGTTTCGCGTTGGAAAAATAGCTGGCCTGAGTAGTTACGAAAATACTCTTTATTCTCTACTCTTTACGCTTTACTTCGCATCAACCGCCGGCGGCGTCGGCTTGTTCACGTAGCGCGTGAACTGCGAAACGGGCGTGGGCGCTGCCCAGTGGATGCCGTTCTGAATGATCTGGCGCACCTGCGGGTTGAAGTAAGTCGGGTAGGTTTCGTGGCCGGGGCGGAAGTAGAAGACCTTGCCCATGCCGCGGTGCCAGCAGCAGCCGGAGCGGAAGACTTCGCCGCCGGTGAACCAGCTGATGTAGACGAGCTCATCGGGCTCGGGGATGCCGAAGTACTCGCCGTACATTTCTTCCTTGCCGACGGTGATGACATCGGGCAGGCCCTGTGCGATGGGGTGGGCAGGGTTGACGCACCAGAGGCGCTCAATGTCTTCAGCCTCGCGCCAGCGCAGCGCGCAGTCTGTGCCCATCAGGCGCTTGAACGGCTTTGAGAAATGGCCGGAGTGCAGCACGACGAGGCCCATGCCCGCCCAAACGCGCTTGACGACCTTGTCGACGATCTCATCCTTGACCTCGTCATGGGCCATATGGCCCCACCACACCAGCACGTCGGTGCTGTTCAGCACTTCGTCGGTGAGGCCGTGCTCGGGCTCATCGAGTGATGCGTAGCGCAGCGACAATTCGGCGTCGCCGGCGAGGCCTTCACCGATGGCGTAATGCAGACCGTTCGGATAAACATCCTGAACTTCCTTGTGCGATTTTTCGTGGCGGAACTCATTCCACAGCGTGACGTTGAGTTTGGACATGCGGGAGATTTTAGTTCCGAGTTCCGAGTTTCGAGTGCCGAGCGTAGAAGCTCGGCACTCGAAACTCGGAGCTTCTTCCGAACTTTATACTTCTGCACATGATCCGCATTCCTCTCACTTCGCGCATGGCGTGGCAAGCGCTTCAGGAACATGCTACGGAATCTTCGTCGGTGCATTTGCGCGATTTGTTTCGTGCGGATGCGTCGCGTGGCGAGCGCATGTCATTGCAGGCGCTTGGTTTCTATTTCGATTATTCCAAGCAGCGCGTGACGTCGGAAACGATGTCGCTGCTGCTGCAGCTGGCTGAAGACTGTGGCCTGCGTGGGCGCATCGTGGCGATGTTCCGTGGTGACAAAATCAACATCACTGAAAATCGTGCGGTGCTGCACACGGCGCTGCGTGCACCGCGCACTGCACGCGTTGAGGTCGATGGCCGCGATGTGGTGGCTGATGTGCATGCTGTGCTCGATCGCATGGCCGCCTTCGCCGAACAGGTGCGCAGTGGCGCCTGGCGCGGATACACCGGCCGCCCGATTCGCACCGTGGTGAACATCGGCATCGGCGGCTCCGATCTTGGACCGGTGATGGCATATGAAGCGCTGCGCGCGTACGCCGTGCGCGACATTCAGTTTCGCTACGTCTCGAACGTCGACGGCACTGATATGGCTGAGGCGCTGCGCGATCTCGACGCGGCCGAGACGCTGTTCATTGTTTCGTCGAAGACCTTCACGACGCAGGAGACGATGACCAATGCGCATACTGCGCGCAGCTGGCTGCTCGATCACCTGAACCACGACGCCGCCATTGCGCGCCATTTCGTCGCTGTGTCGACGAATGCCGCGGCTGTGTCGCAGTTCGGCATCGATGTTGCGAATATGTTTGGCTTCTGGGACTGGGTTGGCGGCCGCTACTCGATGGATTCGGCCATCGGCCTCTCGACGATGATCGCAATCGGCCCGGAAAATTTCCGCGACATGCTCGCCGGCTTTCACGAGATGGACGAGCACTTTCGCCTCGCACCGTTTGCAAAAAATCTACCGGTGCTGATGGGGCTGCTGTCGATCTGGAACACGAATTTCCTCGGTGCCGAAACGCTGGCCGTGCTGCCGTACGACCAGTACCTCAAGCGCCTGCCGGCATATCTGCAGCAACTGACGATGGAGAGCAACGGCAAGTCGGTCACGCTCGGCGGCACGCGTGTGAGCTACGAGACCAGCCCAATTTACTGGGGCGAGCCGGGCACGAACGGCCAGCACTCGTTCTATCAACTCATTCATCAGGGCACGCGGCTGATCTCGTGCGATTTCATCGGCTTTAAGCGTTCGCTGAATCCGCTCGGCGAACATCACACGCTGTTGATGTCGAACCTGTTCGCGCAGGCTGAGGCGCTGGCGTTCGGCAAGACGTCGGATGAAGTGGCTGCTGAGGGCACGGCCGAGTGGCTCGTGCCGCATCGCACTTTCGAAGGCAATCGGCCGTCGAATATGCTGCTGGCTGAACAACTCACGCCTGCGGTGCTCGGCAAGCTGGTCGCGCTGTACGAGCACATCGTGTTTGTGCAGGGTGCGATCTGGGACATCGGCTCGTTCGATCAGTGGGGCGTCGAGCTGGGGAAGGTGCTGGCGAAGCGCATCGCTGCGGAACTCAATGCCGCAGACGAGCCGGCGCCGTCGCATGACTCGTCCACGAACGCGCTGATCCGCTGGTTCCGTGCGTGAGGCAGTGCCTCTCACGCGGAACCAGCGCGAAAAGATTTGCAGAGGATCAGCCGAGCTTCACGGAGAAGCCGCTGCCGGAGCTGCTCGAACTTGCCGACGGCATGTACGGTTGCAGCGCCGTAGCCAGCTTCGTCAACGGCATCGTCTGCAGCCAGACGCGGCCGGGGCCGGTGAGCTTTGCCAAGAAAAGACCTTCGCCGCCGAAGATGATGTTTTTGATGCCCTTCACCATTTCGACGTCGAAGCTCACCGTCGGTTCGAACATCGCCACATGGCCGGTGTCGACCTTCAGCACTTGGCCGGGCTGCAGCGTGTATTCGACGATCTCGCCGTCGAATGAGCCGAAGAATGTGCCGGGGCCGGTGAACTTCTGCAGCACGAGCCCTTCACCACCGAAGATCGAGCCGGCGAGCTTCTTGTTGAAGTGGATCGCGAGATTGACGGACTTCTCTCCGACGAGGAAGGAGGAGCGTTGCGCGATCATCTCCTGGCCCTGGCCCAGGTTGATTGGAACGATCTTGCCTGGGAAGTCGCTGCTGAATGCGATTTCGCCATTGTCTTGCTGCGTCTCATAGTCGACGATGAACAGCGATTCGCCGGCGATGGCCCGCTTGAACATGCCGCCGAGCCCGCCGCCGGTGTTCGTGCTCATGTTGATGTCGGCGGTCATCCAGGACATGGCGCCCTGTTCGGTGTAGATCTTGTTGCCACGCTTCAGCTGAATAATCAGAGCCTGCATGGTGCTGCCTACGATACGGAAGGGCGAACCGCCCATCGTCGTGCCACTCATTGCCACGGTGGGATCGGGGACGTCGAGGCGCTGACCGGGAACGTTCGTAAATTCTTCTGCCATTGAGATGACTCCTTGAGATGACTCCTTGAGATGACTACTTGTGCGACGCACCCGGGGGTGCGTCCGACTACTTCAGTGCATCGATGAATTTTCATTCGTCGAAGGCGCTATTGTGGAGTGATGATACTCACGAATGCTGAAGTTCGTCCATTTGCGATTACGCCGCCAGTGCTGGCGGCTGCGCCGTTCGTGGCGATCACGGCTGCGTTCGCCGGCGGCATCGCGATTGCGCTGCAGTTTGAGCCGCATGTGTGGCTGATCTGTGCATTCATCGCGATTGGCATTGTCGGCTTGGCGCTGGCGATTGCGCGGCGTGAACGCGAGGCGGGGTGGGGCTGGGCGCTGTTGTTGCTATTTGCGCTCGGTGCTGCGCGCACGGTTGCTGCTGCGCCTGTGCAAGGCGAAGCAAGTGCTGCGCGCTTCGTGGGCCGCTCTGTGCTGCTGGAAGGCGTCGTGGTGGAAGAGCCGTTCGATCGCAGTGGCACGGCGGTGCTGCGCGTGTGGCCGACGCGGCTGGTGGCCGATGGTGTCGTGACGCAGGTGGATGACGTGGTGCTGCTGCGCATCGCAGAGATGGGCGGGCAGTGGCGTTACGGAGATGTGCTGCAGGTCGAAGGTGACCTCGAACAGCCGCCACGCATCGAAGATTTCGATTACCGTATGTACCTGGCGCGCCAGGGTGTGTTTGCGTGGATGCCGCGCGCAGAAAATGCGCGACGCGTGGACTACGCACCGCCGAGTGTGATGTGGGCGCACATACTTGATGCGAAGGATGCGCTGCGGCGCTCCGTGCGCGACGTGGTGCCGGCGCCGGATTCGGCGCTGCTGAACGGTATCCTGATCGGCGACGACGATGCGATGCCGGCGTCGCTGGTGGAGGCTTTTCGCCGCACCGGCACATCGCACATTATTAGCATTTCCGGCTTTAACGTCGGTGTGATCGTCGGCATGGTGCTGGCTGTGGTGCGAAGGCTGATGCATCCGCGCCGTGCGGCGCCGGCGCTGCTGATCGTTTTGTGGATATATGCCGCGTTCGTCGGCGCTTCTGCGTCGGTTGTGCGCGCAGTGATGATGACGAGCGTGGCGCTGGTTGGCCAGTGGCTGTGGCGGCGTGGTTTTACGCTGAATACGCTGTGTGCGGCCGGTTTTTTCATGCTGCTTGTACAGCCGTTTTATCTGGTCGACGTCGGTTTTCAGCTGAGCTTTGGCGCCACACTCGGGTTGGTACTGGTTGCCGATGTGCTGACGAGCCTGGTGCCGCCGGCGCTGATGAATATGCGCCTCCTCGGGATGGTGCTCGAAGGTGTGCTGCTGACGACGGCGGCGCAGATCACGACGCTGCCGCTGCTGTTGATCCACTACGAACAGCTTTCGCTGATTACGCTATTGACGAATGGGATGGTGTTGCCGCTGCAGCCGCCGATCATGGGACTGGGGATGGTGGCTGCGCTCGCCGGCGTCATTTCGCGTGATATCGGCACGATCGTGGCGCTGCCGGTTTTTACGCTGCTGCGTGTGAGCATTCGGCTGATTGAAATCACTGCTGCGGTGCCTTGGGCGGCGATTTCGCTGGGGCGTTTTGGCGCACCGTGGGCTGTGGCGTATTACGCAGCAATGTTTGGGCTGCTGGCGCTGCAGGCCGTGGGACCAGGGGTGCGGCAACGCGGGTGGCGCTGGCTGCGGCCGCGACTTGGGCGACTGGGTGCAGCAGCGGGGATGGCCGGTGTCGCTGCTGCGGTCGCAGCGGGGGTATGGAGCCGGCCGCCGGCGCAGGCGCAGGTGTGGCTGCGCGGTTCATCGGCGCTCTTGCTGGCGCCGGATGGCGCGCAGATCGTCGTGCTGGGAGACGGTGACCCGGTCGGGCTGGTGGCACAGCGGCTGCCGTGGGGGGATGGCGCGGTTGATATTGCTGTGCTGCCGCGGCTGGACGCGCGTGCGCAGGAGCAGGCGCTGGGATTTCTGCGCACGTACGGCGCCGCTGAATTGGTAATTCCGCCCCCGGCGGTGTTAACCGACACGGTGTATCAGTTCTGGATGCAGACGCCGCCGGCAGCGATCGGCCGGGTGCGTGTGGTGAGCGGAGGAGAACAGGACGCCGCAGTGTGGGCAGCGGGCGGCCTGCGCGCGCGCGCCGTGGCGCTGGCGAATGACGATCTGGGTAACGGCATCCTTGGCCTGCGCCTGCGCGGTGATGCTGTGCGCGTCGATCTTTTTGCCGCGGGTGAGCTGACGAGCGCAGCACTCACTGAACCGGGCGATGAGGGTGGCAGGCGTATGCTGTTTGCTGCACCGACCACGGCGAATCAGGGGATGCTGCGCGACGTGCCAATCGACTGGCTGATCTGGAGCCGGGCGCCGCGCGGTGGGGGGGCTGCGGCTGCCGCTGCGCGCCGTGAACTCGATTTGTCGCGCTGGCCGTGGCTCGGTTTTCGGCTGGAACCTGAGAAAATCATGCTCTTACCTTGAACAATCCAACAATCCATTGACAAGCTACACATAAGTATATAATTCTGCCCGTATTATCGAATGATTGTAATTGTGGCAAGCTGATCGGACATTTGAGGGAGTGGCTAAACTCGACTACATGAACCCGCGAATCACGGCATCGCCCCGCCGCCCGCAGGGCGGCGGGGCGATGCCGTGATTCGCAGAATATCCTTGAGTTTAGTGATTCCCTATTTGATGCACGATGATGCACGATGATGCACGATGATGCACGATGATGCACGAATGTGAGCTATCTTTGAGAAAAAGGCGGCGGCGATTTGTGGGATTAGAGATTGCGTCGGCTGGACATAGGTTGCGGGCGGTGATTTGTGACCAGAGTTCTGAATAGGTGCACTTTCAAGGTGATCTGGGGGTTTATATGGATTGGCAGAGCATAATTCAGCAATTTCTGATCTATTTGCAGAAGGAAAAGAACTCGTCTGCGAACACGGTAATGGCGTATCGCAACGATCTGCAGCAGTTTGCTGAACATCTGTCGAGAAATTTTCCGGTGAGCGCAGGCTGGTCGGATGTGCAGCCGGATACGATTTCACACTATGCGGAGATGCTGGCGGAGCGTGGCTATACGTCATCGACGGTAGCGCGCAAGGTCGCGGCAATGAAGACGCTGCTGAACTGGCTGAGGCAGCGTGGTCTGGTGCGTGAGGATTTGACGGTGCGGCTGAAGTCGCCGCGCGTGGAAAAGCGCACACCGCATATTCTTGAGGAGCAGGAAATTGCTCGCTTGTTTGCGGTGACGGATCAGGTATCTTATCCACGTTCGCTGCGTGACCGTGCGCTGCTCGAAGTGATTTATGCGACAGGCATGCGCGTGACCGAAGCGATCGGCCTGCGCCTAGGCGACATCGACCTGGTGGCGGCCACGGCTGCGGCGGAAGGCCGTGGAATGCGTCAGCGCACGGTGCCGTTGACGCCCAGCGCTGTGCAGGCGCTGCACACGTGGATTGAAAACGGCCGCAACGATATGCTCGGCACGCTGCAGACGGATTACGTCTTCTTGAATCCGCTCGGCACTCGCTTGACGCGCCAGGCAGTATGGCAGCTCACGCGTCAGTATGCGCGCCTAGCACGAATTACCACCGAAATTACCCCCCACACATTGCGTCATTCGCGTGCCGTGCATATGTTACGCTCCGGCATGGATATCCGACGGGTGCAGGAATGGCTTGGTCATGCCAACCTGGCAACCACGCAGATATATCAGCCTGCGCGGGCAGGAATGCGGGCAGGAATGCAGGCAGGAATGCAGGCAGGAATGCAGGCAGGAAAATGAGACGGGCGCATCCGCCGTTGGGGGCGAATGTTGACCGCGCGCCGTTGTGCCGCCGCCACCTGGGGGCTTGCGCACCTTCGGCGCTCCGCCCCGGGCAGTAGTGCGTCCAGGCAAAACTTGTGAGCGTCTGCCCTGTGCGAACCTTGCCTACAACCCACATTGCGCCCACATTGCGCCCATATTGCGCCCATATTGCGCCTACATTGCGCCCATATTGCGCCCATATCGCGCCTACATTGCGCCCATATTGCGCCCATATCGCGCCCACATTGCGCTCACATTGCGCCCATATTGCGCCTATATTGCGCTCACATTGCGACGCAGCAATTTCCCACGGGTGCGGTTGTGCATCCCAGACCGATGGTCTGGGCTAGGACTGCGTCGCGCCTTTGGCGCTTTTTCAGCCTTGAAAGGGCGTACTTCGATTCAGCCAGGGTTTGTGCTGAAGGCGCGGCCCT
>CANJQH010000095.1 GCA_947476335.1 Anaerolineae bacterium | reverse complement strand
GCCGCCCACAATCTGGGCGTCTTCCCGGACGACGTCGACGCGTTCGTCACCAACGCCGCCGGCTGCGGCAGCGGCATGAAGGAGTACGGCCTGCTTTTTCGCGGCCACGCACTCGAAGAAAAAGCGCGCGCCTATGCCGCAAAGACGCGCGACGTGAGCGAGTTCCTCGACGAGCTCGGCCTGCTCCCGCCGCCGGCGCTCGCGGAGCCGCTCACGATCGCGTATCACGACGCCTGCCACCTCGCGCACGCCCAGGGCGTCGTCGGCGCACCGCGCCGCCTGCTCGCCGCAGTGGGAAATCTCACCCTGCGCGAAATTCCCGAAGGCGAAATCTGCTGCGGCTCTGCCGGCACCTACAACATCGAACAGCCCGAACTCGCCGCCCAGCTCGGCGAACGCAAGGCGCGCAACGTCATGAAAACAGACGCACAGGCGCTCATTACCGGCAACATCGGCTGCATGGTGCAGATCGAACGCAACCTCGAGGCCGCCGGCCGCCCGATGCCCGTCCTGCACACGATGGAGGTGCTGGCGGGGGCGTACAGTTGAGAGTGAATAGTGATAGTGGATAGTGATAGTGGATAGTGGATAAATCCGTGATTCGCAGATTTATCCCCTCCTCGCTATCCACTATCACTATCCACTATCACTTTTTACTCCATCCGCCAATCCACCAGCCGCCACACTTCCTCTCGGGTAGGCATATTCCTGCCGGTGCCGAGCTTCTGCACCTTGGCGGCGCCGACGGCGTTAGCGAAGCGCGCCGCCTCAATCACGTTTCCGTGCTGCAGCACATCGAACAGAAAGCCGGCGGCGAACGAGTCGCCGGCGCCGGCCGTGTCGCGCACATCGACCTTCAGGCCGGCGATGTCGACGCGCGGGCCGTCGCCCACGTAGCACGAGCAGCCCTGCGGCCCACGCTTGATGATCACGTCGCGCGCGCCGTGCGCCTGCAGCCAGCGCGCCGCAGCGTCGGCGTCGGCCGCGCCGGTGAAGGTGAGCGCCTCGTCCTCCGTCAGCAGACAAGCCCGCGAGTTCGCCAGCACCGCCAGCGCCTTGTCGCGCACGACGGCGTCAGAGACGATCGGCCCCAGGTCGCAATACACCGGCACGCCGGCACGCACGGCGATCTGCAGCGCCGGGATGGCCATCTCGCCCACACGCGGTTCGTGCAGCGCATAGCCGGGTACGAAGAACGCCGCCGCGCCCTCGATCAACGCGCGCTCGGCTTCACCCAAGCGCAGCTCGTCGCCGAAGCCTTCGTGCACAAGAAAAACGTGCTGGCCGGCGTCGTCGATCATCACGATCACCGACATGTTCACCGAGCCCTCACCGCGCTGCACACACGAGACGTCGACACCCTCGTCACGCAGAATCCGATAGACCTGCTCGCCGTTGCCGTCCGCGCCGATCGTGCCCAGCGCCGCCGCGTGCGCGCCGAGCCGCACTGCGGTCAGCAGCGAATTGCCGGCGCCGCCCGGCTCGATCCCGATCGAATGGACGTTCTGCACGCGGTTCGCCTCAATGGGCAGGCGCTCGACGTGCATCACCACGTCCGTCACCAGGTCGCCGAAGAATACGATCTTGCTCATTATGTAAGGTTTTTCCCCGTCTTCTTAGATCCCGGGTTCGCTCCTCTAGTTCAGGTTGTAATGAGGCAACAACGCGCCCGGCTCGATCGTCTCATTCGGCCGCTGGTAACGATTGTCGGTCGACAAACGCAGTCGATCACCCGACAAGTTCGGGTTGGCCTTATGCACGGTGTACGCGTGAAAGAACAGCGCATCCCCCGGCTGGAAATCAATCGAATGCCAAACCGGCGCGTCCGGCAGCGCCAGCTCCTCAGCATCGACGCCGCGGCCCCCGACTGCGCCCGCCGTCACTTTGTCGTGCTCGCGGAACCCGAGCCGATGCGATCCCGGCCACACCGCCAGCCCGCCCAGCTCGCGCCGAATGTCGCCCAGCGGCACCCAGCACGAATACGTCTCGACCGTGCCGCGGATATAGAAATGGTCTTGATGCGGCGGCGTAGTGGCGACTTCAAAATTTGGAAACGTGATGCGCCCGATGCGGCGCGGATGCACCAGCGGCTGTGCATGATTCAGCAGCTTCGCTGCAATGCTCATCAGATTCGGATGCTCCGGCAACGCATGAAACCCCGCATCTTTCAGTACCTTGCGATATACAGCGAAATAATCCTGCTTACCTTCGGTGGTCGGCGGATACGCAAGATTGGCGTAACCGTCCACCAGCGGCCGCGATGAATCGAGCCATCCAGCCTCGGCACAAAACCCAAGAACGGTCTCTCGAACGCGCTGAATTACATCGGCCGGAACCGCATTGCGCACGAAGACGTACCCGTGTCGAAACATACGGCCACGCAAAATAGTAGCCTTGTCTTCGAGCTTCGATTCGAGAAAGGGCAGAACAGAAGAGTTACTCATCGGAAGGAATAATATTTCAGATTTCAGATTTTGGATTTTGGAAGTGATTGCCGAAGTGTACGATGCTCGATCGTCAATCTGAAATCTGAAATCTGAAATCTGAAATCTGAAATCTGAAATCTGAAATCTGAAATCTGAAATCTGGTAACTACTCAGGCCCAAATCAGTATTTCCCGCGAAACACGTGATTCCTTCCCCCTTCGGGGGAGAGAATAGTGTGTTTCGCATTGGAAAAATAGCTGGCCTGAGTAGTTACGAAATCTGAAATAATCTACTCTCGCCTTTCGATTACTGCGCCGAGCCCACACAGCTTGTCAGCAAAATTTTCATAGCCGCGATCGATTTGCTGAATATTCGAAATCACGCTCTCGCCCTCAGCCGCCAGCGCCGCGATCACCAGCGCGACACCGGCGCGAATGTCCGGACTCTGCACAAGGCCGCCGCGCAGCTGGCTCGGCCCGCTCACCACACAGCGATGCGGGTCGCATACGATGATGCGCGCACCCATCCCAATCAGTTTGTCAACAAAATACAGGCGGCTCTCAAACAGTTTTTCGTGGATCAGCACGGTGCCAACAGCCTGCGTCGCCGCCACAATCGTCGGGCTCATCGCATCAGCCGGAAACCCCGGCCAGATGCCGTCATCAATTTTGGTGATGCCGCCGTCAAATTCGGACTCGACGCGCAACTCCTGATGGCCGGGAACGAAGACGTCGCGGCCGCGGGTTTCAAACTGAATACCCAGACGCCGCAGATACAGCCGCGTCATGCCGAGATTCTCCGGCCCGGCATTGCGAATCAGCATGCCGCCATGACCACCGCACACCGCGCCCAGCACGATGAAGCTCGTCACTTCAATGTTGTCCGCACCCACGGTGAATTCCGTGCCGCCCAGCTTCTCCACACCGTATATCGTCAGCGTGTTCGAACCAATGCCGTCGATGCGCATGCCCATCTGCACCAGCATGCGACACAAATCCTGCACATGCGGCTCGCTCGCCGCGTTCCGCAGCACCGTTGTCCCACGCGCCAGCGACGCCGCCATGATCGCGTTCTCCGTGCCTGTGACACTCGCCTCATCGAGCAGGATATCAGCCCCACGCAGCCCGCTGCTCGACAAGCTGAAATAGCGAGGCGCAGTCTCGATCTGCGCACCGAGCGCTTCAAATGCCAGAAAGTGCGTGTCCAGTCGTCGCCGCCCGATCACGTCACCGCCCGGCGGCGGCAGCGTCACCCCACCACAACGCGCCAGCATTGGCCCCGCCAGCAGAATCGACGCCCGGATCTCGCGCGACAACTTCGAATCGATTTCGCACGCACTCACCTGCGACGCATCCACACGCAGCGAATTGGGCGCAATCCAGCTCACAGACGTACCAAGCGTCTGCAACAGCTCGATCATCATCAGCACATCACGGATGCGCGGAACATTGTGCAGCGTGACCGGCTGCGTCGTCAGCAGCGTTGCCGCCAACAATGGCAGCGCCGCATTTTTATTGCCCGATGCAACGACCTCGCCGCTCAGACGTTCGCCTCCCTGAATGTGAAACTGCGCCACAGGTCTAGTCATCCTCCATCATGTCGCGCACCACGTCGCTCATCGACAATACACCGACGGCCACACACGGGTCATTGCTGTCAACCACGATAATTCGGTGCACATGATTGATGACCAGCACCTTCGTCGCTTCGTCGACGTCGGTTTCGGGCTTCACGGTCAGCACGTTGCGCGTCATAATCGCCGTAACTGGCATCTGCGCCCAGTCTTCGGCATGCTCCAGAGACGCATTGACCAGATCGGTCTGTGACACGATGCCGCACAGTGCACAATTTGAATCGGTCACCACAATCGATCGGATCGTGTTGTCGACCATCATGCGCAACACATCACGCAGCGTCGTTCGTTCGTCGCAGGCCACTACGCCTGCATGCATCACATCCCGCACCTGTCTCGTCATGAGAACCTCCGTGCGGGTTATTGTAACGACGGAACGTGCACAAAACCTACGCCCACCCAACAGAGAACCACCGCCGATGCGAATAGCCGGGCCGGCGATTTTTGAGGGCGTAAACAAGGCGACGCAAATGCACGCCGTCCGCACAATTACCGCATGCCGCATCGCGTCATACGACTGGATAAACACCTGCATCCACGTCTGATGCGGTTACTGCTGAAACAGCCACGGCTGCTTCGCACTCAGGATCGCGTTCGGATCCATCGACGCACCACTGACGTCTGGGCTTTGGCTTTTTTAGACCGGGACCTGGACTTTGGACTTTTTCAGGTGGCTGGAGATCCAAGCTGCGCCGCACCGCATGCACATGGCAGGTCGTCTCGGAGACCCAGGCCGCCCCTTCAGGGCAAGCCCGGGTTTACACACCGCGAAAAAAAATCCAAAGCCCACGGTCAATCAACGTCGCCGCCGCCGCCGCCGCCGACGCCGTCCTTACAGGACCAAGCCCCAGGGATTCTCAAGCAGGCGCTTGATCTCGCCCAGGAACTGCGCGCCCTCGGCGCCGTCAGTGACGCGATGGTCGCCGGCCAGCGTGAGCTTCATCATCGTGCGAATCACGATCTGCCCTTCACGCACCACGGCCTGCGCCGACGCGCCGCCAATGCCCAGGATTCCGGAGTCCGGCATGTTGATGATTGGGATGACCTCATCCACGCCATACATTCCCAGATTGCTGGTGGTGAAGGTCTGACCGCCCATATCACCGGGCTGGCCCTTGCCTTCGCGCACGCGCGCCGCCACAGCCGGCACTTCTGCACCGATCTGGCGCAACGTCTTCTTGTCGGCGTCCTTCAGCGTGATCACGATCAGGCCGCCGTCCATCGCCACAGCAATGCCGATATTGATCTGCTCGCGCAGCTCAATCGCATCACCGCCAAACGCAGCGTTGAAATTCGGGAAGCGGCGCAGCGATGTGGCCACGGCCTTCACCACCATATCGTTCACCGAAACCTTCACGCCATCGGCCTTCAGCGATTCGTTGATCTGCGCACGCAGCGCCAGCGCCGCATCCATCTCGACCTGCATCGAAACGTAGTAGTGCGGAACCGGTCCCTTGACCTGCGTCATCCGCTGAACGATCGTCTGGCGCATGCGGGTCAGCGGCTTGCGACCACTGGACTGCACGGGCGCTGCGACCGGTGCCGCAACCACGGGCGCTGCGACCGGTGCCACAACCACGGGCGCGACCTTGCCCGTCGCGGGCGCGGCCTCGACGTCGGATCGGGTGATGCGGCCCTCAGGGCCGGTGCCGACGATGTTGCGCAGATCGATGCCGCGCTCTTCCGCGATGCGCTTCGCCACCGGCGTCGCCATGATGCGGCCCGTATTCACAGCGGCTGCTGCGACGGGCTGCGCTGCGGGCGCAGGCGCCGCTTTCTCGACAGCAGCAGGGGCTGCGGCAGGGGCAGCCGGAGCCGCCGTGGCAACAGATTCACCCGGTGCCGCAATAATCCCAATGACTTCGCCCACCGGCGTCTTCTGGCCGGCATGCACGACAATTTTCGCCAGCACACCGCTGGCAAATGCTTCGATCTGAATCGTCGTCTTGTCCGTTTCGATTTCCGCGAGCGGCTCGCCCTTGGTCACCATTTCGCCTTCTTTTTTCAACCAGGCGGCGATTGTGCCCTCGGTCATGTCGAAGCCCATCTGGGGCATAGTAATGTTTGTAGCCATTCGGATCAGTTCCGCGTGCCGAGTTCCAGGTTCCGAACGCACCCACTTGGCACGCGGAACTCAGAACTCGGAACTTCTTAATACTGCTTCTGCATCATCGCCTTCACAGCGGCAACCACGTCATCGGCAAAGGGAAGTGTGGCACGTTCCAGATTTTTCGCATACGGCATCGGCACTTCGAGGCCGGCCACGCGCGCGATCGGCGCATCAAGGTAGTCAAACGCCTGCTCCTGCAGCGACGCGGCAATTTCCGCACCGAGGCCGACGCTGCGCCAGCCTTCCTCGACCACAATGGCGCGATTCGTCTTCTTGATCGACTCAAGCGCCAGCGTCAGGTCCAGCGGCCGCAGCGTGCGCAGGTCGATCAGCTCAACATCGATGCCGTCCTGTGCCAGCATGTTCGCAGCTTTGTTCGATTCGAAGGCCATGCGGCCCCATGAAACGACCGTCACATCCGCACCGCGGCGGCGATACACGCTCTCGCCGATCGGCACGAAATACTCCTCGTCCGGCACCTCGCCCTTCGTTCCATACAACTGCAGGTGCTCCAAAAAGATAACCGGGTCGTTATCACGAATGGCGCTCTTCAACAGGCCCTTCGCATCGTACGGTGTCGAAGGTGCAATCACCTTCAGGCCTGGGATGCTGGCGAACCATGAGTCGAAGTTCTGCGAGTGCGTCGACGCCGTGCGGCCATGACCGTTCGGCGTGCGAATTACCATCGGCACCTTCAGCAGGCCATTGAACATATGGCTCTGCTTCGCCGCATGATTGACGATCTGGTCCCACGCCACCAGCGTGAAATTCACCGTCATGATCTCGCAGATCGGGCGCATGCCATTCATCGCCGCACCCACACCCAGGCCGATGATGGCCTCTTCAGAGATCGGCACGTCGCGCACGCGCCCGGCGAATTCCTTCGCCAGACCCTGTGTCACGCCGTACGCACCACCGTTGTTGTAAGCGACGATGTCCTCGCCCCAGATCACAACGTTGGGATCGTGCTGCATCTCCTCACGCATCGCGCGCTTGAGCGCTTCTCGATAGGTAATTTCTGCCATAATTCAGTGCGTCCGTTTGCAGCGCCCCGCGCTTATTGCCGACCGTTCTCGCCTTCAGACGAAGCGACGCGCGCTCCGATCTGCGGCGGGCGGATCAGTGAACCACCGACCTGCATATTGCTGACCGGTTCCATGTAGATGTGCTTATACAGCGTGTCGAGTGCCGGCTCCGGGCTGTTTTCTGCAAATTCCGCCGCCTTGTCCACGCGCGCCTCAACCTCGGCCGAAATCTCTTCGAGGTCCTGCGGCGAAGCAATCCCACGCTTCAGCAGCACTTCGTTCGCAAACCGATGAATCGGATCGCGCTTCTTCCAGTCGGCGATCTCGGCTTTGTCACGCTGCACGTCCGGGTCGGCCATCGAATGGCCGCGATGCCGATACGTCACCGCTTCTACGAGCGTCGGCCCTTCGCCGGCACGCCCGCGCGCAGCCGCGCGCGCAATCACGTCGTGCACAGCCAGCACATCGTTGCCATCGACCTGTTCCGCCGCCATGCCGTAGCCGTCGGCTTTGCGATACACATCAGGCAGCGCGCTGTGGTTGCGAATCGTCGTGCCCATTGCGAACTGGTTGTTCTCCACCAGGAAGATAATCGGCAGCTTCCACAGCTGCGCCCAGTTCAGCGCCGCATGGAACGTGCCGATGTTGGTGGAGCCGTCGCCCATCACGCATGTCACCACACGACCATTGCCGTGGAACTGATTGGCAGCCGCCACGCCCGATGCCAGCGTCAGATGACCGCCGACGATGGCGTAGCCGCCCCAGTAGTTCGTATCCATGTGGATCAGATGCATCGAGCCGCCACGGCCGCCGGTCGTACCCGTCGCCCGCCCAAACAGCTCCGCCATCACAGATTCAGGCGACGCACCCTTCAGAATGGCATAGCCGTGATCACGGTAATGCGTGAACAGGTCGTCGTCCGCGTTCAGCGCGGACATGGCGCCGACAGCAATCGCCTCCTGGCCATTCGTCAAGTGCAGAAAGCCAGCGATGCGGGCCTTCGTATACATTTCGGCCGATTTGTCTTCAAACACCCGAACTAAGAGCATCTTCCGGTACAGAGAGATCAGACTTTGATTGTCCATAGTCAATTGCATTCAATTCAGAACCGACATCCAGTGATTGCACGTCTCTCCCCACAAAGAGGAGGCCGAACCACAGAGTTAATTCTGTCAGACATGATCAGACCTGCTGAATAGCCATGCGGCAGCAGCAGGCGACAGAATTCTACGCATGTTGTACGAATTGTCACGTTACCGACGCGTGCTTTGCCGCTTCACTGGTTCGCACAATTCATTCCCCTTTCGCCAGGGTCACGGAAGTAACACCCGCCAAAGCCGCCTCATACAAGCTCAACACGAACAACAGCGACGAAAGCCGGTTCAAGTAACGCACCAGTTCGAGGTTTTCGACCAGGCCGTCGTGCACCAGATGCACCACAATGCGCTCAGCGCGTCGCACAATTGTGCGCGCCAGGTCGAGATGAGCCGCCGACAGCGCGTCGCCGGGCACCACGAACTCGCGTGGAAATTCGATCGACGCAGTAAGGGCGTCGGTCTCCGTTTCGAGCCATTGCACACGCGCCGCATCAATTTTGCGAAACTTTTCGGCCACCTGCTGCGTGGAGGCCAGCTCCGCCATCATGTGATACAGGTCGCGCTGCGCCGTCAGGATCAGCACACGCGAACGCTCGCCAAGCGCCGACGCCCGCGCAATACCCATCACCGCACTTGCTTCATCGACGGTGCCATACGCTTCAGGCTGCGGCATGTACTTCGCCACCCGCCCTTCGCCCAGCAGGCCGGTGAAACCGTCATCGCCGCTGCGTGTGTAAAGTGAACCGGTCATGTAGACAGATTATATGGACAACTCGCTACAAAAAATCACCGCAAAAAAGTTAGCCTTCAATTGATAAAAATTTCCTCTCATATACTTTCTCCTCAGTTCACACACTTCACCCACTCTCTCCCACAAATTTTTTTCGGCGCCCACAAAAATCCCGTCACTTTATCTGTGCGCTGCCTGCACGATTCGGGGCGCCATAAATCGATCGCGTATTCGGCGTTTGTGGGCAGCTCACTCGTGGCACACCATGCCACACAACACCTGCGGCCCTAACATCTCGCACATCTCGCACATCTCGCACATCTCGCGAAAAAAGCGCCGCAGGGGCGTGCTTCGATTCAGCTGGCTTGCCTCCACGGGGCCGGCCACGGCGGTACAGCGACGCGGCGGTCAGATTTCGCCCCTTTTGGCGAATACACCCCGGGCATTTCCCCACCTCCACAGGCAGTATGATTCCTCCGTTTCATGTATCCTGAAAGCGAGATCCTCTTCCCCGCCCGTTCGATTCCCGAACTACGTAGCGCTCGCAAAGGCGAAAAATGGCAGGCGCTCATCGTCCATCTTGCCGGCCTGCCCGAAACCCACGAGGACGTGCTGGCTTTTTCCCTCATGATGATCCGCCTCGGCAACTGCCTGACGTGCGACCTCGACAGCTATCGCGCAAGCCTGGGCTGCACCGCCTGCGCACGCCGCACCGTCTCCAGCTTCAAAGGCGGCGATGACGCACTCCTCAAAAAAATCGAAGAGGCGCGCATCGAAATTCGCAACCATCAGGCCAAATATCCATGACCCACGTTCGCCTGCCCAAACCCAAACGCGTCGGACTTCTCGCTGCAAGCCTGCCCGGCGAAGATGCCTACGCACTCATGGACCAGCGCGCTGATGCGACCATCCGCGCCCTCGCCGCACCATTCCCCAAAACCTGCCGCGCCTACCAGATGCTCATGCACGATGAACGCATGACCGCACACTGGGAACTGTCGAATTACCTCACCGTCGGCAAATTGAAATACAACGACCACGGTCCGATTCACGCCCGCGTCACCGGCGCCTACGCCATGCAGCTCATGCGCTACCTGCTCGACGCGCACGCACCCTTCGATGTGATCGAATCGGACACCGGCGACGCCGACGATGCCTGCCTCGTCGCCCTCGTCGCCGTCATGATGCACGATATCGGCAACTCGCTGCACCGCACCGGCCACGAAGCCATCAGCGTCGTCCTCGCACAACCGCTGCTCCATGAATGGCTGGCCTGCATTTACCCGGAACCACTGCAGCGCACGCTCATCATCAGCTTCATCCTCTCGGCCATCCAGTGCCACGACATCCACCCGCCGCCGCTTTACATGGAAGGCGCCGTCGTCGCCGTCGCCGACGGCTGTGACATGACCAAAGGCCGCGCCCGCATGCCGATCGACCTCGGCAAACTCGACATCCATGGCGTCTCCGCACTCGCCATCGAGGACGTCATCATCAAGCCCTCACCCGGCGATGCACCAGTCGAAATCGAAGTCCGTATGAGCAACAGCGCCGGCATCTTTCAGGTCGAGGAAACTCTCGTCCGCAAGCTCAATGCCACCCCGCTCAAGGACTACGTCGTCGTCAGCATCACCGCACTCGATCCGCACAGCGCCACCGAAAAGCGCATCTTCTCCAACGCCATCACCGAAGGCGGCCAGCTGAAAGCGGTCTAAGTGAGTCGCCAAAAGTTTTGTCCGGCAGATTCGCCGCCCCCGCTTTGCGGGG
>CANJQH010000094.1 GCA_947476335.1 Anaerolineae bacterium | reverse complement strand
CCCACTAAACATCCTGATATCGGCGCCACGCCGTTGCCAGGGCCGCGCCTTCAGCACAAACCCTGGCTGAATCGAAGTACGCCCTTTCAAGGCTGAAAAAGCGCCAAAGGCGCGACGCAGTCCTAGCCCAGACCATCGGTCTGGGATGCACAAACGCACCCGTGGGAAATTGCTGCGTCGCAATATGAGCGCAATATGAGCGCAATATGGGCGCAATATAGGCGCAATATGGGCGCAATGTGGGTTGTAGGCAAGGTTCGCACAGGGCAGACGCTCACACGTTTTGCTTGGACGAACAACTAGTTGTACAACTCGGGATGAACCCGGCGCAACTGCTGCAAAGCAGCAAGTCGCGTTAGTTACAAAAGTCCAAACAATTTTTGTGCAACGTCGTCGAAGTCATAGTTCGGGTTTGCAGCGCGCAGCTGTGCGCGCATCTCCTCAGGAATTACATCAACGCCGCGCAGCGCACCAGCCATCGCGCATGCGATCGCACCAATCGTGTCGGCATCACCGGAGAGCGAAAACGCCAGCTTTGCTGCGCGCAGCGGATCACCATCCGCCAGCGCAAAAACTGCGAACGCAGCCGGAATGGATTCGCTTGCAGCCAGCGACGTGCCAATGAGATCAAAAATAGCCTGCAGGCGATCGTCCTCACTGACCTGCCCATCGCGCGCAAGGCCGACGGCAAACTCAATACGCCGCGCCACATTTGCGCCGAGCCACGTCTGACCGATCAGGGCACCGATCTCCGCAGACTCGATACCGGCGATCACGACCGAACGCACATCTGCATTTGCACCCAGCGCGCGTGCCACTGCTCCAGCCACAGCCGCCGCCGAGGCACAGCCAACGTTGGTATTGTGCGTCGGCGTCGCACTCAACGCCCCTGCACGCGCAGCCGCAGCCACATCACCTGGAAACAGCGTACCAACCACGCTCACGCGCATCGCCGCACCATTGGTGTCGCCACCAATGCCTGTCGAATCCAGACTCTGGCCGGCGCGAATCTTCGCTACTGCACGACGTGTGCTCGGCCCGACGAATGGGATCGTATCGCCGCCGACAAAGTCGTACCAATCGACGACCGCGCGTGCCGTTCCTTCCGCTGTGACGCGGCCATCAGCAATTATTTCGCGGGCAAGGAACATTGCCTGCTCCGTATCGTCAGTGACCGAACCAGCGCGTAATCCAAAGTGCACCATATGGTTGGCGGGCGGCGCAATAAACGTATCAGGCACGACGGGATATGCGGCGCGTGTCGTCTCACGCGTAAGAAGCGGCGGCGTGCAAAATGCATCGCCGAGTGCCTGACCGTAAACGGTGCCGCGAATTTGATCAAGGATTTTCATGCTGCTATTTTATGTGTGTTACCTTCGCCACACCCTCTGCGATCCTGCGTCTGCGATGTGTAAGATTTCACCCGGTGATACACTCGCGCGGTGTTTGCCACTCTGGCTCTGTTCGGAATTCTCGGCTTGCCGCTGTTTGTAGGCGCCCTACAACGCTCGCTCGTGTCGTTCGCTGCGCCACACCCCGGGCTCGAAAAAGCCGCCCTTGGCACAGCCATTGGCGGCGCGCTACTCAGTTTGATCGCAGCCTGGATATGGTGGAGGCTGCGCTCGTCCTACACTTACGATGTCATCATCGGTGGCTGGTCAAACGTCAGCTTCGTCGGCACACCCCTTGCAGTAAGCGGAAGCATAGCGGCAGCATGCGCAGTGCTTGCGCTCGCCGTCGCACGCGTCGCACAAGTCTTCGATCTCACCGCGGCGATGCGCGTCGAAGCCGTCACCTCGCAAGGTATTCTGGCTCTCGGCGCAGGATTGGCGCTGCTGGGGGATACAGCTCCGACGCTGCTCATCGGCATCGGATTGATGAATCTTGCCGGAGTCTGGAGCGCCGCACGCCAGCAGAGCGGACGGCTTGCAATGCGCGCCTTCGGGCCACAAATCATCGCACTGCTGCTCATCAGCTTCGTATTCACTCTGCACGCCTCCAACGGCGATGACCGACTGCACATGATGCAGATCGCTGCTTCACCGCTGCTCGTCACCATTCTGAGCGCGTCGATCTGTCTGCAAGCGAACCTGCTGCCTTTTGGCGCCACACGAGATGCATCGTCCGAACTACAAACAACGGCGGGCCTGCTCGGTGCGCTGGCGATTCTGAATCAGGGCAGCACACCGAAGTCATGGGTATTCGCATTGGCAGCGATCACCTGTGTGTACTGGTCGATCCGCGCACTCGGGGCGAGCGATTCCGAGCTGCAGCACGCGCGCATCCGACAAGCGACAGCGGCATTTGCAGTTCTGCTCGGTGCGACGATGCCAGGCCTGGCTGCAACCGCCTGGCTGCTCGGAAACGCGCTGCTGACAATTCCAGGCGCAGGGCGCGTGCTCGGTATCGCATGCCTGCTCGGCCTGCCCGGAACCACCGGCTTCTTCGCGTACGCGTCGGCTTCCGAAGCTCTGCGTGCGAACAACCTGCTTGACATCGCGCTGCTCATGCTGCGAGCAGGCAGCCTGGCGATGCTGACTTTTGCGCTGCTGCGCTTCGCGGCAGGAGATCGCACACCTGCGGCACTCATCACCAGTGCAAGGCGCGAATTATTTCCTGATCAACGACAAATTCCCGCCCTTGCACTGCTTGCCGCGCATGCGCTCATCTTCGGCATCGTCGGATGGATGCTTGGAACATCCTCGCTCATCGATACAGCGGCGGCGATGCAGCCCATCAGCTGGATCTCGCTCGCAAGCGGAATTCTGCTCGGAGCCGGGCTATGGCGCATCAACAGCGCGTCGGGCCGCAGTGCTGATGCGCTGCCACGCGCTGATGCACTGTTGTCGAATGTGGAAGATGCATTTGCGCCAGTCTTCGCCGCACTCGACCGAGCACGCAACAGTTTCGGCGCCGCACTCGCACTGATTCAAAGCGATGGCGCACTACTGCTCGCCGGCCTGGCACTGATTATTGCTGTGCTGGTTTCAGGTCAGACAACGCCATGATGAACACTCGCACGCTTCTCCGTTTATGGTCAGTGGGCGCACTGCTGTTTTTTATTTTGATCACAGCATTTCTGCCGCCCAACGCGTTACGCGCATTCGACTGGATCGGCTACGCCGTCTGTCATCGCATTCCCGAACGCTCGTTCTTCATCGCCGGCCGTCAGATGCCCGTGTGTGCGCGCGACACCGGTATGTTCACCGGCGTATTGCTGGGCTCGATCTGGCTGGCCATCTCACTGCGCCGGCGCGCTGCCTACTACCCGAGTGGCCGCTGGTTCCTCATCTTCGCCGCCTTCTTCGCCGCATGGGGCTTCGACGGCTTCAATTCGTACATGCTTTTGCTGCGCGGTGACATCTTCATTTACGAACCGCAAAATTGGCTGCGCCTGACTACTGGTGCTCTGATGGGAATTACGCTCAGCGCGTTCGCCGCAGCGCTCTTCAACCAGGGGCTTTGGAAAGATGCGGTCGATGAACCGACGGTGCACAGCTGGCGCGAAATGCTCGGCCTCATCACATGCGCCGCGCTCACGATCGGACTTGTGCTATGGCATCCGGATTGGCTGCTAAATCCTCTTGCCGCCACGAGCGCGGCCGGCGTCGTACTCATGCTGATGCTCGTCAATGCGATCCTGATCTTGATGATGCGCAATAAACATGGCCAGCTGCAGCGGCTGCAAGAATTTGCACCGTACGCCGCGCTCGGCATAGTGCTCGCTGTGGCTGAATTGAGCGCTGTGGCGGCGCTGCGCGCGTGGGCGCTGCCGATCGCAATCGGCAGCGCCCCATAATTACCGCGTCGTGATCAGACCACGCACGTAGTCAGCGTCGTCACTCACAAGCCAGGCAAGGATGCGCGCCACACCTTCAGGCGTGCCCAGCGACAGCTGAGCCTGCCCAGCCTGCGGCCCATTCAGCGCCACATCGGCGTCGATCACGCTGCGCTTCATCGGTGTCTCGATATTGCCCGGCGCAACGACATTGACGCGGATGTTCTCCGGCGCAAGCTTGTTCGCCAGCGTGATCCCAAGGCCACTCACGCCACCCTTGCTGCTGCCGTACGCATATGACGAACTGCCAGCGTACGCGGCCGCAGACGAAATCAACACAATCACACCCCCGCCAGCACGGCGCATCAGCGGCGCGGAATGCTTCGCACACAAAAAGCTGCCCACAAGGTTGATCTCGAGCACCTCACGGAACATGTCCAGTTCAAATTTCTCAATATCGATAAACGGACCCTTCAGCACACCTGCCGTCTGAACCAGTCCATCGAGCCGGCCGAATTTTGCATCCACCTGCGCAGCCATCTGCTGCACTGAATTTTCATCGGCGACATTCACCTGCACAAATTCTGCGCCGCACGCAGCAGCTGCTGCCGCGCCAGCCGTCGCGTTGTAATCGGCCACGATCACGCGCGCGCCGCGCCGTACGCACAACTCGGCGGTCGCCCGCCCAATCCCGCTCGCACCACCAACGATGAGAATGACTTTCCCTTCCAACATATTTATGTCCTGGAATACAACGGCTCATACCCGTTACTTTCGCGTCGCCAAACACGTGCAATCTCTCATCGCTGCAGAGTTTCTGCGGAGTTCACCTCCGCAGTAAAATGATAGCGCGTTTCGCGAGAAATACCAGGCATGCAGCTGTAGTTTCGCCTTACCTGAAATCTGCTATGCGCGCGTCAACCGCGCCTTGAACTCCGTCAACAGTCGATGACTGTTCACCATGATCGCGCATCCAACCTTCGGCGTATTGAAAAAAACACCGCGCCGATCTGCAATCACGCTGCCGGCAGTCACCCCTTCGGTAGGAACCTTCACAGCGTAACGCCGCACGCGGAACAACGTCGGATCAATCAGATACATGATCGCTGACGGATCGTGCGTGTTGGTCGAACCATTTTCATAGCCGTACGCGGCATGATGGAAATTCTGATAAAAGGGCGCGATACGCGCAATAAATTCTCCGAAGCGCGTGCCTGAGTTTTTCAACTCTTCGAAGAACATCGCATCCATCAGCGTTGCCTCAGTCACATCGAGACCGACCATCGTCAGATCCCAGCCGGCGCCGAACACCAGCGCGGACGCATGCGGATCGTTGTGCACGTTGGCCTCGGCCGTCGGCGAAACATTACCCGGCTTGGTAATCGTGCCGCCCATGATGACGACGCGGCGCACGTTCTGAACGATGCGCGGTTCGAGCTGCAACGCCAGTCCGATGTTCGTGAGCGGACCAATCGGCACGAGCGTGATCTCGCCAGGTCGTGACATCACAGTGTCAACGATGAACTGCGCAGCATGGCGCGGGTCTTCCTTTTGTGCAGAATTGTTAACGCGCGTCCAGCCGATATCGCCCATGCCATCGCTGCCATGCACAAATTCGCCGAGCAACCCACGCGCCACGACAAGCGGAAAATCCGCACCACGCGCCACAGGAATGTCCGCACGACCAGCGAAGTCGAGCAGGTTGAGTGCATTGCGCGTCGTCGCTGCGACATTTGTATTTCCAAAAACCGTGGTCAGGCCCACAACGTTCATTTCCGGCGAATTCAGCGCGAGCAAAATTGCCATCGCGTCGTCGATGCCAGGGTCACAATCGATGATGATGTTTTCCATGTTTAAGACTCGAGCAAAGCTGCGGCAATAGCCGCTCCAACCGCTGCATTGTTGACCAGAAGCGACATATTTGCACGCACGGCAGCACCGCCCGTAAGTTCGGCAATCTGTGCGAGCAGGAAAGGCGTCGATGCCGCACCATGCACACCGCGTTCATCAGCCAAACGCTGAGCTTCGCGAATAGCAAGTTCAGCCACATCAGCAGGCAACTCGTCAGCGGCCGGCACCGGTGCGCACACCAGCTCACCCCCTTCCTGCCCAAGTGCACGCCGTGCACGCACGATGGCGGCGACATCGGCGGCGCTATTTGCACGCACATCCGCTGCGATGCCGCTGCGACGCGAATAAAAAGCCGGCACTTCGTCGGTCTCATAGCCAATCACCGGCACGCCGCGCGTCTCGAGATGCTCGAAAGTCAACGGCAGATCCAGCAACGCCTTCGCACCAGCGCACACCACCGTAATTGGAATGCGCGCCAATGCTTCAAGATCGTTGCTCACATCAAACGGATGGCCGCGATGTACACCGCCGATACCGCCGGTGGCGAAGACATGCAGACCAGCCATCTGTGCCAGCAGCATCGTCGCAGCCACAGTTGTCGCACCATCCTGCTTCAACCCAATGGCGATGCCCAGATCGCGCAGGCTGCACTTGCGCGCGCCCTTCGTCGTGCCGAGCATATCAAGCTGTGCATCATCGAGGCCGATCATGGGCTGCCCTTTCAAAATCGCGATCGTTGCCGGCACGGCACCGGCATCGCGCACCGACTGCTCAATGCGGCGCGCCACTTCCAGATTACGCGGCCAGGCAAAGCCATGCGTAATCAGCGTCGATTCGAGCGCAACCACAGGCCGGCGTTCCGCCAGTGCAGTGCGCACTTCGGGGGAAATTACAAGAGGGAGTGTGTTCATGTTTTACAGAGACTCGCTTGCATCCAGATGCGCGCTCAGCCACGTGTCGATTTCGTCAAGAGATTCATCACTAATCTGATGCGCCATCGGATATTCTCGATATTCAAAATCGACGGCAAGCGCCTGCAGGAAAGACTGCGTCGCGCGCCCTTCGTCGATCGACAATACGCGATCGACAGTTCCATGCACCACGATCATCGGCGGATACCCTGCCGCAGGCTGCAAATCATGCCGATGCAACAAATCCAAAGTGCGCCCGCTCATGAGCACTGCGCCGGCGACAAGACGAGGCTGCGTCAATGCCACACATTCACTCATGATGGCGCCCTGACTAAAGCCGCCGATGAATACGCGCGCAGAGTCAGCACCATAGGCCTCCACAGCCTCATGCACGAACGCAGTAACCGCACGAATCGCAGCTTCTGCCTCAGCGTCGTCCATGTGCATCGTCCCGTCCGCAAGCCACTGCACGCGATACCATGCATGCGAACCTGGTTGCAGCGTCAACGGCCCGCGCGCACTCACCACGGCGAAGCGTTCGTCGAGATACGGATGCAGGCCGAACAAATCCTGCTCATTACTGCCAAAGCCATGCAAAAGAATCAACAGCGGCGGCTTGCCCGCACTCGTCCGCCGCGGCGGCAAATACAAATGGTTCAGCGAAAGCACTTTGCTGGTCATGCATCAATTTTACGGGCAGCGCCTTGCATCCAAAGTTGCCCAAGTTGCCCAAGTTGCCCAATCGACGCGCTCGCGTTCGTGTAGCGCAAATAATATGTGCGGCAGTCGGCACCATTCGGAGTCGTGGGGCTGGTCGTCGTCCACTTCATCATCATCAACATAGCGCTCATTCCATTAATGCAAGTGGATGCCAATTGATGCAAGTTGATGCCAATTGCCGGGTCTGCGCTCGTCGCAGTCGATATCTCCATGTGGCTGCTGGAAATAATCACCGCGATCGTCGATCAGCTCACGACCGCGTTCAACGCCATGAGTGATGATTACGCCTGCTTCAGTCAGCGTCTGCTCGCCGTCAGTGCTGCGCTGAGCAGACGCTGCAGTCGAACATCACACAAACGGGCTTCGATATTTTTGGCATCGCGATTGTGCTTCATCTGCTCGTCAACCGAGCCGAAGTGTAACTACTCAGGCCCAAATCAGTAGTTCCCGCGAAACACGCGATTCCTTCCCCCTTCGGGGGAAGGAATCGCGTGTTTCGCGTTGGAAGAATGGCTGGCCTGGGTAGTTACGCCGAAGTGCTAAATGATGCTTCGTGCGAACGCAGTACATCACAGCTACACTGATGCGACATGGAACTCCTCGATTCCCACGCAGCCATGGTGCAAGCGATTGCTGATCGTATCCTGCCGGCAGATGAAACGGCCGGCGGCGGCAGTGCTGAGTGCATGATCCACATTGCAGATGTGCTCGGCAACGAACAAACGCAGAACATCGATTTGCTGCGCATGTACTTGGACAAACTCAATGTCACCGCGAAGATACGCCACAGGCATCGCTTCATCGACATCACAATCGAACAGCAAGACGCACTACTGACAGAAACTGAGAACCATCCGGCATTCGCTTTGCTGGCTGAACTAGTACATGAAAGCTACTGGGCAAGTGAAGCCGGACAGACGACAGCGGGATTCGAGGTGCGCGGATGAACACACAAAAATTTGATGCGGTCGTGATCGGCGCCGGTGCAGGCGGTGGAGTCGCTGCTGCGCTGCTGGCAGAAGCCGGGCACAAAGTGCTCGTGATCGAACGTGGCCGGGCACAGACATTCGCAGACACCGGCCGTCATCACCTTAAAAATCAACGCGTCTCAGCGCACGGCCACAACGCAGGACCGGACGAGCGTCACCCACGCGTCGTCGCTGACGCCGACGGCAAAACGCACACGGTGCTGCCATGGCAGGGCGGCTATCAGGCCAACGCCGCCACCGTCGGTGGAGGCACGCGCGTCTATGGCGGACAAGCATGGCGCTTCCATCCACTCGACTTTCGCATGGCCTCAACATACGGCGTGCCCCAGAATTCGTCACTCGCAGACTGGCCCATCAACTACGACGACCTCGCACCGTTTTATGAACGCGTCGAACACGAGCTCGGCGTTGCAGGCGATTCGTCGCAGATGACGCATTTACCACAGTACGCACGCGACTACCCAATGCCTCCGCTGCCAGTCACGCGCAAAGGCAATGCACTGCGCAACGGCGCCCGTGCACTCGGATGGCATACGTTTCCGGTGCCGCTGGCGGTGAACAGCATTCCGTTTCAAAACCGCCCAGCCTGCATCCATTGTCAACACTGCGTCGGCTTCGCCTGCCCCGTCGACGCGAAGAACGGCACGCAGAACACCTTCCTGATACGAGCACAAGCCACGGGCAATTGCGAGTTGCGCACTGAATGCATGGTCTCGCGCATCGAAACCAGCGGCGGCCGCGCCACCGGCGTGACGTATTTCACTGCCGAGCGCAGACGCGTGCTCGTCGAAGCGGACATCGTCATCATCGCAGCCGGCGCAGTAGAAACCGCGCGGCTGCTGCTGCTGTCCAACATCGGCAACGATCAGGTCGGGCGCAATCTGCAGGGCCACGTATACGTCGCCGCGTTCGGCCGCATGAACGAGGACATGTGGGACAGCATCGGCCCCGGCGTCACTACAGCGACGACGCGCTGGAGCCACGGCAACGACAGTGTGATCGGCGGTGGCATGCTGGCAGACGACTTCATCACCCTGCCGGTCGCGTTCTGGCGCACCGCTCGACACAGCGACGTGCCGCGCTGGGGCGCAGACGCGAAGAACTGGATGCGCACCAACTACCGCCGAACGCTCGAAGTAAAAGGGCCGATCCAAGACATCTCGTCGCCCGACGCGCGCGTCATGCTCGACGCAAACGTGAGAGACGCATTCGGCATTCCCGTAGCGCGGCTGTCGGGTGCAACGCACCCAGAGTCCATCCGCACTGCACAAGCGCTGCATGCGCGCGCAGTGGAGTGGCTGAAGGCAGCGGGTGCAGTTGAAGTGTGGGGCGAAGCGCCGAAGCATCCTTTTCTTTCAGGTGGACAGCATCAGGCTGGCACCGCACGCATGGGTGACAACCCAGATACTTCGGTCGTGGATCGCAATGGACGCGTACACGGTATGCAGAACATCTACGTTGCAGACACCTCTGTGCACGTAACGAACGGCGGGTTCAACCCATTCCTGACGGCGATGGCAACAGCCTATCGCACGGTGCAGGGCATCATCGAAACCGCATAACGCACCGCACGGAGAAAAATTCGGCGCGCTCGGAAGATGTCTTTTGTAACGACTCATGCCAGCTGGTTTTCCAACGCGAAACATGCTATTCCTTCCCTCTTCAGGGGAAGGAATAGCATGTTTCGCGGGAAATGCTGATTTGGGCCTGAGTCGTTACGAACTTTCAAATAGAGGCGCGCAGGCCTTTGATTCGCCAGACGAAGGCATTACACACGGCGACTGCGCGCAACGGCGCTCTGCTGTGCTTCATTCTGCTGGGCCTGAACCGCACGCTCATCACTGGTGTTGACGATTTCACGTACATGAACCTGGCATGTTCGCGTATGCGAATCCTTCACCAGCAGCGTGAGCATCTCGCCCTCGATGGACTGCACGACCGCACGTTCTGTCACGATGATGTGGTCCGCCTGATAGCGCCACAACACAGAAGAACCGACCATAATTCCACGCTCACCAGGAGAACGAGAATCCGCCGCCTGTTCCGCTTGCCAGTCGGCAAAGGTGCGAAAAACGCGATTCGACGCGGCACTATTGAGGACGATCGACTTGCGTTGCGCAGATGCCATTGGAGGTAAAGTTATCACACTTATCTGAATTCGCCTAGCGGGCTGTTTTGCAACTGCTCAAGTTGGGCTGGATTTGAGAGGGTATTTACCATTTGTTGTGGACAGATTACTCACAGGTTACCGCACGCAGCATGCGCCTGGTGCTCACGTTCCGCAGGAAAAAGTGCAGCCGGCACAACGCCCCAGCCCTCCCAATCGGCAATGGGCAAATAGCGTAACTACTCAGGCCAGCCATTTTTCCAACGCGAAACACACGATTCACTCCCCCTTCGGGGGAGAGAATCGTGTGTTTCGCGGGAAATGCTGATTTGGGCCTGAGTAGTTACCATATAGCTTATTTCATGTCACTCGCCTCTAATAGTGCGTCCAGGCAAAACTTGCGGGTCCCCACTCAACATCCTGATATGGGCGCCACGCCGTTGCCAGGGCCGCGCCTTCCGCACAAACCCTGGCTG
>CANJQH010000093.1 GCA_947476335.1 Anaerolineae bacterium | reverse complement strand
CTTCCATGGGCCCTTCCATGGGCCCTTCCATGGGCCCTTCCATGGGCC
Organism: Anaerolineae bacterium; assembly: GCA_947476335.1. Classification (GTDB taxonomy): domain Bacteria; phylum Chloroflexota; class Anaerolineae; order J036; family Brachytrichaceae; genus CANJQH01. Next base: position 10,896 of record CANJQH010000093.1, on the reverse strand, counting down.
CTTCCATGGGCCCTTCCATGGGCCCTTCCATGGGCCCTTCCATACGTGCTACAATCTCCCGCCGCTAACCAACAGGAGTCTGTCATGAAAGTGCTACTGACACAGGATGTATACAACCTCGGCCACGCCGGCGACGTAAAGACGATCGCAGACGGTTATGGTCGCAATTATCTGCTGCCGCGCAATATGGCCGTGCTGGCGACCAGCGGCGCCATCAAGAGTGCCGAGCGCATCAAAATGCGCAACGTTGAGCGTCGTGCGCGCAACCATGCCGATATTGCAGCGCAAGCTGCCGTGATCGGTGGGATCACCGTGTATATTCACGGCCGCACCGGCGAAAAAGGCAAGCTTTTCGGTTCTGTTACGGCCGCGAACATCGCGGACGAGCTGAGCAAGAAGCTGGGCTCTGAGTTCGACAAGCGCAAGATCGGTCTGCGCGAGCCGATTCGTGAAGTGGGCACGTACACCGTCGCGGTGCGCCTGGCCACCGAAGTCACTCCGAACATCACCGTCGTGGTGTTGCCGGAGGGTGCGCCGATCAGCGAAGCCGCTGCCGTCGTACCTGCAGAACCTGCCGCTGCCGCATAAGCTGCGGCTACTTTCGGCCTGTGTCCGGCATCGCCCGACGCAGACGAATAAAACGTGGTTCAACGAGCCCCACCTGAATTCAGGTGGGGCTTTTCGCAATTACTCAGACTGGCTATTTTTCGCCGCAGGACACGCCGTCCCCGCCCCCTCTGAGTCTCTTTGAGGTTCTTTGAGCTTTTTTGAGCTTTTTTGAGCTTCTTTGATGCCCCGTAAGACCCTTTAAAGAGTAGAAACAGCGTATTGTGCAGCAATTGCTGATTCGGGCCTACATATTTAACGCGACGTGCGACCTTGAGGCTTTTCATCCGTGAACGACTCGAATCGCACAAATAATCCGCAGCCTTGGACCCAAACGCAAGACGTGCTCGAGAAAATAGCGCGGTGCGGGAGAATGACAAGGCAAGGCGGCAAGTCGCGTTAGTTATGGTTTTTTGCATTTCGCAGCTATAACTTCACTCCATGACCATCCGCAGAATCCTCATCCACGCCACCCACGAAGCAGGGGTCAAGTTCGGCGGAATCGGCGCCGTGCTCGACGGCCTGCTCAGCGCACAAAGCTACCTTGAACAAGTCGATCGCTCGCTGTGCGTCGGCGCCTTCCATGCAGACAACCCGGTCGAAATGGAGCGCCTTTTCTCACCACGCAATCGCCTCGCGGTGTCATATTACTCATCGGGAGGAATTTATGACTGCACACCAGCGCTGCGTGAGCGACTGAGCCTCATCGAGCAGGAGTTTGACGTGCGCGTGCTCTACGGCCGCCGCGCTTTTGGATCGGCAACGCATGAAGTGCTGCTCATCGACCCTTCCACCATCAAGCCGGAGCGGCTGAGCAATTTTCACTATTTTGTCTGGCTGCGCTTCGGGCTCGACAGCAGCCGTCACATTACCAACCACGAATTCGCTGCGAATATGGCGCACGCCGAGCCGGCCTTCGCCGCACTGCGCGTGGTGCTCGGCGAATCGGAAATCGCCGGCGACTACGCACCGACGATCCTGAGCCACGAGTTCATGGGTCTGCCGCTGTGGTACGCCGCCGAACTCATCGCACCCGGCGCCTTCGATTCGGCCTTCGTCGCCCACGAAGTTGCTTCGGTGCGGCCGCTCGTCGAAGCCGACGACGGACACGACACGCGCTTCTACAACGTGCTGCGCGCAGCGCAACACAGCGACGTCTATCTCGAAGATGTATTCGGCCCGCAGCTGTGGAATTTCAAACACGACATGCTGAAGACAGCCGCCGAGTGCAACCACGTGCTGGCCGTGGGCGACCTCGTCGTGGACGAGCTGCGCTTCCTCGGACCGCGCTTCCGCAACAAGCGCATCGACCTCGTCTATAACGGCACCCCGAGCAAGCATTATTCGCTCGACGCGGTGCAGGCTTCAGCGGCCAGGCTGCGCGACTACGCAGCATCGCTGGCTGGCTTCTCCCCCACGTTCGTCTTTTCGCATGCGACACGCCTCGTCACCAGCAAAGCACTGTGGCGCGACCTGCATGTGCTCGAGCAGATCGACGAACAACTGGCGGCGCGCGGTGAAAGCGCAGTGTTGATCCTGCTCTCATCCAGCCGGCCCGAAGGCCGCACGGCAGCGCAGGTACGGGAAAACGAACAACATGGCTGGCCGCGCGAGCATCGCATCGGATGGCCAGATTTGATCGACCTCGAAATTCCGCTCTACGCAGCCATAACAGCATTCAACGCGCGCGCACGTGCGACGCGCGCCGTGCTCATTAATCAGTTCGGCTTCACGCGCGACCGCATCGGCGCCAGTTTTCCGGAAGGCCTCACCTTCGACGATCTGCGCCGCGGCACCGACCTCGAGTTCGGCCAAAGCATTTACGAACCATTCGGCATCGCGCAGGTCGAACCGCTCAGCACCGGTGCGCTATGCGTCATCAGCGACGTGTGCGGCTGTCTCGGCTTCATCAGCCGCGCGCTCGGCCACGATGCAAGTGACGGATGGGAAGTGCGCGTACGGCGGATCGAAGAGAGCCTGCCGAATCTGATCGTCACACACTACACGGATCTGCCAGCCGATCTCGCCGTGCAGGGCTGGCGCATGGCAATGTATCTGGGTCAAAACGAACGCGAAAGCATCGAACGCAGCGAGGCGCAGCGCGCCGCCGGTGTGATCTGCGAGCGGCTGCCGCGCACGCCAGAAGCACGCCAGGCGCTACTCGACAGCGGCTACGCGCTGGCACAGCGCATGTCGTGGGACGTAGTGGCGGGCACGCAGCTGCTGCCGGCCCTCGGCATCAGGCCGCACAACACCGCCCCTGGGCGCACGTGGCCGTAGCATAAACAAAACAGCGCGCGCGGAGATCGCAGATTTTTTATACATCAATCCGCGATCTCCGCTTCGCCGCAACCTTTGCGTAAAAATCTTTCCCTTCGCGTTCTTGGCGGCTTCGTGAAGAAGTGCATCCGGACCGATGGTCCGGGTTGGGGCAGCGTTGCGCCTCCAGCGCTTTTTCGACGGAACATGAGCGCGCGCCAAAGCGCCAACGGCGCGGTCCGCTGCGGCAGGGCAGCAGCCAGCCCCGGGCGATGGCAGCGCGACGACACGCGCTCATGTTCCGCCCCCAACGGCGGATGCGCACACCCTAAACGCCGAATAAACCCTGCGGTACACTCGCGCGAAATCATGACACGCACCGACATCCGGCTCGCCCTGCCGTCGAAGGGCAGACTGCAAATTTCCACGCTCGAGTTCCTCGCGCACTGCGGCTTCGACGTCAAACAGAACAGCACGCGCGGCTACATCGGCAGCATCCCAGCACTACCCAACGTCACCGTGCTGCTGCAGCGGCCGAGCGACATCATCACAAGCGTCTCAAACGGCGGCGTGGATCTGGGCATCACCGGCTACGACGTCATCGCCGATGCCAATGTCGACGACCAGGTGAACGTGCTGCACAACGCGCTCGGCTTTGGGCGCTGCAAAGTCGTCATCGCCGTGCCTGAAGCGCTGCCGATCCACACCATGGCCGATCTGGCGCGCTACGCAGCCACAATGCCGACGCCGCTGCGCGTGGCGACGAAGTATCACCACCTCACACGTAATTTTCTTGCAAAGCACGGCGTAACCCCATTCGTGTTGATCAACGCCGAAGGATCACTGGAAGTCGTGCCCGAGATCGGTTACGCAGACATCATCGTCGACATCGCCGAGACGGGCAGCACACTGCAGGCGAACCGCCTGCGCGTAATCGAGGACGGAATTCTGCTCACCTCGCAATCCAGCCTGGTGGCCAATCGCGCAGCGTTGTTGCGGCCAGCCGTGCGCGCCGTCGCCATCGAGCTGCTCGAATATTTCGAAGCGCATCAGCGTGCCGAGGGCTATTTCATGGTTGTCGCCAATGTGCGCGGCGCATCACTTGAAGACGTCGGCCGCAAAGTAACACTGCAAACGACGCTCGCCGGCCTGCAGGGGCCGACCATCGCGCCGGTCTATCCGAACCCGACGAGTGCGGCGGCAAACGGCGACGCACACTGGTTCGCCGTGACGCTGGTGGTCAGCCGCTCGGTGATGACAAATGCGGTCGAACAACTGCGCGCCATCGGCGGCAGCGGCGTGGTGGTGACGCCGATCACCTATATCTTCGAAGAACAGCCGACGCGCGTAGCGGCGCTTCGCGCATTAAGCCAGTGAGTGGTTGAGCCACTGAGTGATGAACGCAACTTGCCCTCTTGTGACGTTTCACATGCTCAGGTGAAATCGATAAAACGGAGCGAGGCGACAAATCCAATTGATTCCATGAGTTTTACCGCAATCGGCGCCCTGGTCCTCACCGCTTTTGGACACAGCGCATGGAACCTGCTGACGAAACGCAGCGATGATAAGCACGTCTTCGTCGTGCTCGCCGTCATCGTTGGGGTTTTACTACTGGCGCCGTTCGCATGGCTGCGCGCGCAGCCGATCGACGCGCTCGGCTGGAAGATCATATTCGTGTCGGGCATGGCGCAGCTGCTGTACTACCTGCTGCTCGGCAGTGCATATGCGCGCGGCGACATGAGTTTGGTGTATCCACTTTCGCGCGGTTCATCTCCGTTGTTCGTCATGCTGATTGCCTCTGCGTGGCAGGGAGAGCGGCCATCAGGGCTCGGCGCAGTCGGCATTGCGCTGATCGTGGTGGGTGTATATCTCATCCCACTGCGCTCACTGGCAATGCGCGACCTGTTTGCGCCGCTCACATCACTGCGTAACCGCGCGTCACAGCTGGCGCTGCTCACCGGCGCAATCATCGCCACCTATTCCGCCATCGATAAAGAAGGCGTCAAACACGCGGATCCGGTGTATTACTACTTCTGGGTGCTGGTGATCAGCGTCATTGGTTTGTTGCCCTATCTGTGGCTGCGCAAGCGCGTTGAAACCGTGCACGAGCTGCGCGTGCACTGGCGTTCAATTCTCGTCGGCGGCGCCACGATCGTGGCCGGCTACCTGATCATTCTTTTCGTACTGCGCACCAGCCCGGTCACCTACACCACCTCTGTGCGCGGCATTTCCGTTGTGTTCGGTGCGGTGATGGGCGTCCTCGTGCTGAAAGAAAAGTTCACCGTGCCCAAACTGATCGGTGCGCTCGTCATGTTCGCCGGCGTAGTATGCATTGGGCTGGCGTGAAAATATTTCAGATCTTGTGACAATTCATGTCAGCCGGTTTTCCAACGCGAAGCCTGAAATAATTCTCCCGTCATGTTCAACAAGAAATTTTTCATCATCGCCGGCTTTGCCATTGCGCTGGCCGTCACACTTTTCTTTGGATTTCGTTTCGTGCGGCGAGTGTTCATTGCGCCGCCGAGCCGGGAGCCAGTGCGCGGCTGGATGAATCTTCCATACATCGCGCGCGCGTACGGCGTCGACCCACAGGTATTGCACGACGCGCTCAAGCTCGAGCCTGGCGTGCCGGATCGGCGGCCGCTCGAAGAAATCGCGAAAGCGACCAACCGCAGCCTCGATGAGATGATCAGCATCGTCGACAAGAAAATCCAGGAGCTTGCGCCAAACACACAGCACGGACGCGGACGCGGACATCCGACGCCCACACCCACAGCGACGCCGTAACCTTCAAGATTTGTAGTAACTACTCAGGCCCAAATCAGTATTTCCCGCGAAACACACGATTCTCTCCCTCTTCGGGGGAGAGAATCGTGTGTTTCGCGCTGGAAAAATAGCTGGCCTGAGTAGTTACGCTTTTTCTCAATAGAAATATTTCTCGTCGAAGATTTCTCCTAATGGAAGAAATTGTTAATATGAATCTACAGGACACCTTACTCAGCACACTGACCAGCTACGGCGTCGTCGTCCTTTTCGTCGCTGTGCTTGTTGCATCCATCGGCGTGCCACTGCCAGTGAGCTTCCTGCTCATCGCCGCCGGCGCATTCGTCGAACAGGGTGAAATGGATTACTTCACAGTTGTGGCGGCGAGCGTGATCGGTGCAGTGATCGGTGATCATATCGGCTACTCGATCGGCCGCTTCGGTGGCCGTTCACTTGCCAACCGCATCAGCCACAAATTAAAAGCCGAAGCCTTAATGGCGCGCGCAGAAGCCACCATGAACAAGTGGGGCGACATCAGCGTCTTCCTCAGCCGCTGGCTGATCACCGCACTCGGCCCGTACATCAACCTGACAAGCGGAATCACTCACCACAAACTGCGTCGGTTCGCGCTGTGTGATTTATTCGGCGAGGTGATCTGGGTCATCGTTTATGTGCAGCTCGGCCGTCTTTTCAGCGACCGCGTCGCAGAAGTGACCGACGCCATGGGCGACCTGGTATGGGTGGTTCTGGGTACGATCGCAGTCGCTTTTCTCGGCTACAAAGCCCTGCAGATGCTGCGCGAGAACGGAAACGAAAAAAAACCGAAGGTGCCGAAGGCGGCATAAGCACTCAGCAATTCCAGCCTGTTCGACCTGTTCGGTGCAAAAAAAATCGCGCGAAGAATAAGCGTTTCGTGCAGAGCTCACAGAAGACGTAGCATCCTACGCACTCAACACTGAATGCACCCGGCGAGCAAGAGCAGTTGCTGAAAACGTATACTGTCCGCCCGTGCTCATCCACAAACACAATCATCACGGCGAGCGCAAGGTAAGTTACCACGGCGCCGTCCTCATGCGCGATTTGCAACAGCTCATCGCGCGGGCCGAATGGCGTTTCCCTACGCAGGAACTGCCTTACACCACGCTCGTCACCGGCGACGTCTTCATCGAAACTTTTTACTTCCAGCGCTGGTACAACGTATTCGAAATTCGCGCGGCTGACGGCGTGCTCAAGGGCTGGTATGCCAACATCACCCGGCCGACATATCTCACCACAGACCCTGATGCAGAACTGATCTGGGAAGACCTCGAACTCGATTTATGGATGTCACCCGCCGGCGAAATGCAGGTGCTCGATGAAGATGAGTTCGCAGCGTCCAACATAAGCAGCATCGAACGCGCCAGCGCGCTCGACGCGCTCGATGCTGCACGGGCCGACCTGCGCGATCGCTGGCGCGCGCACGCGCTCGCAACGCTGCGCGACAATCTCATCGTGCGCGGCTGGCGTATGGCGACGGCCGAATCATGCACCGGCGGCATGCTCGCCAACGTGATCACAGACCAGCCCGGCATCTCGCGCATCTACCTCGGCGGCGCCGTGGCCTACGACAACGCCGTCAAAAGCAGCGCGCTCGGCGTGCGCGAAGAAACCCTGCGCGCTTACGGCGCCGTCAGCGCACAGACCGCCGCAGAGATGGCGCGCGGCGCGCGCGAACGACTCGGCGCCGAAGTTGGCGTCTCCACCACCGGCATCGCCGGGCCGGACGGCGGCAGTGCTGAAAAACCCGTCGGCCTCGTCTATATCGCCATCAGCACGCCCAGCGGCGATTTCGTCGAACGACATATCTGGCCGCACGACCGCAGCGGCAACAAACATGCCAGCGTCGATCGCGCACTGCAAATGCTGGGGGAAGGTTGTAGTAGATAGTGGTTGGTAAATAGCCGGAGTGCTCAAACTCTGTGCTATCGACTATCGACTGTCTACGGGGAGTGACTAAACTCAAGGATATTCCGCGAATCACGGCATCGCCCCGCCGCCCTGCGGGCGGCGGGGCGATGCCGTGATTCGCGGGTTCATGTAGTCGAGTTTAGCCACTCCCGTCTACGCTCGACTATCCACTATCTACTACTATGTACACCCCTCCAATCGATCCCCGCAGCATCACGGCGCCCAGCCGCGAAATTTACGCAGCCATGGGTGAAGCAAACATCGTGTGCATGATTCACGACCTGTACACCGAGCTGGAGGAATCGTCCATCCGCTCGATGTTCAGCCGCGACATGCGCGTTGGTGCCGAACGCAGCGCAGCATTTTTCGTCGGCCTGCTCGGCGGCCCACCGCTCTATCACGAGCGCTATGGCAACCCGATGATGCGCGCACGCCACATGCCCTTCCCCATCGACATCGGCGCGCGCGACGTGTGGCTGGCCTGCTTCGATCGCGTGCTCGCTGACGCACCGGCGCGCTACCAGTTCCCAGCCGAACACCTGCCCGGCTTCCGTACATTCCTCGCAGGCTTCGCCACATGGATGACAAATCAGGAAAGTCAGAGTAAAGAGTCAGAGTAAAGAGTCAGAGTAAAGAGGTGAAATGGACTGCATAAATTTACTCTGACTTTCTGCTCTAACTTTTTATTTTTTCCACCACCTCACGAAACACTTGCGTATGCCGATCAACATCGGCATCAGACGTGGCCGGGCACATCAGTGCCATGTTGTGAAACGGCGTCATCAGAATGCCGCGGTTCAGCGCGGCGAGATGCATGTAACGATCAAGGTCGGCGTCGGACGAGGCAGCCGCCTCACCACCATTGCGCGGTGGTTGCGCGCAGAACCAATATTCCGCACGTGAGCCGAGGCGCGAGACATGCCACGGCAGATCGAATTCGTCGATCACCGCCTGCACGCCAGCGGCCCAGCGCTGCGCCGTCGCGAACGTGCGTTCAAACGACTGCGCAGTGAGCACGTGCTCAAGCGTCGCGCGCGTCGCCGCGATCGAAAGTGCGTTGCCGGCCAGCGTGCCACCGATGCCACCGGTGTCGGACAAATCGCGTTCGATGCTCGCCTGCATGCGCGCAGCAACTTCCTCGCTCATGCCGTACACCGCAGCGGGCACACCGCCGGCGATCGGCTTGCCCAGCGTCAGCATGTCCGGCTGCAGCCCATGCGCACGCGTGTAACCGCCTTCACCACAGCAGATCGTGTGCGTCTCGTCGATGATCAGCAGCGTGCCAGTGCGGCGCGTGATTTCGCGCAGCGCTTCGTGAAAGCCGGGGTCCGGCTGCACGATGCCGATGTTCGTCATCACCGGTTCAGCCAGCACACAAGCCACGTCACCCGGCGCCAGCGCCGCCTCGAGCGCGGCAACGTCGTTGAACTCGACCACGCGCGTCGTCAGCGCTGGATTCACCGGCATGCCGATATTGCCATCGCGCGGGACCGGCACACCATCACGCAACGTGACGAATGTTTCGTCGACCGTGCCGTGATAACAGTAGTTGAAGACGAGGATCAGCCGCCGGCCGGTGATGCGCCTCGCCAGGCGAATAGAGAAGCGATTCGCGTCGGTCGCAGTCAACGCGTACTGCCAGAACGGCAGGCCGAAACGACGCGCGAGTTCGGCACTGACCCACAGCGCATCTTCCGTCGGCAGCATGAACGTCGAACCCATGGCGGCGCGCTGCGCAATGGCGCGCACGGCCGCATCAGGTGCATGGCCGGTCATCGCACCGGTGTCACCGAGGCAGAAGTCGAGATAGTCGTGGCCGTCCACGTCGCGGAAGTGGGCGCCCGACGCATCAGCGACAAACAGCGGGAAGTCGCCGGACCAGCGCACCATCCAATGCATGGGAACACCGGCGGGCATGTGAGCACGCGCGCGCTCGTGCAGTTCGCGCGAGCGCGGGTTGGCGGCGGCAAAACGCACCCGCTCGGCGTCCAGCGCTGCACGCAGTTTTTCACGATTGATAAATGACATGCGGGCGATTGTAGTGAGGGCGGATCACAATCAATGCAGCAGCATGCGCGAGTCCGGTGCCGCAAGTTCTGAGACAGCGCCCGCCGGCGTGGAAATGAAGGGGTCGTCCTTCGCAGGCCAAGCCACAGGCCCAGATATGTATTCCGTCAAGTGCTCTACGTATTGAACGGTATCGCCATCCGGCGATCCGTTGACGTAATCGGTGCGCCGAACGCTGGACGTCGTCCTGATCCGCGAACGGCCCGCGTCGTAGTGCAATTCCACATCACCCGCCACGACATACTGACGCACGGATGAACCTATATCCCAAAAGAGAAACGTCTGCATGTTGTTCAGCCGCCAGTACCGATACGGGATGCCGAACGCGGTGTAACCGTCGAACGGGCCGGCGACGCGAAACGGCTGGCCATCCACCAACACCTGCGCACCATTCGCCAGTTGCCAATCCGATGAAATGAACATAGGCTCACGCCATTTCCAGGCTGGATCAGCTGCCAAAGAGCTGCTTACCCAGCGCCACTGCGACAGCGAAAAATACGAAGTCCAATTTTCATTCGGCCAGGAGTACGGATTCTGCGAATATCCACGCGACCACTGCGCGCGCAGCACATCCGCACTGACGGCGTAGTCGAAGTAGGCTGCATCCCAACCGCGCACATCATTCCATTCCGATCCACGAATCCAACCGACGAAGTCATAGCGAAGTCGAGTCCAGACCGCGACGACCTGCCACGGCCGCATGCCCAGCGGCAAATACACATGGTATTGAAAGTCCGGCTTCGGCGGTGTAACACCGGCAGATCTGTTTTGAGCCGTGACGGGCGGTGGCGAAACGACGAACACGACAACAGACACAGCAAATAGAAACAGCGACACTATTTTTTTCGAAGTCATCGCAAATCATCGTATCCACTTGCATCTACCAAGTTAAGTAGACCATTCCACAATCGCCTTACGATTTTTCGTAATCACAAACCCGGTAACGATTCAGGCCTAAATCGTAACTACTCAGGCTAAGTTCCTGTCTATAAGTTTTGTCCGGCAGATTCGCCTCCCCCGCAAAGCGGGGGAGGCGAATCTGCCGCCAGAACTTTTGGCGACTCACTTAGTAGTGCGTCCAGGCAAAACTTGCGGGTCCCCACTCAACATCCTGATATCGGCGCCACGCCGTTGCCAGGGCCGCGCCTTCCGCACAAACCCTGGCTGAATCGAAGTACGCCCTTTCAAGGCTGAAAAAGCGCCAAAGGCGCGACGCAGTCCTAGCCCAGACCATCGGTCTGGGATGCACAACCG
>CANJQH010000092.1 GCA_947476335.1 Anaerolineae bacterium | reverse complement strand
TCTGCCGCACCGTTGTCGAGCGCGCCAGACACAGTTGCACTGCGTTCTCTTTGAACTCTTGAGAGAACTTTCGCTTTGTCCTTTCCTTGCTCATCCTGACTGACATAGTACTCACCTCTTGCATCCGGGAAAGTGAGTACGTACCAATCCGTGATGTCTACGCACACAAGGATTCCTGGACATGGACGCTGATGATGCCGATCCCCGGCGTCGCCAGTGCTGATCTGGTGCAGTCCACGCTTGAATCACTCAAGACGCGCGGCGATGCGCCCGGCGTCGACCAGGTGCGCATCGAATGCTTTGAGGAGGGGTTGTGTGCGCAGTTGCTGCACATCGGCACTTACTCGGACGAAGGTGATGATCTCGATCGTCTGCATGGGCAGATTTTGAAGCGCGGATACGAGCCGCGCGGCTGGCATCATGAAATCTATTTGAACGAGGCCAGTCAGGCGCATGAAGGCCGTCTGCAGGTGATTTTGCGTCAGCCTGTGGCGTGATGCGCTATGATGCCGGCCGAAATGGCCATGACCACGCTGCTCGCCATTGAAACCTCGTGCGACGAGACCGCCGCCGCTGTCATTGCGGATGGGCGGCGTATCTTGTCGAACGTCGTGCTCTCCCAAATCGATTTGCATCAACGCTTCGGCGGCGTCTTTCCTGAAATGGCATCGCGCGCGCACGTCGAGTCCATCGGCCTGGTGATTCGCGACGCACTCCAGCAGTCGGGCAAAAGCTGGAATGACCTGGATGGCATCGCTGTCACGTGCGGACCTGGCCTGCCGGGCTCGCTCGTCGTCGGTGTGAATGCGGCCAAAGGCGTTTCACTCGCGCGCCGGCTGCCGCTCATCGGCATCAATCATCTCGAAGGGCACATTTACTCGCACTGGCTCGAATCGTCCGGTGGTGCAGACCCGCTCGTTTATCGGCTCGAAGGCGCGTTCGGCTCGCCGTTTCCGCTGCTCGTGCTGATCGTCTCCGGCGGCCACACCGAACTCGTCCTTATGCGCGATCACGGCGATTACCAGCTGATTGGATACACCGTCGACGATGCCATCGGCGAAGCCTTCGACAAAGTCGCGCGTATGCTGCATCTCGGTTATCCCGGCGGCCCGGCCATCGAGCAGGCGGCCCTCGGCGGCAACCCGGCGCGCTATCGCCTGTCGCGTCCAAAAGTGCACGCCAGTATCCGCACCGCGCGCCCGGGTGCGCTGACGGCCGATGAATATCTGTTCTCGTTCAGCGGCGCGAAGACGGCCGTGCTCAATATCGTGCAACAGCACAGCATCGACGGCAAATTGTCGCCCTTCGCCCCCGTCGCCGATATCGCCGCCGGCTTTCAGGATTCCGTCACTGACTGGCTTGTCGATAAGGCGCATCGCGCGGCGCAGGAATTCGGCGCGCGCGCTGTGCTCGTCGGCGGCGGGGTCAGCGCCAATCAGATGCTGCGCGACAAAATGAAGCACCGCTTCGGCGTGTCGGCTTCTTTTCCGCAGCGTATATTCTCGACGGACAACGCCGCCATGATCGGCGCTGCGGCTCATTTCTCCTTCGTGCGCGGCGTTCGCCACGATCTCACTCTCGACATTTCGCCCGACCTTAAGCTGGGCTAGTGCACATCCCTGCAATACGCTATGGAATACGAAGTCATCATCGGCATGGAGACGCATATCGAGCTGGACACCGCCAGCAAGATGTTTTGTACTTGTTCGGCTAGTTTCTATGGCGCCGAACCCAACACGAATGTGTGCCCGACTTGTGGCGGGATGCCCGGTGCGATGCCGGTGATTAACGCGCGCGCAGTCGAGTTCGCGATGAAGGTCGGCCTTGCGCTCAATTGCAGCATTCATACGCGCACGTTCTGGGAACGCAAGAGCTACTGGTATCCGGATCTGCCGAAGGGCTATCAGATTACGCAGTATCAGTTTCCGATGAGCTACGACGGTTTTCTAGACATTGATGTGCGCGATATAAGTAGCGGAAACTGGGTCGAGGAAAGTTATCGCAAGCGCGTTCGTGTGCGCCGTGCGCATCTGGAAGAGGATACCGGCAAGCTCACGCACAGCACGCGCACAAGCATGGTTGATTACAACCGCAGCGGCGTGCCTCTGCTGGAAATCGTCACCGAGCCGGACATTTATTCGGCGGACGAAGCCTATGCTTATCTGAGCGCACTGCGCGACATCGTGCGTTACCTCGGCGTCAGCACCGGTGACATGGAAAAAGGCGCCATGCGCTGTGAGCCGAACATGAGCCTGCGCCCGAAGGGCAGCAACGCTTTTGGCACGAAGGTCGAAATCAAAAACCTGAACTCGCTGCGCGCTGTGCGTGAATCGATCGCCTACGAGATTCGCCGCCAGACTCAGTTGCTCGAATCGGGCGGGCGCGTTGAGCAGGTCACGCTCGGCTGGGATGATGAACGTGGCGCTACGTTCATGCAGCGCCGCAAGGAAGATGCGCACGACTATCGCTATTTCCCTGAACCGGATCTGCCGCCGCTGCATGTCTCTGAAGAATGGCTGACCCGCATACGCCTGGGTGTGCCGCAGCTTGGGCTGGCGCGTCAGGATCGCTATCGCACAGATTTTGGCTTGAGCGCCTATGACGCAGCTCAGCTCACCGGTGATCGCGCCACATCGGACTGGTTTGATGCAGCCGTGGCCGCCGCCGGCGTCGCACATGCCAAGGCCATCGCCAATTTCATGCAGACGGAATTGGTGCGTTTGATGAAGGCAGGCGGCGTTGATATCGCCGAATTGCGTGTGCGGCCTGCGCAGCTTGCTGAGCTGGTGCGCCTCGTCGACGCGAAGACGATCAACGTGAACACCGCCCGTCAGGTGCTCGAGGAGATGGTCAATACTGGCGCCGACGCTGTTTCGATCGTGCAGAGCCGCGGCCTTGGGCAGGTGAACGATGAATCGGCACTGCTCGCCATCGTCGAGCAGGTGCTCGCAGCGAATCCGAAGGAAGTGCAGCAATACCTCGGTGGTAATGAAAAAGTTTTCGGCTTCTTCGTCGGCCAGGCAATGCGCGCACTTAAGGGCAAGGGCAACGCGCCTGTGCTGAACGAGATGTTCAAGGCCGAGCTTGAGAAGCGCCGGGCGTAGCGCTGTGCGTTGCGCATCCTCGTCTGCGCGCTTACCATCCCCGCATTATGAAAATCGTCATCACAGGTGCGAAGGGGCTGATCGGCAGCTTCACCACAGAGTATTCGAAAACGCAGACTGGTGTTGAGATATTCGGCGTCGACACGGTTGGTATGGGATCATCGGCGGATCGTTACCTGCGCGCAGATCTGACTGATTATGGCCAGACCGTCGCCGCACTCGCCGGCGCAGACGCGGTGATTCACCTTGCGGCGATTCGCGACAGCAAAATAATTCCGCAGGCAGAGACGTTCTCCACGAACGTGAACAGCACGTTCAATGTGCTGCAGGCGGCGGTTCATCTCGGCATCAAGCGCGTGGTGCTGGCGTCTACGGTGCAGGTGGCGCGCACGGTGTATATGCAGAATGACACACGCTATCGTTATCTGCCGATCGATGAAACGCATGAGATCGATCCACAGACCGACTATGCCCTGTCGAAGCAGGTGAATGAAGTGTGCGGCGAAATGTTCGCTCGCCATTTTGGGCTCAGCGTCGTCAGCCTGCGCTTCACTGCGATCACGCATCCCGACGTGATCAAGGCGCAGTTCCCTTGGAAAGAGGCATTCGATCCGCATTGGGCACTGTACGCCTACTGTGATGTGCGCGACGCTGCGCGCTGCGCTTATCTCGCCGCCACGATGCAGCTTGAACAGAATAAGCATCACATCGCGTACGTCGTCGCACCGGACACGATGGTGAACACGCCGTCGGCCGAGATCGCGGCGCGTTATTTTTCGGACGCCGAAAACCGCGGCCTGCAGGGCTTCGATTCGTTGATCAGCGGCAAGCGCGCGCAGGAGCTGTTCGGTTTCACAGCTGAATACGGGTGTCGCTGACAACGGATACGCATGTCGATCTATTCACTCCGCAAATTTGCCGGCGTTTGGTTTGCTCCGTTTCTCGGCGGTGTGATCTTTCTGGTTGTGTTTCACATTGCATATCTGGGCATCAAGCCCGGCGATTACGTGAATCGCGACGATGGAGTGATTACGCTGAGCCACGCCAGAAATCTCGTGGACTTCGGCTTCATCGGGGTGAATCCTTCCGGCGAACGCGTCGAAGGATATTCGGCGCCCGTACAGATGTTCGTGTTCGCGCTGGTGTACGGGGTCGGCCGAATCGGATGGCCGACGTTCACTGCTGCGCAGACGACGTTCTCCACATTCGTGCTGGGCGTGCTTTTCGTCATTCCGTTTCGCCGGCGCCGCCTGTTCGCCTCGGCGGCTGCGGCTGTGGCTGCGGTTTTGCTGACCCAGCTCACTTCTTTTCTCGAATGGCACGCCTCCGGAATGGAAAACGCAATCACACATGTGTTGTTTGCTGCGTGCGTCGTCGTGCTGTGCTGGTTTGCGCAACGGCGCACCATCGACCGACTGGGCGCACGGACTGCGTCTATGTCGCGCGAACGGTGTATCGCTTCATTCCTGAACTGCGCATGGCACAGCGCATGCAGCAGGTAACGGATTTGTTTACCGCGAGCCGGACGCGCGACTTCGATATGTTCCTGCTCACCGGATACGCCGACGGGCGCGCGAGCCGGAGAGCGATTGCGTTCATTGCTGAAGAGAGCCAGAGTAGAGAGTGATTCACTCTTTACTCGTAACTACTGAGGCCCAAATCAGTATTTCCTGCGAAACACACTATTCTCTCCCCCGAAGGGGGCGAGAATAGTGTGTTTCGCGTTGGAAAAATAGCTGGCCTGAGTAGTTACCTTTACTCTTACTCTTTACTCTCTACTCACTTCAGCTTCCCATTCCCATGGTGGGTGCGCCCATGGCGGGTGCGCCCATGGCGGCACCCATGCCCATCGTGGCGCCGACTTGCTGCGCCCAGCCGCCTTCGGCCATTGCGTAATGGCGCGCGGTGCTGTCGATGCCGCGCAGCATCATGCCCTGGCCGCGCGAGATATGCGTCATCTTGGACGGCGGATCGGACGGGTCGCGCATCTGCACGAGCAGCGTGGTGCGCGCTTCGTTGCTGACGTTGATGCCGGATCCGTGCACGGTGAGATAGCTGAAGAACAGCACGTCGCCGGCTTCGGCCGGGCAGGGCACCGACGACTCGATCGGGTATTGTTCGAACGGCAGATGCCAGCCGCCTTCGGGTTTGTGCTCGAGCGGGCCGAGCTTGTGCGTGCCTGGGACGACGCGAATGCAGCCTTTCTCGAGCGGCGCATCATCGAAATGCACTACGCCGGCGATCATCGTATTTCGATCGTGCGGGAAGTACGGCTGATCCTGATGCATCGGAAACGGCGAACCATTTTCCGGCGGCTTGATGAACAGCTTGTTGTGATGCAGCTGTACATTCGGCGTGCCCATGATGTCGGACACTGGGCCAGTGAAGCGCTCGTCGCTGATGAGTCGCGTCAGCGCCGCCGAATAAAACTGCACGTTGTGACAGTGATAGATCGCGGTCTTTTCTGCGGCGGCTGACGTGCTGCGCGCCGCCCCCCACGTCGCTTCAAGGTCGGCGCCGGCAGCGAGCCGCTCGATCAGCGCATGCGCATCGCTGCGAAATGCTGCTGCTTCTTCGCGGCTGAATACGCTCTTCACGAGCAGGTAGCCGTTCTCTTTAAAAAAGTTGAGTTGTTCCTGACTGAGCATAGATCTCCTTTCGCAATGGTCGCAATGGTCGTAATGGTCGTAATGGTTGTAATGGTTGCAATGGTTGCAATGACGCGGGCCGGCCAGTTTTGCATCAACACATACTGTGGAGGCCCGAGCCATTGCTTTCCATTCAGTTGGTTTGTTGGTTAGTTGGCAAATGGGAAAGTTCCGCGGTAGCCAAGCGTCTCGAGTGTGAACTGCGAATCGCTGACGAAGCTGATGCCCGGGAACATCGGGTTTTGCTGATAGTGCAGCACGATGTTGGCGCGCATGCTGCCTTCCGAATCAACGCCGAATTTGGCGCCCTGATGCGGCACATGGCTGTAAAAAACGACGGCGTCGCCGGCCATCGGATGCAGGTCGACGCGATCTTGTTCATCGCACCAGCGTTGGAACGGATCGTTGCGATCTTCTGTGTAGCGCAGATTTGGCCGCAGCTCATCCGGCACAGGCTTGTCGAGATAACCCTTCACGAAGGTCAGTCGCCCGCGCTCCGGCGTGTTGTCGGTCAGATAGAACGTCGCATTCATGCACATGCCGATCAGCGGATTCGCCGTGCCTGCCTTCTCAACCTGGTAGTAGTAATCGTAGAAGTCCATGTGCCATTCCTGCGTGTACTCGCCCGGATTGACGTGCGCGCGCAGGCTGCGCAGCTGGCACTGCTTCCCAAGGATTGCGCGCAGGAATGGGCTTGTACTCGGGTGTGCGACGAGTTCGCGTGCACGCTCTGGCTGCAGTGCGAGCAAATGTTCGAAGGCGACGTTGCCGACGCCGTTTCGAATCTGATATTCATCACGCGCGTACAAGTCGTACAGCACGCTTTTCCAAAAGTCGACTGCGCTGGGCGCAAGTGCACCGCGAATCAGCACGAACCCATCGCGCTGGAGCTGCTGAAGATTTTCTTCGGTCGAAGCTGTGGTCGTCATGTCGTAAACTCCGTCGGCGCTCTGCGTCTCAGCAGCAGCGCACCGACGAAGCAACTATGCGTCAGAGTCGATTCGACCGCAAGCAGGCGAATTGCAACGACTCAGGCCTGGATCAGAATTTCCCGCGAAACACGCGCGCGTTTGGCATTCGAAAACCGGATGACCTGAGTAATTACGACGAATCAACGAATTGGTAACTATTCAGGCCCAAATCAGTATTTCCCGCGAAACACACTATTCTCTCCCCCGAAGGGGGAGAGAATAGTGTGTTTCGCGTTGGAAAAATAGCTGGCCTGAGTAGTTACACGAATCGACGAATCGACTATCGAGCGCGTGCGTCGAGAAAATTCTGCAGGTCGCGTTCGTCCGTAAAAATATTGGACGCGACGCCGTGTGTTTGCAGATAGCGGAGCATGCCAGCGTCGAAACGTGCAGCCGCGCGCGCGAGCGCGTTCAGGTCGCCTTCGCGTGCGACATGCAGCAGATCGGGTATGCGTGCTGCGATGAACCCGGCTGCGAATTCGTGGTACAGCAGCGCTGACCCTGCTTCAAGGCCTGGTTCGATGCGCGCCATCGTGCGGGCCGTTTCATTGTGCAAGATTACGGCCGCCGCTTCTGCTGCACGTCGATCGTTGCGCGCACATGCTTTGCCGATCTTGTTTGCATATTCGAGGACGACAAAGTAGAAATCGCGCAGCACCTCGGATGGTGGAACGCGCTGCGCATAGGCAGGCAGGTTCGCGGCAATCAACGCGCGCATTTCAACTGCCAGCATCGCTGCGTTTTGCAGCACTTCGACGCTGTTTGCAGCGTGCAGGATTTTTTCGAATCGCTCGTCAAGCCCGCGCGGGCGCAGCGGCATGCGCATGATTTCTTCGTGGTTGGCGCCCCAGTTTTTTGAATAGGCGCGCTGATTCAGCAGCGCCAGCGCGTCGGCGATCTGCTGCAGAAATGCATGCGCCGCCGAAGTGTGGTCATGTTCGACCGCCAAGTCCGTCGCAGCGAGCATGTGCATGCGCCCGAGCGCGGTCAGTGCTTTGTCCAGTGCACGGCCTGCGCGTTCGATCATCGCGCCCCGCGCGGGTGCTTGCATCGTCTCACGCAGCTGCATCTGCAGCGAGTGGAAGCGACTGCGTTCAAGGTCGCTGCGTGCATAGATCACGCGCGCATCCGCCAGCAGCGACGCAGCCAATCCCCATGGCCGTTCACCCTCCGCGCGCGCAATGTCTTCGAGCATCGACCAGCGCACCGGCCACAGATCGTACGGCAGCCCGTCGAAGACGAATTGTGTGCACAATTTTTGCGCTGCATTTTGCGCCGCAGCCGGCGGATCCGGTATGTAATAGATGTCGAGATCCGACGTCGCTGTGGCGGTGCCCTTCATGTGTGAGCCGTAGCACACGATGAGTGCGACCTGACCAGGAAAGCGCCGTTCGGCGTGGCGCACGAGGCGGTCTGCGATTTCAAAGACGCTGGACATAGATGTTGCTGGACAGAGACGCTGCTGGACAAAGACGCTGCTGGACAGAGACGCTGCTGGACAGAGACGCTGCTGGACAAAGACGCTGCTGGACAAAGACGCTGCTGGACAGAGACGCTGCTGGACAGAGACGCTGCTGGACAAAGACGCCAGATACAGACAAGTGGCGGGAAGAGAGATCAGGAGCTCAGTGGTTCTGCGTCGGCGGGGTGGCTGACTGCGCGTTCGAGCGCTTCGCGCGCGGCGATCTGTTCGGCCATCTGGCGGCTGGGTCCGATGCCCTGGGCGAAGGCGGTGTCGCCGAGCCATACTTCGACGGTGAAGATTTTTGCGTGATCCGGGCCGCTGGCATCGACGATTTTGTAGCGTGGTGTGACGTTGAGCGCGCCTTGGCTCCACTCCTGCAGTTTGCTCTTGGGATCGCGATCCCCGTTGTCCTGCATGATGCTCGGCGTCTCAGCCTCGAGAAATGGAATCACGAACTCGCGGCACGCGTCGATGCCGCGGTCGATGTAGATTGCGCCGAGAATGGCTTCGAATGCGTCGCCGAGGATGTTGCTGCGGTTGCGGCCGCCGGTATCGATTTCACCTTTGCCGAGGCGCATGCGGTCGGAGATGCCGAGTTTGCGTGCAAACTCGGCGAGTGTGGCCACACGTACGAGCGCTGCACGCAGTGTCGTGAGTTTGCCTTCGTCGAGCTGCGGGTATCGATCGAACAGCCACGCGCCGGCGATGAAATCCAGCACTGCGTCGCCGAGGAACTCGAGGCGCTCGTTATCTTGTTCTCCGGTGGCCTCGAGGTGCTCGTTCAGGTACGAGCGATGCGTGAGTGCGCGCCGGAGCAGGGAGGGATCATGGAAGTCAGGAATCATGCGCCGAAGCTACTCGACGAAGCGCTTGTAAATCAGCACACTGTTGTGGCCGCCGAAGCCGAACGAGTTGTTCATCGCGGCGTCGACACGCATCTTCCGTGCGTTGCCTGGCACGTAATCCAGATCGCAGAGCGCGTCGGGCTCCTGCAGGTTGCGTGTGGGTGGCACGATACCTTCGCGGATGACGTGGACGCAGACGGCGGATTCGAGCGCACCTGTGGCGCCCATCATGTGGCCGGTCATGCTTTTCGTGCTGCTTACAGCGAGTTTGTATGCGTGCTCACCGAAAACCTGCTTGATGGCGGCGGTCTCCGCGACGTCGTTCAGCGGTGTGGCTGTGCCATGTGCGTTGACGTATTGAATCTGGTCCGGCGTCAGGCCGGATTCGGCCAGCGCCTTGCGAATTGCGCGCGCGGCGCCGGCGCCGCCTTCTGCGGGCGCGACGACGTGGTGCGCATCGTTCGTCTGCCCGTAGCCGCAGATTTCAGCGAGGATATTCGCACCGCGCGCGCGCGCGAATTCAAGCTCTTCGAGAATCAGCACGGCCGCACCTTCGCCGACAACCAGGCCGTCGCGATGTTTGTCGAATGGCCGCGGTGATGTGGATGGCAGCGTGTTGTCGTGGCTGAGCGCTGTGAGCTGGTCGAAGCCCGACATGCCGAGTTTTACCACCGTCGCATCTGAACCGCCCGTGATCATCGCATTCGCCGCGCCGCGCTTGATCAGCTCGAACGCTTGTCCGACGGCGTCGTTGCTTGTGGCGCAGGCGGACGCAGGTGAATACGACGGCCCCTGTGCACCCCAGCGAATCGCCACCATGCCGGCGCCGCCGTTTGACATGACCATCGGGATGCAATACACATTGACGCGGCGCGAGCCGTGCTTATCGAGCACCGCTTGGCTGTTGATGACGGAGTTGATTCCGCCTACGGACGAGCCAATGACGACGCCGACTTGATCCGCGTTGTCTTCGGTGATCTTCAAACCCGAATGCTGCATCGCTTCCTGGGCCGCAACCAGGGCGAATTGCTCATAAGTGTCTGTGCGGCGAACTTCTTTTGGATCGATCGCCACTGTCGGGTCGAAGTTTTTCACTTCACATGCCACGTGCACGGGAAAGTCGTCATGTTTGAACCGTGTGATGGGTCCAACGCCTGTTTGGGCTGTCAGCAACGCCTGCCAGGTGGTGGGCATGTTGTTGCCCAGCGGGGTCACGGCGCCGAGCCCGGTGATCACTACGCGTCGTGTGTTCATCGAGTCAGAATTGTACCTGCGACTATGGCGCACCCGAGGTGCTTTGTGCGAAAACCGTGCATGTGTTCCTGTGCACTTCAAGTTCTGCGCGGAGCTGGCAGCCGCAGGCTGATTAGCATGCCGGCCGCAGCTGCTGCGCTCACAACGCTGAAGAGCACCATATAGGGCAGTGCGTTGAATCCAGTGTGGCCGAACAGATCGATCCACAGGCCGCCGAGAAATGGGGTAAGGCTGACGATGCCGCCGAGCGTGTTGATGGCGCCGACGTACATCGCACGGTTGCGTTCCGGCGCCGAGTCGAGCATATAGCCGACGACGCCGAGGACGAGGCTGTGTTCGAGTGCGCCGCGCAGCAGAAACACACCGATAAAAATAATGTAGGCGACGGTGGCGGGAATCGGCAGCGCCGCGACGAGTGCGGCAAGAAAAGGCGTGACAAAAAACATGATCGAAGATGCGTGCACCACCCGGCGCGACGTGTAACGATCTGCGAGCCAGCCGAAGAACGCTACGCCGACGAGCCCGCCGAAAATAATGGCCTGGGTCATTTCCCCGTCCACGTAATTGCCGAATGCATATCGTTCCTTTAAAAAAACCAGATAGAACGACGCGGCCATGGCTTCGAGCCCGGTGAGCAAGCGCACCACCACGATACGGCGAAAGAGCTTGTCGTGTTTCACTGCGTCTTTTAAATCCGCCATGAAATGCGATTGGCTTTGTTCCTGCAGTTCGGCATGGTGCATCGGCGTCTCGCGCAGCACGAGCAGTGCGAGCGTGGCGATGGCCATGCAGCCGAAGGTGCTGGCGAACAGTATTGCGTAGTTCAATGGAAAGGGGATATCAGGATTGCCAAGC
Organism: Anaerolineae bacterium; assembly: GCA_947476335.1. Classification (GTDB taxonomy): domain Bacteria; phylum Chloroflexota; class Anaerolineae; order J036; family Brachytrichaceae; genus CANJQH01. The sequence goes on along the minus strand of CANJQH010000092.1, from coordinate 920 downwards.
ACACGTTTGACGACTTCGCTTGCCGCGAGTCCGAAGATGCCCGAAAGAATTTGCCCGACCACCATGACGCGCGCGCGCATACGCGGTGAAAGCGTGCGGCTCATCACATCGAACCATGCCACACCAGCGAGCGCGTCGCAGAGGTTGAACAGCGCGATGCCGCCGATCATGATCCACAGCGTGGCCAGTGGATTCACCGCACGCGTGAACACCAGCCACAGCGTGATCAGCAGAAACATCGGCCGGCCGAACAGGCTCGGAATCAGGATGTACGGTTTTTGCCGCGGCTTGTTGCGCACCAGGCGCGCGGCAAAGAGCTGTGGAAGAAACCATGTCACGGAGAACGCCATGCCGGCGACGCCGATGAGTGACTTGTCTTCGGTGAGCTGGCCTGCCAGACCGACCAGCACAGTTGCAGATGGAATGAATGCCAGGCCGGTAACGAATATGGCAATGTCGAAAATGAAGGCGAAAATGTTGCGGCGAGAGTCGAGCGGATCGTGTGCGGGCGTGGCATTCACAGGCGCCGATGATATACGAGCCCCCAATGGCCCCCTGCATCCCTGCATGGGTGCATCCGCCGTTTTGCGCGAATTTCACGAAATGGCAGCGGCTGTCACCTGGACCCGGACCGAGGGTCTGGGCTGGGGCGTGTCGTGCCTTCGGCGCTTAATTCGCGGAACATGAGCGCCGGAGGCGCGGTGCACCGCAGCAAACTAATAGATTTCCGGAATAAACAAGGCTCAAACGCGGAGGGCCTTGGCAAAGGATGCCAGAGCATCAAAGTTTATGTTGCGCAGCAAGGCACACGCGAAACGCTTGGTGCGTAGATGCATCACAAAGGCATCAAGCAACGCATCAAGTTTGGTGAAGGTGTGATTGTGACTGACTGCGCCGCGAGCGTCTTTCCAGACATGCTC
>CANJQH010000091.1 GCA_947476335.1 Anaerolineae bacterium | reverse complement strand
GCCGCCATCATGCAGCTGCCCGTCGATCCGGCGAAGGTGCCGGCCGGCCAGCAGCCCTGGCTGTTCGCATGGGTCGCCGACGACGGCGTCTGGCAGCTCGTCCCGGGCCAGTCCTACGACCCGGCCACCGGCCTCGTCACCGCGCCGGCGAACCGCCTCGGCACATACGTGCTCATGACCGCGGCCATGCGCTGGAACTACTTCCCGCAGGTCGGGCGGCTATACGCGCCGCTCGATAGCATGAAATAGTTCGTGGTTCGGAGTTCGAAGCGCAGAGGGATCGCACTGCGCTTAGAACTCCGAACTTTCCTCTCGGAGTTTTTAGGTATGGGGGCTGGCAGGCTGTTAAGGCAGAAATTGTAAGGTTCATTAATTTCTCGAATTTCTCGAAGGCCTCGATATCGGTGCTGCGCCTCTGCCAGGGCTGCACTTTCAGCGCTGAATCCGCACCTGTGAAAAAATGCCGCGTCGTCATGTGAGTGGGGGGGAGAGGTTTGTATAGCGCAGGCGCCCATGCTCCATAAAAAAAGCGCTAAAAAAAGCGCTAAAAAAAGCGCTAAAAAAAGTGCTAAAAAAGCGCTGAAAAAATGCTGACGGTGTGGCCGAGCTGGAATGCAAAACACGCGATTTCTTCTCCTGAAGAGAGAAGAAATCGCGTGTTTTGTAGAAAACATCGACTTGGGTCTGAGACGGTACTAATTTTGTGCGTAGCGGAATTGCCGTCGGTACAGCTCGGCGTACAGCCCATTAAGGGCGACGAGTTCGTCGTGTGTGCCGCGCTCGATGAGCTGGCCGGCATCGAGCACGAGGATTACATCGGCCTGGCGAATCGTTGAGAGACGATGCGCGATGACGAAGCTGGTGCGGCCCTTGAGCAGCGTGTTCAGCGCGCTCTGGATCAGCACCTCGGTGCGCGTATCGACGCTCGATGTGGCTTCGTCGAGGATGAGGATGCGCGGTGCGGCGAGGATGGCGCGTGCGATGCCGATCAGCTGGCGCTGGCCCTGGCTGAGGCCGCTGCCGCGTTCGCCGATTTTCGATTGATAGCCGTCCTTCGTGCGCGCGATGAATTCGTGCGCGTTTGCCGCTGTTGCGGCGGCCTCGACCTCGGCATCGGTTGCATCGAGGCGGCCATAGCGGATGTTGTCCGCGATTGTGCCGGCGAACAGGAAGCTGTCCTGCGGCACGATGCCCATCTGACTGCGCAGGCTGGCCTGCGTCACAGTGCGCAGGTCGTGGCCATCGACCCGAACTGTTCCGGCGGTGACGTCGTAAAAGCGCGCCAGCAGGCTGATGACGGTTGTTTTTCCGGCGCCTGTTGGGCCGACGATGGCGACGGTCTGGCCGGGCTCAGCCGTGAACGACACGTTGTTGAGCACAGGTTTGGCGGGGTCGTAGGCGAACGAGACATTCTCGAATGAGACGCTGCCATTCACCGCCGGCAGCGGCTGTGCGTTGGGCGCGTCCTGCAGGTCGATCGGCGTATCGATCAATTCGAAGATGCGCTCAGATGCGGCGAGCGATGCCTGAGCCTGCGTCCATGCTGTGCTGAGCAGCTGGAGCGGGCGAAACAGGTTTTGCACATAGGCGACGAAGGCGACGAGCACGCCGACGCTGACGCGGCCCTGCAGCGCGAGGTAGCCGCCGTAGCCGGCGACGATGGCCGTCGCCAGTGTGCCGAGCACATCGACGAGCGGCTGGAAGGCCGACGTGATTGCAGTGGCGCTCATGGTGGCTTTGCGGTTGAGCGCATTGCGGCGTGCAAATTCCTGCTGGCCGGCCTGTGTGCGGTTGAAGGCTTGAGCCACCTTGATGCCGGCGATTTCCTCCTGCAGATTTGCGCTTACATCGCCGATGGTTTCACGTGTGCGGCGATACGCGTCGCGCGCCCAGAGGCTGAAGATGCGCGTCATGATCAGCATGATCGGGATGACGCTGAAGCTCACGAGCGCCAGCAGCGGGCTTTGAATGAGCATTGCCACGATGATGCCGACGAGTGAGAAGACGCTGCCGAGCACCTGCACAAGCGCCTGGCCGACAAAGGTTTGAATCACCTCGGTGTCGTTGAGCAGGCGGCTCATCAGGTCGCCGGCCGGATTCTTATCGAAGAAGCCCAGTGGCAGGCGCTGCACCTTTTGAAAAATGTCGACGCGAATCGACGAGAGCAGGCGTTGGCCGACTTCGCCCATCAGGGCGATCTGGCTGCGGGCGGCAAAGAAGCCGACGGCGTAGACGAGTGCGAGCCCGCCCATGGTGAGCGCCAGCCCGGTGACGTCGCCGTTGGGTTTGATGAAGCGGTCTGTGGCCATGCCGATCAGCGCTGGGCCGACCGCCTGTGAAGCTGCGCTCGTCAGCACCATGACGAGGATGAGGCCGAGTTTGCTGCGAAAGGGGATGAGATAAGCGAGCAGCCGGCGTGCGGCGCCGCCGGCGTTGGCAGCTTTTTCGTCCGCGAGCTGTGCTGCGTATTCGAGCGATGCGATATCCATGCGGCCGCCGCCGCCGCCGCCGCGCTGCGGTCCACGACCGCTGGGTCCTCCACGACGCTGCATGTTAGTTGGCCTCCTCTGCTGCAGCAACGGGTTCGTCTTTGCGCAGTTGTGAATCGACAATTTCTCCGTACAGTGCGTTTTCGCGCAGCAGGTCATCGTGCGTGCCGGTGGCAATAATTTTGCCCTCGTCGAGCAGCACGATCATGTCTGCATTGCGCACGGTGCTGATGCGCTGGGCGATGACGAAGCTGGTGCGGCCGCGCATCAGTTTATCGAGCGCCTGCTGAATTTGATATTCGGTTTCGGCATCGACGGCGCTGGTGCTGTCGTCGAGGATGAGAATGCGCGGGTTGAGCAGCAGCGCGCGCGCAATGGCGACACGCTGTTTCTGGCCGCCACTGAGTCCGACGCCGCGTTCGCCCACGAGTGTGTCGTAGCCATCGGGGAAGCCGCCGATGAATTCGTCGGCCTGCGCTGCGCGTGCCGCGGCGACGACTTCGTCTGGCGTCGCTTCCGGCCGGCCATATGCGATGTTGTCGCGAATCGTGCCGCTGAACAGCACCGTATCCTGCAGCACCATACCGATGTTTCCGCGCAGCGAATCGAGCGTCACATCGCGCACATCTATGCCGTCGACGAGCACCTGGCCGCTCTGCGGGTCATAGAAGCGCGGGATCATGTTGATGATCGAGCTCTTGCCGCTGCCGGTGCGCCCCATGATTGCCACGGTGTGGCCGCTGGGGACGTGCAGCGAAACGTCGTCGAGCGCCTGCTGTTCGGCGCCGGCGAATTTAAAGACGACGTTACGAAATTCGACGTCGCCGCGAATCTGGCCGAGTGAGCGCGCGCCGGGCTTCTCCTCGACTTCGTTGCGCGCATCGAGCACTTCGAACACGCGCTCAGCGCTTACCGCTGCGCGGCCGATCGCCGTCGCCAGAAAGCCGATGCCGAACACCGGCCCGATCAGCACCACCAGGTAACTGAGGAATGCCACGAGCGTTCCGACCGTTATCGTGCCATTGATGACTTTGATGCCACCGACCAGTACCACGAGCAGCGTCGCCACGTTCACTGTCAGAAATGTAAGTGGAAAAGCTACCGATGAGCGCTTGTTGATCGTGATGTTCACATCCATGAGCGCCTCATTCATCGTGAGGTAACGCTTCTGCTCGTAGGGTTCGCGCGCGAATGCGCGCACTACGCGGATGCCGGCGAGGTTCTCCTGCAGAATCGTGTTCAGCGCACCGAGCCGCGACTGCACCACACCGAACAGCGGCCGCACCTTCGAGATGAAGAAGCCGATCAGCGCAAAGATGATTGGAATCGACAGTAGCTCGACGATGGCGAGCTGCCAGTTCGTGGCGACGAGCACGATGATGACGCCGATGACGGTGATCACTGCTGCGACGAGGTTCAGCAGGCCTTGGCCGACGAATTGGCGAATCACTTCGACGTCGCTGGTCACGCGCGTCATGAGCTGCCCGGTCTGCTGCTGATCGTGATAACTGAAGCTCAGATCACTCAGCTTGTTGAACAGCAAATTGCGCATGTCGAAGGCGACGTTCTGCGAAATTCGTTCGAGCAGGTATGTCTGTGCAAAGCTGAACACGCCGCGCAGGAGTGCGAGCAGCAGCAGCATGATGACGGCATTCATGATGGCGGACTGGTTGCCAGCGGAGATGCCGTCGTCGATGGCGCGTTGTAGATACTGCGGGCTGAGCAGGTTCGAGACGAGGACGGCAACCAGGCTGATGATGGCGCCGGTCATCAGCAGCGTATTCGGCCGCAGAAAAATGAGGGATCTTCTTAAGTGCTTCATTTAAGTAAAAAAGTACTACTACTCAGGCCAGTCAGTTTCCCAACGCGAAACACGCGATTCCTTCCCTCTGTGAGAGAAGCAACTGCGTGTTTCGCGTTGGAAGACCAGATGACCTGAGCGGCTACATAAAAAGTAAAAAAAAAGCGAAATCGTTGACCAGACTTGCCGTCGTGCTCTGCTTTATCGAATTCACCTGCTGCTACGCTTTCGCTATTTTGATTACTGCGGCAGCGTTCGACGCAGGAGAGTGAGTGCCTCCGCAATTGTGGCGCGCTCGTCTGAATTGAGTGTGCGCAGCGATTCGATCAGGTTCGTGCGGGCGCTGTCGACGAGTTCGAAGAAATAGCGCCGGCCTTCATCTGTGGCGTGCAGCAGCACCTGGCGTTTGTCATCCGGATGTTGGACGCGTTCGACCCACGCGTGCTTTACCATCGCGTCGATTGACCGTGACAGCGTTGCTGCGGCAACGCCGCGAAAAGCAAGCAGTTCCTGAAATGTTTTCGGACCATTGATCAACATGCGCAGCATCGTGATATGAATGATCAGGTTCCCCTCGGATGGGTTTTGTGTGCATGACTTTGTGCGTATCGAGCGGCCGATCGCCTGCCCGAGTATGGGCATGGTCTCAAGAAGCAGCTGGGCAAGCTCGGCGGTTGTGGTCATTGCGTGGGTTGATTTTGTTGGAGTGTGGGCCAAAATGTTAGCAGTGCGAATGATATAGCACCATTCTTGGGGAATTGTGAGAGGGGGCATTCGCCGTTGGGGGTGAGTTTAGACCGCGCCATTTCGTGAAATCTGCTCCCGACAGTGGCGCCGCAGGAAAATTTGTCCCTAAACCGCAGATACACCCATGCAGGGGTGCATGAGAGAATCCCGCGCGCCGATGAGTGCAAACGATCTCGTCCATGTTGCTGTGCTGCGGCGCGGCGTGCCGATGGAATTGAGCTATCTCGTGCCGGCTGCACTGCGCGGTGAACTGCGCGTCGGCCATGCCGTGAGCGTGCCGCTGCGCGGTCGAATAGTGACCGGCATAGTGAGTGCGTTCGGTGGGGTGGCGCCGAAGGCGCGGCTTTTTGAGGTGCACAGCCGCCTTGACGCAGTGCCGCTGTTGAACGAGCAGCAGCTTGCACTGGCGCGCTGGATCGCCGCCGAATATGGTGCGAGGCTGGGTCTCTGCTGTGCGCTCATGGTTCCGTCCGGCCTGACGCCGGCGTCGGCTGAAATTTATGCGCTGGCCGAGCCGCCTGTGCGCACGTCGTTCAAGCCACACACCGTTGTTGCGCGCATCATCGGGGTGCTGCGCGAGCATGGCCCATTGGTGCGCAGTTCACTTGCGCGCAGATTGCGCGGTGCAAATGGCTGGCGAACTGAGCTTGATCGACTGGTCGACGTCGGCGTTGCCGTGCGCAGTTCGCCTGTCGGTATCGCGCCGCCGCCGCCGCGCCGCAATACGCTCGTACAGCTGGTGTTATCAGAAGACACACTCGACCTGGTGCTTGCGCAGTTGGAGGACGCGGGGCAGAAGAGCCGCGTGCGCGCCGATGTGCGCGGGCGCAGGGCCGGTGTGCTGCGCAGCCTGCAGCGGTCCGCCGGCATTGCATGGGCTGACTGGCTGTTGGTTGAAACGGGTGCGCGGCGCGAAGACCTGAACTGGCTGGCGCAGGAAGATTACATCGTGCTCGGCGATGCGCAGCGCTGGTGCGACCCGCTTTCTGAAACGGATTACATTGTGCGCAGTGCGCCTGCGCTTACAGACGATCAGCAGCGAGCATGGGATGCGATTCGTGCGCAGCCGGGCGGCGCATTCGTGCTGCGGGGTGTCGATGGTTCGGGCAAAACCGAGATTGCCATGTATGCGGTGCAGGCGGCGCTTGAGCAGGGCAAGGGTGCGCTGGTGCTTGTGCCTGAGATCGACCTGGCGCCGCAGCTGGCGCGGCGTTTTCTCGAGCGTTTTCCTGGCCAGGTGGCGCTGATCCATTCGCGCCTGAAGCCAAGCGAGCGCTACGCGGCCTGGCGCCGCATCCGCGCCGGTGAGCAGAGGGTCGTCGTTGGCGCGCGCTCGGCGCTGTTCGCGCCGCTGGCGAACATCGGCGTCATCGTGGTAGATCAGGAGCACGACGCTTCGTACAAGCAGCCCGAATCGCCGTACTACGATGCGCGCCGTGTGGCGCGCCAGTATGCAGCGCAGGTTGGTGCGACGCTGATATTGAACAGCGCGACGCCGACGCTGGAGGCGCTGCATTCGGCCGAATTTGGTTCGCAGTCGACGCTGCTGGATCTGCTGGAATTGACGCAGCGTGTGCGAGCGCCGGTGCTGCGGCTGCAGGCGCAGGGTGTGCGCTGTGGCGTAGTGAGTAGTGCGCAGGGCGAAGTAGATGGCCTGGCGTTTCAGCCGCTGCCACAGGTCGAAGTTGTCGACATGCGCGCCGAGCTGGCGGCGGGCAATATTTCGATGTTTAGTCGGGCGCTGCAGGAAGGACTGGCGCACACGCTGCAGCGGCGTGAGCAGGCGATCCTCTATTTGAACCGCCGTGGCACAGCGTCGATGGTGACGTGCCGCGACTGCGGCCACGTCATGCGTTGTCCGCGCGACGATTCGCCGCTGGCGTGGCATGGGGATGATTTGCGCTGCCACGTATGTTCACATCGGCAGCCGGCGCCGGTGCGTTGTCCGGCCTGTCGCAGCGCGCGCATTCGCTACTTCGGTGCGGGGACGCTGGCGGTGGAGGAGGAAGTGCTGCGGCGTTTTCCGCATGCGCGCGTGGTGCGAATCGACCGCGATTCGATCCGTGCGGCGGGTGCGCTGGAGCAGTTGCTGCGTCGCTTTGTGTCGCGGCAAGCTGATGTGCTCATCGGTGCGCACAGCGTGGCAAAAGGCCTTGACCTGCCGCTGGCGACGCTTGTCGGCGTGGTGCTGGCCGACATCGGTTTATTCGTGCCGGATTTTCGCGCCGGTGAGCGCACGTTCCAGACGCTTGAGCAGCTTTCGGCGCGGGCTGGTCGTGCGTTGCAGCCTGGGCGCGTGGTCGTGCAAACCTACAACCCGGATCATGCGGCGATTCGCAGCGCCGCGGCGCACGATGGCGCTGGCTTCGCACGCCGTGAGCTGGCGGAGCGCCGCCGGCTGCGCCTGCCGCCGTGGACGCGCCTGGTGCGCTTTGTATGCGCTGATACGGACGAAGCTGCGGCGCGCGCACGGGCCGTCGATATCGCGCGCCGCGCACGCAATATTGTTGCGGCGAACGACGTCATCGGCCCGGCTGCGTGCTACTTTTCGCGCCGCGGCGGTCGCTTCCGCTGGCAGGTGCTTGTGCGTTGCCCCGAACCGCGCGAACTGCTTGTGCAGCTCGGCGCGGTTCCCGGCGCTGCGGTGGATGTGGATCCGGTGGGTGTGTTGTAGGGGGAGCAGAAAGTAGATGGTGGATAGTAGATCGCAGATAGTCAGCGTGAAGAGCAAACTTGGAGAACAAACCCTCCACCCTGACTATCCACTCCATGCTATCCACTATCTGTACGCCGCGTCGTTCCAGCGGATTTCGTTGCGGAAGTCATAGATTTTCGTGTCAGCGTTGATGTGCAGGAATTCGATGCCGGCCATGTCGGCGAAGTCCTGCATGTGTTCGGCGGTCAGCACCTGGCTGAAGCCGGTGTGATGCGCGCCGCCGGCGTAAATCCAGGCGGCGGCGCCGACCTTGAGATTTGGCATCGGCACCCACAGCGCGCGGGCGACGGGCAGCTTCGGCAGCGGTTCCGTGCCATCGACGACTTGCACGTCATTGACGATCATGCGGAAGCGGTTGCCCATGTCGATGAGCGAGGCGTTGATTGCTGCGCCGGCGGCGGTGTCGAAGACCAGGCGTGCCGGGTCGGCTTTGCCGCCGATGCCGAGCGGGTGCACCTGCAGGCTGGCCTTGCCGGAGGCGATGCTTGGGCAGATTTCCAGCATGTGGGCGCCGAGCACGATCTGGCCGGACGGGTCGAGGTGGTAGGTGTAGTCCTCCATGAAGGAGGTGCCGCCGGGCAGGCCGGCTGCCATTACCTTCATCGCGCGCAGCAGCGCCGACGTCTTCCAGTCACCTTCACCGCCGAAGCCGTAGCCATCGGCCATCAGGCGCTGCACGGAGAGGCCGGGCAGCTGGGTCAGGCCGTGCAGGTCCTCGAATGTCGTGGTGAACGCGCCGAAGCCGCCGTTCGTCAGGAACGCGCGCAGGCCGAGTTCGATGCGCGCCGCTTCGCGCACGGACGAATGGCGAGCGCCGCCCTTGCGCAGGTCGGCCGACATTTCGTATGTCGCTTCGTATTCCTTGCACAGCGCATCGAGTTCCTTTTCGGAAGCGGTGTTCACCAGCGCGACGAGATCGCCGACGCCATAGCCGTTCACGGCGAAGCCGAATTTCGCCTGCGCTTCGACCTTATCGCCTTCAGTGACCGCTACCGAGCGCATGTTGTCGCCGATGCGAGCGAGCTTGAGGTGCTGGAATTCGTGCCAGCCGCATGCTGCGCGCGCCCATGCGCCGAGCGATGCCTGCACTTCCGGATCTTGCCAATGGCCGACGACGACCTTGCGGTTCATGCGGCGGCGCGACATGATGAAGCCGAACTCGCGGTCGCCATGGGCGGCCTGGTTCAGGTTCATGAAATCCATGTCAATGGCGGCCCATGGGATGTCGCGGTTGTACTGTGTATGCAGGTGCGCCAGCGGCTTGCGCAGCGCCGACAGGCCGGCAATCCACATCTTGGCCGGCGAGAACGTGTGCATCCACGTCACCACGCCCACGCACTTCGCCGACGCGTTCGCGTCCTGCATCACCTGCAGAATTGCGTCCGGCGTGGTCAGCACCGGCTTGAAGACGACCTTGACCGGGATGCTCTTGCTGCGGCCGAGCGCCTTGGCAATTTCGCGCGAATGCTCGGCGACCTGTTCGATCGTTTCGGGTCCGTAGAGATGCTGGCTGCCGGTGAGGAACCAGACTTCGAGGTCTTTGAGGTTGGGTAGGGACATGGTTTTGGTGGGGGACTGCCGACCGCAGACCACCGACGGCCGATGCTTTACGGCGGTCTGCGGTCAGCGGTCGGCAGTCGAATTACTGCCCGTAGATATTCTGATACCGAAAATTCAGCTTTGCCACATCTTCGGCTGGGATTGGTTCCGGGGTGCCGAGCTGCATCGCCAGCCAGACTGTTTTGGCGATGTCCTCGACCATGACAGCGGCCTTGAGCGCGTCTTTGCCGGATTTGCCGACGGTGAACACGCCGTGGCGCTGCAGCAGCACGGCAGGGGAGTTGCCGATGTGTTCGACGACCTGCTGGCCAATCGCTTCACTGCCGATGAGGGCGAAGCCGGCGCACGGCACAGCGCCGCCGAATTCGTCGCCCATCGCGGTGAGTACGCAGGGAATCGGTTTGCCGACTGCGGCGAACGCCGTGGCGTAGTTCGAGTGCGTGTGCGAGATGCCGAACACATCCGGCCGCTGGCGGTAAATATAGCAATGGCTGAGCGTATCCGACGATGGTTTGAGCAACCCTTCGACCACATTGCCATCGACGTCGACGACGACCTGCTGTTCCGGGCGCAGATCGTCGAACTCGATGCCGCTGGGCTTGATCACGATCAGGCCCGTTTGTGGATCGCGCGCGCTGACGTTGCCGCTCGTCCAGACCACGAGGTTATACCGGGGCAGGGCGCGATTCCAATCGCATACTTGCTGCTTGAGTGTTTCAAGCATGACCCGACCTCCGTGCGCGCAGGCGCTTCATGACGTCGTTGGTGCCGCGGCCGAAGTAATCGTAGAGCGACTTGTAGTCGGCGAAGAGCGCGTCGTAGTCGTCCTTATGCGCCGGGTTCGGCTTGAAGACCACGTCCTTGAGACCGCCCATGGCGTCGGCGGCGGCGTAGATGTCTTTGTAAAATCCGGCGGCGACGGCGCCGTGCATGGCTGCGCCGTGGGCGGGTGCCTGCACCGCGCGCACCACGCCGATTTCGCGCTGCGTGACGTCGGCGTAAATCTGCATGAGCAGGTGATTCTTCTCGGGCAGGCCGCCGGCGGCGACGAGGCGTTTCACCGGTACGCTGTTGCGCTCGAGCGCCTCGATGATCTCGCGCGTACCGAAGGCCGTCGCCTCGATCAGCGCGCGGTACTGCTCGTGCGGCTTCGTCAATAGAGTGGCGCCGAGCATGAGGCCGCCCAGCTCGACGTCGACGAGCGTGCTGCGGTTGCCGTTGTGCCAGTCGAGCGCCAGCAGACCGCTTTCGCCTGGCCGCAGCTTGGCTGCCTCGCGTTCGAGGTATGCATGCACGTTCAGGCCGGCGGCTTCTGCTGCGCGGTCGACCCATGCCGGCACATTATTTTCGACGAACCAGCCGAAGATGTCGCCGACGGCGCTCTGGCCGGCCTCGTAACCGAAGGTGCCTGGTGTGATGCCGTCTTCGACGACGCCGCACATGCCCGGCACGACCTGCAGGTTTTCGCCGATGACCATGTGGCAGATGCTGGTGCCCATGATCATGACCATCACGCCCGGGTCGGTCGCCTGAGCTGAAGGCACAGTCACGTGCGCATCGACGTTGGCGACGGCCACGGCGGTGCCGGGTTTGAGGCCCGTCCATGCTGCGGCCTGTGCGGTGATGCCGCCGGCGCGCGCGCCGAGCGGCAGAATCTCGCGACTCATGCGCGTCTCGACCACGTCGGCAAAGTCCGGGTGCAGCGCCGCCAGATATTCACGACGCGGGAAGCCAGTTTCCTTCTGGTAGATCGCCTTATAGCCGGCGGTGCAGCTGTTGCGCGTTTCGATGCCGGTGAGCTGCCAGATTACCCAGTCGCAGGCTTCGATCAGGCGTTCGGCGGCGGCATAGACCTCGGGGGCTTCATTCAAAATCTGGAGCGCCTTGGGAAAGAACCACTCGCTGGAAATTTTGCCGCCGTAGCGGTCGAGCCAGCCTTCGCCCATATCGCGGGCGACTTGATTGACGCGGTCGGCTTCGGGCTGTGCGGCGTGGTGTTTCCACAGCTTGACCCAGGCGTGCGGGTGATTGCGCCATTGCGGTGTTTCGCACAGCGGCGTGCCGTCGCGCAGGGTGGGCAGCATGGTGCAGGCAGTGAAGTCGATGCCGACGCCGATGACGTCATCGGGTGAGACGCCGCTGAGGCGCAGCGCTTCTGGGACGGCGTGCTTGAGCACTTCGATGTAGTCGTTCGGATCCTGCAGTGCCCAATCTGGCTCGAGCCTAGCACCACCGGCGTTTGCCGGCAGTCGCTCGTCGATGACGCCGTTGGCGTATGGGTGCACGGCGCTGGCCAGTTCTGCGCCAGTTTCAACATCAACTACCAGAGCGCGACCGCTTTCGGTGCCGTAATCCACTCCGATTGCATATTTCCCCATGAATCTCCTCTGGAAAACAACCTTTTGTGACAAGCTGTCTTGTATGTAGCAACTCAGGCAATTTTTGAAATCCCTGAATCGCGTCGGCGTGATTCGGGGAGTAGAGCAGTGCTGAACTGAGTTATTACTGTTTTATACATACGATTGCGGGCAATCGTATTATCCATGATTCATGCCCCTCAGACCCCCAGGTGCCGCCGCCGTTGGGGGCAAACGTTGACCGCGCGTCGTGGCGCCGCCGTCACCACCCGGGGCTTGCGCACCTTTGGGCTGGCTGCTGGCCTGCCGCGGTGGACCGCGCCTTCGGCACTCATGTTCCGCGAAAAAAGCGCCGAGGGCACGCTGCTGCGGACCCTCTGTCCGGGTGCAGGTGACCGCCGCCGCCGTTGGGGGCAAACGTTGACCGCGCGTCGCTGCGCCGCCGTCACCACCCGGGGCTTGCGCACCTTCGG
>CANJQH010000090.1 GCA_947476335.1 Anaerolineae bacterium | reverse complement strand
GCGCAGTCGAGCCGACGGTGAGGGAGACGCCGCCGCCGGCGACCGTGGCGACGTTGTTGGCGATGGTGCTGTTGGAGACGACGATCGATGATGCGGCGACGATGCCCGCGCCGGTGCCTGCTGTATTGGAGGCGACGGTGGAGGCGGTCATCGTCACGGCGCCGAATGCGTAGAAGCCGCCGGCGTAGGTGCCGGCTGTATTGGATGCGATGGTGGAGGCGTTCATCGACACGGCGCCGCCTGCGGAGAAGCCGCCGTAGTCGCCAGCGCGAGCTGTATTGGAAGCGACGGTGGAGCTGATCATCGACACGGCGCTCTGCGCGTAGAAGCCGCCGACGCTGGCGCCGGCGGAGTTGGAGGCGACGGTGGAGGCGGTCATCGTCACCGCGCCGCCTGCGGAGAAGCCGCCGTAGTTGTTGCCGGCTGTATTGGAGGCGACGGTGGAGCTGATCATCGACACGGCGCCGGATGCGTAGAAGCCGCCGGTGTTGGTGCCGGCTGTGTTGGAGGCGACGGTGGAGCTGATCATCGACACGGCGCCGGATGCGTAGAAGCCGCCCCAGCTGGAGCGGGCGGAGTTGGAGGCGACGGTGGAGGCGTTCATCGACACGGCGCCTTCTGCGGAGAAGCCGCCTGTGTCGATGCCTGCTGTATTGGAGGCGACGGTGGAGGCGGTCATCGTCACCGCGCCGTTTGCGGAGAAGCCGCCGTAGTAGGAGCCGGCTGTATTGGAGGCGACGGTGGAGCTGATCATCGTCACGGCGCGGTATGCCTGGAAGCCGCCGAAGCCAGCGCGAGCGGTATTGGAGGCGACGGTGGAGGCGTTCATCGACACGGCGCCGCCTGCCTGGAAGCCGCCGTAGTTGTAGCCCGCGGAGTTGGAGGCGACGGTGGAGGCGGTCATCGACACGGCGCCGAATGCTAGGAAGCCGCCTGTGTTGTTGCCGGCTGTATTGGAGGCGACGGTGGAGGCGGTCATCGACACGGCGCCGCCTGCGGAGAAGCCGCCGTAGCTGGCGCCGGCTGTATTGGAGGCGACGGTGGAGGCGTTCATCGTCACGGCGCCGGAGGATGTGAAGAAGCCGCCGAAGGAGCCAGTGCGAGCTGCATTGAAGGCGACGGTGGAGGCGTTCATCGTCACCGCGCCGCCGGATGCGTAGAAGCCGCCTGTGTCGATGCCTGCTGTATTGGAGGCGACGGTGGAGGCGGTCATCGTCACCGCGCCGAATGTGAAGAAGCCGCCGCTGCTGGAGCCGGCTGTATTGGAGGCGACGGTGGAGGCGTTCATCGACACGGCGCCGGATGCGTAGAAGCCGCCGTAGTCGCCAGCGCGAGCTGTATTGGAGGCGACGGTGGTGCTGATCATCGTCACGGCGCTATTCGCATAGAAGCCGCCTGTGTTGCTGCCGGCTGTATTGGAGGCGACGGTGGAGGCGGTCATCGTCACCGCGCCGCCTGCCTGGAAGCCGCCGATGCTGGCGCCGGCGGAGTTGGAGGCGACGGTGGAGGCGGTCATCGACACGGCGCCGGATGCGTAGAAGCCGCCGTTGTCGGTGCCTGCTGTATTGGAGGCGACGGTGGAGCTGATCATCGACACGGCGCCGGATGCGTAGAAGCCGCCGTTGTCGGTGCCTGCTGTATTGGAGGCGACGGTGGAGCTGATCATCGACACGGCGCCGACTGCGTAGAAGCCGCCGGACTGGGCGGCAGTGTTGGAGAGCATCTGCGAGTTGACGAGGATCAGCGGGATGCCTGTGGTGGCAAACAGTCCGCCGCCGGCAAACAGTCCGCCGCCCTGGCCGTTGGTCAGGGTGGTCGAGACGGCCCTGCTGTCGACGATGCGGGTGTTGGAAATGGTCAGGGAGGCGGCGGATTGCACGTAGACGGCGCCGCCGTCGCCGGCGGTGACGCGGCCGCGGGCGAGCGTGAGGCCGTAGATTTGGACGGGATTCGCGGCGCCGGCGTTGATGAAGAGGGTGCGCGTGACGTTGTTGCCGCTGATGGTGAGCAGGCCGCTGCCGGGCCCGCTGATGACGAGCGACCGGGTGATCGGAAGCTGGGCGGTGAGGGTGATGGTCTTCGCGGTGCCGAATGCCGCCGGGGCGAAGGTGACGGTGGAGCCGCCGCTGACGCAGGCGAGGGCGCTGCGCAGGGAGCCGGTGCCGGAGTCGCTCACGGTGCTGACGACGGTAGAGCAGGCGGTCTGGGCGGCAGGTGCAGGCTGAACGGACGCAGGCGCCGGGGCGGCGGTGGTGGTCCGGGCTGGGACGAGCAGCAGGATGCCTGCTGCAAGCACAATAGCGAGCAGGCCGCGAAACAGGGGAGCGTGAGAGTCACCGTGGCTGACATTCGTCATACGTACTAGTATGAAGGCTGGCTGGGCGATCTACTCACCTAAATTGATGAATTTTATTGATGAATTTTTGGGTCCCTCGCTGCGCTCGGGATGACGATGCTGCGCTCGGGATGACGCCTAAGTTCCTGTCCATAAGTTTTGTCCGGCAGATTCGCCTCCCCCGCTTTGCGGGGGAGGCGAATCTGCCGCCAGAACTTTTGGCGACTCGCTTAGCCGACGATCGTGCCGCGCAGGTGGGTTTTTCCGATCTCGAATTTGTCATGTCTGAAGTGCGCGCATACACTTAGCCTATTCAGGCATAAGGATCAGGGCAACGACCCCGGTCGGTCCGTTTCCTGCTGTGAAACGCGCTGCTTTTTTGCTCAGAGGCTCAGGGAATGAGCAGCGCATTTCGTAGAAAACATGGACCACGGCCTGAGTCGTTGCAAACCAGGAGAAAAACAAATGGCAAGACCCGTTACGTTGTTCACCGGCCAGTGGGCGGACCTGCCCTTCGAGGTCATCGTGCAGAAGGCGAAGAGCTTCGGCTACGACGGCGTGGAGCTGGCGTGCTGGGGCGATCACTTCGAAGTCGATAAGGCGCTCAGCAGCGACAAGTACGTGCGCGAGAAGCGCGACTTTCTCGAGCAGCACGGCATGAAGTGCCTGGCGATCAGCAACCACCTGGTCGGCCAGGCGGTGTGCGACCGGATTGACGAACGGCACAAGGCGATTCTTTCGCCGCGTATCTGGGGCGACGGCAAGCCGGCCGGCGTGAACAAGCGCGCCGCCGAGGAAATTGCCGACACCGGGCGCGCGGCGAAGCTGTTCGGTGTGAAGGTGGTCAACGGCTTCACCGGCAGCTCGATCTGGCATCTGCTGTATTCGTTCCCGCCGGTCACTCCGGACATGATCGACGCCGGCTTCCGCGAATTCGCCGACCGTTTTAATCCGATCCTCGACGTATTTAAGGAACAGAAGATTCGCTTCGCGCTCGAGGCGCATCCGACGGAAATTGCGTTCGACATCGCCAGCGCCGAGCGCGCGATCGCGGCGCTGAAGGGTCGCAAGGAATTCGGCTTCAACTACGACCCGAGCCACTTCGGCTACCAGAACGTCGACTACGTGGCGTTCATCCGGCGCTTCCGCGATCGGATTTATCACATGCACGTCAAGGACGTGTGGTGGAGCGCGACGCCGAAGGAAGCCGGCGTGTTCGGCGGCCACACGAACTTCGGCGATTCGCGGCGCGCGTGGGACTTCCGCTCGCCCGGCCGCGGCAGCATTCAGTTCGAGGAAATCATTCGCGCGCTGAACGAGATCGGCTACGCCGGCCCGCTCTCGGTCGAATGGGAAGACTCCGGCATGGACCGCGAGCACGGCGCCACCGAATCGGCGGCGTTCGTCAAGCGCCTCGATTTCAAGACGAGCAACGTGGCGTTCGACGCCGCATTCGAAAAGAAAAAGTAGGGGCGACGCAAGCGTCGCCCGTGATCACGGACGGCAGACGGCAGACGGCCGACCGCCGATCGCCGTCAATCATCGGCGGTCGGTGGTCGGCCGTCGATAGTCAAACAAGGAGTACTGAATAATGTCCGACGAAGTTGGATTCGTAGCGATGGCCGGTCCGAAGGCGACCGGCGAAGCGCCTGAAGTGGGCGTGGGCATGCTGGGGTACGCGTTTATGGGCAAGGCGCACACGAACGCACTGAAGAAGATTCCGTACATGATGTACCCGCCGGCGGCGATTCCGAAGCTGGCTGCGATCGCCGGCCGCAACGCCGAGGCGGTGGCCGAAGCGGCAAAGCGCTACGGATACGCCAAGTCGTACACGCGCTGGCAGGATCTGATCGAAGATCCGGACGTGCAGGTGCTGGACAACAGCGGCCCGAACAATCTGCACCTCGAGCCGAACCTGGCGGCGGCGAAGGCGGGCAAGCACATTATTTCGGAGAAGCCGCTCGGGCGCGACGCTGAAGAGTGCCACGAGATGTGGCAGGCGGCGAAGAAGGCCAAGATCGTGCACATGACCGCCTTCAACTACCGCTTCGTCCCGGCGATTCGGCTGGTGAAGGACCTGATCGACACGGGCAAGCTCGGGCGGATTTACCACTTTCGTGCGTCGTATCTGCAGGAGTGGATCGCCGACGCCGACTTCCCGATGGTCTGGCGCCTGGACAAGAAGATCGCCGGCAGCGGCACGCTGGGCGACCTGGGTTCGCACATCATCGACCTGGCGCGCTTCCTGGTGGGCGAGCCGAAGAGCCTGATGGCGCGCACCGGCACGTTCATCACCGAGCGCACCGGCGCGTCAGGCAAGAAGGAGAAGGTCACCGTCGACGACTGCTTCGAGGCGGTGGTGGAATACAAGAACGGCGCGATGGGCACGCTCGAAGCCACGCGCTTCGCACCCGGCCGCAAGAACCACAACACCTTCGAGATCAACGCCGAGCACGGTTCGGTGCGCTTCAACCTGGAGGACATGAACAACCTCGA
Organism: Anaerolineae bacterium; assembly: GCA_947476335.1. Taxonomy (GTDB): domain Bacteria; phylum Chloroflexota; class Anaerolineae; order J036; family Brachytrichaceae; genus CANJQH01. The sequence continues at coordinate 7,516 of CANJQH010000090.1, read as the reverse complement.
GGTGTACATGAAGGACCAGGACAAGAACGTGCAGGGCTTCACGAAGGTGCTGGTGAGCGAAAGCTACCACCCGTTCTGGAAGAACTGGTGGCCGCAGGGACACATCATCGGTTGGGAGCACACTTTCGTGCACGAGCTGAACCACTTCCTGGAAGCCGTGGTGAACAAGACGCCGATCAAACCCTATGGCGCCGACTTCGAGGACGGCTATCGCAACGCAGTGATCTGTGACGCGATTCTGCAGAGCGCGAAAGAGCGCAAGCAGATCGATGTGAAATACTGAAATCTGGCAACGGCTCAGGCCAGCCAGTTTCCCAACGCGAAACAAGCTATTCCTCCCTCTTCAGGGGGAGGAATAGCTTGTTTCGCAGGAAATACTGATTTGGGCCTGAGCTGTTACGAAATCTGAAATAAAAATATAACCGCGGTCAAATTTCAGTTTGGCCGCTGCGCAATCTGTGTGCACACGTCGGCAATTCCCGAGGGTGGTGCATTTTTGCATAATGCTCGCTGTGTATGAATCTGCTGGTTCCCATTTCTTGACCGATCTGCCGATCGGGCGACAAGCCGTCGTGTCTGCGATCCATCTGGTCGGGCCGGAGAGCAGCCGGGCGCTGCTGGTGCGCACGCAGGCGATGGGGCTGCACATCGGTTCGTGTGTGGAAGTGTTGCGCCGCAATGGGCGTTTGCTGCTGTTGCAGATCGGCGCGGTGCAAATGGCCGTGAGCAGTGATTTTGCGCGCGCCGTTGAAGTGCAATGACGACGGTCGAATCTGTGGGCGATGAAATTATCGTCGCCATCGCCGGGAACCCCAATACCGGCAAGACGACGATTCTGAACGCGCTGGTCGGGTCGAATTTCACGGTCGGCAACTGGCCCGGTGTCACTGTCGAGAAGAAGGAAGGCGAGAAGCGCTTTGAAGGTGTGCGCATCCGCTTCGTCGATCTGCCGGGAATTTATACGCTGGAGCCGGTCAGCGACGACGAGCGCGTCGCGCGCGACTATTTGACCAACGAGCGTCCGCACGTAATTTTGAACGTGGTCGAGACGCCGAATCTGCAGCGCAACCTCGCGCTGACGGTGGAGCTGGCCGAATTCGGCACGCCGATGGTGGTGGCGCTGAATATGGCAGATGAGGCGCGTGCAGCGGGTCTGCGCGTCGACGCCGGCAAGCTCAGTGAGATGCTCAGTGTGCGGGCGCTGCCGACGATTGGGCGGACGGGCGCCGGCGTGCGCGACCTGTTGCCGGCGCTGCTCGAAGCGCGGCGCGTTGGGCGTGTGCCGATCTGCGCACCCGGCATAGGCGCATCCATGCCCGATGACGTACGACGTGAAGCGCGGCGCCAATTTGCGGCTGAGATTTTTCAGCGCACCGCGCGCCGCAGCGCAGAGCCGCCCTCTCGCGCCCACGGGCTGACACGCACGCTCGACCGCGTGCTGCTTCATCCAGTCGCCGGTCTGGTGATCTATATGGCGGTGCTGTACGCCTTTTTTAAGGTCTCGTTTGACTTCTCAGCGCCGTTCATGGACTGGCTGGATGGTTTTTTCAATGGTTATCTCGCACCGCTGACAGCGCAGGGTTTGAAGGCGATCGGAGCGCCCGCCATCGTCGGCAACTTCGTCGGTGAAGCGGTGCTGGGCGGCTTCGCTTTCGTGCTGACTTTTCTGCCGCTGATTGCGGTGATGTACTTCTTCCTGACGCTGCTGGGTATGACCGGCTACATGGCGCGGCTGCCGTTTCTGCTGGACCGCTTCATGGGCGTGCTGGGATTGAATGGTAAGGCGATCATCCCGCTGTTGCTGGGCCTCGGCTGCAACGTGCCGGCGATCATGGCGATGCGCACGCTGGAGAGCCGGCGCGACAAAATGCTGGTGGCGCTGATGATTCCGTTCATCAGCTGCCCGGCGCGGCTGGTGGTGTTTTCTTTTTTTGCGGCGCTGTTCTTTCCAAACCCGGCGCTGGTGATCATGGGACTGTATGTGCTCGGCGTTGTTGTGGCGGTGGCGACGTCGTTCTTTGTGCAGAAGCGCATGTTTCGCAGCGATCCGGCGCTGTTGGTGATGGAGTTGCCGCCGTATCGGCTGCCGCGCATGCGCACGGTGGGGGTGATCGTGTGGAGCCATGTGCGCGAATTTCTGACGCGCGCCGGGACGACGATCTTCGGCGTATCCGTGGTGGTGTGGCTGCTGGTCCACGTGCCGTTCGGTGCGAAGCCGCAGGACAGTGTGGTGGCGTGGATTGGCCGCGCTGTGACGCCGGTGTTCGCGCCGATCGGGCTGGATGATTGGCGCGCGACGACGTCGCTGATCCCTGCGTTCCTGGCGCGGGAAGTGGCGCTCAGCTTCATGGCCACGATTTATGCCACTGAGGATGCCGCGCCGCGGCCGCCCGTCGAACTGGTGAGCGGGCTGGCGCAACAGGCGACGGCGCTGGGCGAGGCGACGCTGCGCAGCCTGCGCACGCTCGTCGACCCGCGCATGCAGGCCTTCGATGTGAGCAACAGCGGCGACAGCGCATTGCGCACCGCTGTGGCGAATACCTTCACGCCGGCTTCGGCATTGTCGTTCATGCTGCTGCTCCTTCTATATAACTCGTGTCTCGCCGTCTACGGCGTCATGGCGAAAGAGCTCGGCCGCCGCTTTGCAAATACGTTCATGATTTATAGCTTCGCCGTCGGCTGGGTGGCGGCGTTCGTGGCGTATCGAGTGATGAGTTAGTGCCGAATTTCGCTGCTCACTCGGCATTTCTTATTGCATGGCCTGTCCGGCGAGCCAGCTGGTGGTCCATGCGGCCTGGAAGTTGAAGCCGCCGGTGATGCCGTCGATATCGAGCACTTCGCCGGCGAAGTGCAGGCCGGGGCAGACGCGGCTTTCCATGGTTCTGAAATTCACCTCGTCGAGCGCGATACCGCCGGCGGTGACGAATTCGTCCTTGAATGCGCCTTTGCCGGACACGGAGAAGCGGCTGTGCAGCAGCTGATCGGCGAGGCGCAGCAGGTCGGCCCTGGGGAGTTTGGCCCAGCGTTGGTCGTCGAAGATGCCAGCTGCGGTGCACAGGCGCTGCCATAGGCGGGCGGGCACGTTGGCGAAGGGCGACTGCGCGCTGGCGACGCGTGCGCCGCCGCGTTCGTGCTTGAATTCGTGCAACTGGTCGATGAGCGCCTGCTCCGCAAGATCAGGCAGCCAGCACACTTCGATTTCGCCGCGAAAACCAGTGTCATGCAGCAGCCGTGCCGCCCACGCGGACAGGCGCAGTATGGCCGGGCCGCTGAAGCCCCAGTGTGTGATGAGCAGCGGCCCGCGCTGGGTGAGCCCCTGCGCACGCGACGGCGCGGGCTCGCGCAGGGAGATGTGCGCGTCCGGGCAGGCGACGCCGGCGAGGTCGGTGATGCGCGGATCGTCGACGGCGAAAGTGAAGATGGAAGGCACCGGCGGCACGATGGTGTGGCCGAGGGCGGCGGCCCATTCCCAGCCGCGGCGGGCATTGCCGGTGGCGAGCAGCACGCGATCGGCGCGCAGGATTTCGCCGCCGTGCATGTGCAATTTGAAGCCGTTCTCGTCGTGCGTGAGATCGTCGATGCGCGCATCGGTGCGCAGACGCACGCCGGCTTCGCGTGCGGTGTAGGTCAGGCAATCGACGATGTCGGCAGAATTGTCACTGACGGGAAAGATGCGCCCATCGCGTTCGGTTTTTAGTGGGACGCCGTGTGCTTCGAACCATGCGACGGTGTCGGTGGGCTGGAAGCGGGTGAATGCGCCGCGCAGGGCGGCGCCACCGCGCGGGTAGTAGGCGGAAAGCGCAGCTGGGTCGAAGCACGCGTGGGTGACATTGCAGCGGCCACCGCCGGAGATGCGCACTTTGGCGAGCACCTGGGCGCTGCGCTCGAGAATGTGCACATTCATGTGCGGCGCATGTTCAGCGCAGGCGATGGCGCCGAAGAAGCCGGCCGCGCCGCCGCCGATGACGATAACGTTCACGATGGGAATTGTAGGCGTGCGCGCATAGCTTCTTAGAAGCCGGGTTCGTTTCCTTCGTTTCGTTTGTATGAAGCGCGATTGGCCTGCGTGGTTCTCTGCGTCCATCTGACGAAGAAGCGCGCTGAGGGAGGATTTTGTGGCAAACATGCGACGACGTGAATTTCTGAAGCTGGGGGGAATCGGTCTGGCAGCGGGGCGCGTGGCGTTGCCGGCTGGGAAGCAGCCTGCGGAAGCGACGCCGGCCAATCGCTGGACGCCGGTGCATCGGGTGCGCACGCTGGCCAACCTCAATGTGCGCGTGGGTCCGTCGACGGCGTATCGCCGTATTGGCCTGCTATGGGCTGGTCACACCACGCATGTGCTCGCGGTGAGCGCCAATTACCGTTGATGGTGCATCCACTGGGGCCGGCGCACCGCCTGGATCAGTGCGGCCCGCGGTTGACGCGGCCGTTGCACGGGTGAGCGCTAAGTGAGTCGCCAAAAGTTCTGGCGGCAGATTCGCCTCCCCCGCAAAGCGGGGGAGGCGAATCTGCCGGACAAAACTTATGGACAGGAACTTAGTAGCGGTAGCTGCGCTACGTTGGCGTATGTGATACTTGCCCGGATGCGGAGCCTGACAGTTCATTCATTATCTGGGTTGTGCAATCGCTTACGTGTGCTGACGTCCGGTTTAGCCATCGCTGAAGCGACGGGCAGGCGATTCCGCATGCTGTGGCCGATCAATCCGGAATGTGATGTGGCGTTTCATGATTTGTTCGTGAATGATTGGCCCGTGGAGATGGCGGATTTGTCGGTGCTGAACGACCCTCATCGTCTCATCGTGCGCAGGTTTATTGGGTGGCGCAAAATGCCAAATGTCGCTGATATGGAAGCAGACGACCTGGTGGTCAGCACAGGAAGCTGGCTGTTCGCGTCGCGCAATCAGCAAAACCATCAAATCCTTCACACAGATTTTTGGAATCATTTGGAATTGGCTTCCGAAGATCCGCACTTGGTTGCATTGATCGGGCGCACCGTGGATTTGATTCGCGATTTGCGTCCAGTCCCGCAGATACAAAGTGCGGTCGATGCATTTCGAGCCGAATATTTTCGGCCACGAATGATTGGCTTGCACTTGAGGCGTGGTGACTTTGTCGATCGTCGGCCGCATGTTTCGGGGAACACCGCCCAGGTGATGGCCGAGGTCGACCGCATTTTGGCCGTGGAGCCGGATGCAGGCATTTTGCTTTGCAGCGACGACGGCGCTCCAGATGTGCAGACGGGCACAGAAACGAAGGTGGAAGGAGTGCATACAAAATTCTGGACTCGCTATGGTGAACGTGTTGTCTGGACGACGTCTGAACACATAAGAAGTGGTTTCATACGTGATGGCCGACATGCACTGCTCGATTTGTGGTTGTTGCGCTCGACGGACTACTTTATTGGCACATCGAGCAGTTCATTCTCACAGTTGGCGCACGTCACAGGCGATATTCCGGCCGTGCTCGTTTCGGGCGGCACGCTGAAACATCGTCGCAGGGAACGCATTTTGTATTGGACGGGTAGTTCGGCGATTTTGCAGATGCTGGCGAGGCGTTATTTGGAACCGTATGTGCAGTCTCATGAGATGGTGCCGCTGCTATGGCAAAAACTGAAAAGACGATTGGGTCGCAGCTAAGTATTTATGCTCAGATGTTTCTCCGCCGTTTCGACTGGGTCCGATGTCCTATTGTGAAAGCACACTCAACGTTGCATACTTCCACCGTATTTCATTCAAGGAGATTTCAGTGAAAAAAATGCAACGACGCGCGTTTTTGAAGCTCGGCGGCGCGAGCGTGATCGCAGGTGTGGCAGGGATGCTCGGAGGAGGCGGTGCGGTTGAGGCTGCGCCGGTGAGCCGCAGCACACCGGTTACGCGGATTTGCGCGCTGGCCAACGTGAATGTGCGCGCTGAAGCTTCGATCTACAGCAATAAAATCGGCACGCTGTACCTCGGCCAGACGATCGCGGTTGTGGCCGTAAGCGCAGACTACAACTGGTGGTGTATTCGCTGGGGTGGCTACACCGCATGGGTGACTGCTGATCCGCGCTGGATCGTGCCGATTAGCTGGCGGCGGTGACATAAAAGGTAACAAGTCACGTTAGCTACCCCCATTTTCGATGTACGCAAAACGCCCCGTTTCCTGTGAAACGGGGCGTTCGTTGCCAACGACCTACTTGGGCTTGTCAACAAACTCAGGGGCGTCCATTGCCGCCGCGACCGCCGCCTGCATTACCACCGCGGCCACCACCGGCGTTGCCACTCGGCGGCACAGCCGTCGCCACGGCCGTCGTCGAATTCGCGGCCGAGGCAGTCGGCTGCTGCGCAGGCGCCTGCGAGCGGCCGGTGTTCGACGGCTGTCCGGTCACGCCAGACGAGCCGGGCGCAGCAGGCGCAGTTTCGCGCACCCGGCCGCCGTTGCCACCGGTGTTGCCGCGGCCGCCGCCATTGCTGCCATTGCGCGGCAGATTGCTCACCGATTCAGTCACTTTGGCAGTGAGGTATTCCAATTTTTCGTTCGCCTGTGCCTGCGTCAGCTTGCCATCGACCACAGCCTGGGCGATGTGCGCCTGTCGGTCCGCCACGATGGCGGCGATGACGTTTGCGACCGGCACGTTATTTGCCTGCGCCACATCAGCGATGGTCTTGCCGCTCTTCAGCGCCGCCTTCAGCACGGCCTCATCGATGCCCAGCGCCTGCGCCACCACGGCGAGGTTGCCGGACTCACCGCCCTGTCCTTCTTCGGCGCGCGGCGTGCACAACGGCGATCGCAGCGGATTCGCGGTCCCGCCGCCCTGCGCCGACGCGCTGCCCGCTGCGAGCAGCCCAACTACGGTCACACCCGCCACCGCAAGAGCGAGACTGGCCATCCGACGCTGCGTCCATTTCATGTTCGTGTTCGTGTTCATGTTTGTGTCATTACTCCTAAAATTCGCACTTACTCAGGTTCAAATCAGTATTTCCCGCGAAACACGCGATTCCTTCCTCCGAAGGGGAAGGAATCGCGTGTTTCGCGTTGGACAACTGGCTGGTCTGAATAGTTGCTAAAAATCTCATTCCTGACAGCGACCCGACTAAAAACCGAGTCTCTGTGAAATTGCCTGATAAAAGTAATGATAGAAACCGACGACGACGAATTCGTGAAACAGACGTGAGAACGCTCTTACCGATTGCGTGCAGAGCGCGACAGATTTCCGAGCGCCAAGGCTTGGCACTCGGAACTTCGAACTATCTTCTACTATCCAGCGGCGTGTAGATATTTCCCATCTGCAGGAAAACTACTCAGGCCGGCCATTTTTCCAACGCGAAACACACTATTCTCTCCCCCGAAGCGTGTAGATATTTCCCATCTGTGGGAAGATAACTACTCAGGCCAGCCATTTTTCCAACGCGAAACACACTGTTCTCTCCCCCTTCGGGGGAGAGAACAGTGTGTTTCGCGGGAAATACTGATTTGGGCCTGAGTCGTTACAAAAATTTTCGAGTGCGTCATTTAGACTTCCGGCACGCATGTCATC
>CANJQH010000089.1 GCA_947476335.1 Anaerolineae bacterium | reverse complement strand
TTTCCGACGAGCGCCGCAGCTCGCGCCGGCGTCGCCCGGGGCGACGCGCCTCTGGCGCTGTGCCCCGGGCTGAGATGCGGCCGCCTCTTCGAGGCTGCGGGTTGATTCCCCGCGGCGGACCGCGCCTCCAGCCCGGACCACTCGGTCCGGGCGCGGCTTGGGCAAATTCAACGGGGACGCGACGTAGTCGCGACCAGACCGAAATTCCGTCTAAGGTGGCAAGTCACGTTAGTTACCTTATTCAACTACTGGCACATGCATAAATCGTGTCACGTCGAACAGCCCGAGATCTGAAATGCGCAGCTCGGGGATCACCACCAGTGCCAGCAGGCTAAGCTGCATGTTCGCGTTGTTCAGCCGACAGCCGCATGCGCGGTATTCCGCCAACACCGCCTCGGCCTGCCCCGCAGCTACTTCGGCACGCTGATCCGACATCAATCCAGCGATCGGCAACGGTACGCATGCACGCACTGCGCCGGCGCGATGCACCAGCATGCCGCCACCGCATTCCGCCAACGCGTTCGCCGCAGCCGCCATCTCATCATCGTCTGTGCCGATCACCAGCATATGGTGTGAGTCATGCGCTACCGTCGACGCAATCGCGCACGATGCATCGAAGCCGAAGCCCTGCACAAATCCGGTCACCACACCACCTGTGCCGCGATGGCGTTCAACGAGCGCAACCTTGCACACGCCCTGTGCTGCATCGCCATGCACACGCCCATTGCGCACCGGCAGCCGCAGCCGCAAATGCCGCGTCGGCGCCTGGTTCTCGATCACGCCAATCACATTGGCCGTAACCTCATCCACATCCACCGGCGCATCCACCGGCGCATCCACCGGCGCATCCACGGCAAAATCCTCCGCACGCAGCGGTCGCCCAATGTGCACCGAACTGCACACATCGGCCGGGTATTCATACTGCGGCAGTTCGATGCGCCACTCCCCCCCTTCGACGATCACCTCACCCGCCGCAATCACACACTCAGCATGAAAATCGATTAGGCTCGACGTCAGCACCATGTCTGCATATCGCCCAGGCGCAATCTGCCCAATGTCACGACTCAGCCCAAAATGCTCGGCCGTGTTGATCGTCATCATCTGCAGCGCCGTCACCGGCCGCAACCCCTGCGCAATCGCATGACGCAGCGCACGATCCATGTGCCCTTCGCGCAACAGCGTGCCCGGATGCATGTCATCCGTGCAAATCACAAAATTGCGCGGATCAAGCCCATGCTCGGTGATCGCACGCACGCCGGCGGCGATGTCGAACCACGCCGAACCGAAGCGCAGCATCACTTTCATGCCCTGCCGCGCACGGGCAATTGCATCCTCGACGCGCGTGCCCTCATGATCGTCCTGCGCACCACCGGCGACATAGCCATGAAATGGCAAGCCCAGATCAGGCGACGCGTAATGACCGCCAATCACATGCCCCGCACGCTGCGTCTCCGCCATCTCGGCGTGCATACTCTCGTCCGACATGAACACGCCCGGAAAATTCATCATCTCGCCCAGTCCAACGATGTTCGGCCACCGCATCGCCTCGCGCACGTCGTCCGGTCCGATCAACGCGCCCGGCGTCTCCTTCCCCGGCGCCGATGGCACGCACGACGGCATCTGCACATACACGTTGATCGGCTGCACCTGTGCCTCGTCATGCATCAGCCGCACACCACGCAGGCCAAATACATTGGCGATCTCATGCGGGTCAATGAACATGCCCGTCGTGCCGCTCGGCGCCACCGCGCGCACAAATTCGGTCACCGTCACCATGCCAGACTCAACGTGCATGTGCCCATCAAGCAGGCCCGGTGTGAGATAACGGCCAGCAGCATCGATCACACGCGTGTGCGGGCCACGTGCATGGCTCGCATCCTGCCCAACGTACGCAATTCGCGAACCACGCACCGCCACATCTGTGGCAGGAATAATTTCGCCAGTCTGCACACAGACCCAGCGCGCATTCCGCACAATTAAATCGGCCGGCGCACGACCCATCGCACAATCGACCAGTTCACGAGACACAGCATGCCAAGGTTGTCTTTCCACCATGCCGACCGATTCTCACACAGCAGTAAACCAGGACTCGTCAGGCCCGAATCAGCATCTCCCGCGAAATTGCCTGTCAAAAACATGCCTACTAAGTGAGTCGCCAAAAATTCTGGCGGCAGATTCGCCTCCCCCGCAAAGCGGGGGAGGCGAATCTGCCGGACAAAACTTATGGACAGGAACTTAGTGCGTCCAGGCAAAACTTGCGGGTCCCCACTCAACATTCTGATATCGGCGCCACGCCGTTGCCAGGGCCACGCCTTCAGCACAAACCCCGGCTGAATCGAAATACGCCCTTTCAAGGCTGAAAAAGCGCCAAAGGCGCGACGCAGTCCTAGCCCAGACCATCGGTCTGGGATGCACAACCGCACCCGTGGAAAATTGCTGCGTCGCAATGTGAGCGCAATATGGGCGCAATGTGGGCGCAATATGGGCGCAATGTGGGTTGTAGGCAAGGTTCGCACAGGGCAGACGCTCACAAGTTTTGCCTGGACGGACTACTACTCAGGCCAGTCGACCATGAGATCATCCGGCCGAAGGCAGCGCCTCCGCTCGGTCAGCATCTTTTTTGTCCGCCCAGTGCCGCCGCATCGCCACGAACACGATGATCGCCACAAGATTGCCGATCGCCGCGACGACGAATACGGGGCGCACGGTGCCGAACACATCGGCCACTACGCCGTTCACCACCGCACCAAGCACGCTGCCCGCCGCCAACGCCGCCGCCAGCACACCCTGCATCGTCGCTGCGCGATCACGCCCAGCCAGGTCGTAGACCATCCGCACTGACGCGATCAGGAATACCGCATACGTCAGACCATGCACCAGCTGCACCGGCAGCACAAACTCCGCCGACGGCGCAACTGCGTACAACGTGAACCGTACGACGTACGCGATCAGCGCAACAAGAATCATGCGCGCATTTCCAAGCCGCGACTGCAACCAGCCAGATCCAAACAGAAACGGAATCTCGCTCACCGCGACGATCGCCGATGCCAAGCCAATGATTGCCGACGTCGCCCCAAGCTCGCTCAGAAAAATTCCGAAGAAATTGCCAAGCGTGCCCTGTCCGATTGCCGTCAGAAATGCAATCACCAGAATGCCTGCCAGCACGGGATCGCGCAGCGCTCCCCGCAGATCAAATTTCAGCAGCACACCCGATGCCTGCGTGCGCGACTGCGTCGCCGGCAGCAATCCAGCCACCGCACTCGCCGCTAGCAACAGCACTGCATACATCAAGAGGAATGTGCCCTCCGGTAGCAGGCTCGAAATCCACCCTACTCCCGTCACGACGACCATAAAGCCCATCGTGCCAAACAGACGAATACGTCCATACGGAATCTGCGAAGATTCCGCGAACGTCACCGCATAGCTGTCGAGGATCGGCATCGTCGCCGCACTCGACGCCGCCCAGAGCGTCATCCCCAGTAACACCGGCACGAAGCCATGCGCAAAATACAGCAGAAATGCTGCAAGCGCCGTCGGAATCAGCAACAGTCGAAACATGCGCCGATGGATCGAACGCCGATCAGCAAATGCACCGATCAGCGGCGCCAGCAGCGCCACCGAAAGCGGCTGCACCGTGCCCAGCATGCCGATCTCCGCCCCATTCAATCCGAGATGCCGATAATGCGGACCGATAAATGGCCAAAACGCCCCGATCGCCGCGAAGAAAAAGAAATAATTGACCGCAAGCGCGATGAGATTTTTTTTGTGCGAATCAGTCGATGCAAGAGAATTTTCAGAAACATTCATGGAATTTGGGGGATGATATGCGATTTAATATTCCAAAATTCGCAACGACTCAAACCTGAAGCAGCACCTCCCACGAAACGCACACCCCCGCTCCCTTCAGAGAGGGATAAATCCAAGTAGTCCTGGATCAGTGTTTCGCGTTGGAAAATGGCTGGCCTGAGTAGTTATCAACTGTCCAATGTGAAATACGCAATGAAAAATCTCCTTGAAACTCCCGTTGCCATCCTCGAGCTTGACCAGTTTGAACGTAATCTCGTCAAGCTGCAGCGGTATCTCGACGCGCACGGAATCGCGAACCGCCCGCACATCAAGACGCACAAAATTCCCGAGATCGCGCGCATGCAGATCGAACATGGCGCGGTCGGCATCACCTGCCAAAAACTGGGCGAAGCCGAAGTCATGGCCGACGCCGGCATCACGGATATTTTTCTGCCGTACAACATCCTCGGCGAACAAAAACTCGCACGACTCGTCGCGCTCACAAAGCGCGTAAAAATGTCCGTCACCGCAGACTCAGCCGTTACTGTGCACGGACTCTCGGCTGCGATGCAGCACGCCGGGCTGGAGCTCGAGACGCTCGTCGAGTTCGACACCGGTGCACAGCGTTGCGGCGTACAAACGCCCGCCGCAGCCGCCGAGCTCGCGCGCCTCATCGCACATTCGCCCGGCCTGCACTTCGGCGGCCTGATGACTTTCCCCTGCAACGCCAACACCGATCCATTCGTGCTCGCCGTGCGTGAGCTGCTGCACCCTGATGGCATCGCCGTGCAGCGCATCAGCGGCGGCGGCACCGCGCGCATGTGGCACGCGCACGAACACAAGACGATCACCGAATATCGCAGCGGCATGTACATCTACGGCGATCGCAACACGCTCATCAACAACGCAATGTCACTCGACGAAATTGCCTTCAAGGTGATCTGCACCGTCGTCAGCCGCCCCACCGCGGATCGCGGCATCCTCGACGGCGGCAGCAAGACGTTCTCATCAGACGCCTCCCTCAAGGACGGCCACGGCCTGATTCTCGAATATCCCGAAGCGCGCTTCTACGGCATGTCCGAAGAACACGGCCACGTCGATTTCTCGGCATGCCCGGCGCGACCACAGATCGGCGAACGCGTCACCGTGATCCCAAATCACTGCTGCCCAGTCTCGAACCTGTTCAACGAAATCATCGGCGTGCGCAGCGAGCAGGTCGAGCAGGTGTGGCGCGTGGCAGCACGCGGGCTGCTGACGTGAGAGCAGAGTGGAGAGAGTCAGAGTGGAGAGTGTTGACTCTCTACTCTGACTCTCTACTCACTTTCCTGCGCAATCGCTCCACCCGCTGATCAATTTCGGCACAGCGCCAGCTGTCTTCGCACACCGCGCGTGCGCGCAGCGCACATGCGAGCGCCTGCGAAAAATCAACCTGCCGCCATTCATGCAGTTTTGCCAGCTCGATCAACGCATCGACGTCGTCGCGGTCAGCGAGATACTGCCAATGCTCGCGCGCCTCACCGTGGCGCTTCTGGCTTTTCAGCAGCCGCGCCAGCCGGCGCGCAGCATCGGCCCGCGGCGCCTCCAGCGCATCCTCCGCCTGCGCCGCACTGCGATATGCACGCTCAGCCTGCTCCGGCTCGCCGACGCGCTCATGAAATGCACCGGAAGCAAAATGCTCACGCCCATCACGCGGCCGAAAAATTGCCTCGCACAGCCGCGCCGACAAAGTCACCATCGACAAAATATCGAGCAGATTGTGGTACATCACGCGGTTCATGTCGTCAGTCAATACATCGCCACCTGAATGCAGATACTCGCGATACAGCTGCGGAATCAGGAAACCAGCCACATCCTGCTGCGTACGCCGCACCTGCAGCACGTGATATTCCAGCGATCCCAGGCTGCACGATGGCAGCGCGTTCTTCCACACGCTGCGCGCCGGCAGCAGCAAATCCAAATGCTGTTTGTCCGCAAACTCCGGCGCAATGCGCGACAGCGTGAAGCGCGTTTCGAGCAACGGCACATCGAATGATCTTCCGTTGAATGTCACCAGCGCCTCATGCGCCGCCACATGCCGGTCGATCGCCGTGAGCATCGCCGCCTCGTGCGCCGGATCCTTCAGAAAATACTGCTCAACGACGAAGTGTTCGTCCGCAAAATATCCGACCCCGACGAGGAATGCCAGCGTGCCCGCACCGCCAGCCAGGCCGGTGGTTTCGGTGTCGAGGAAAAGCGCGTTACGTAGATCGACGTCGCCGCTTCGGCCGAACACCAGGCGGCCCATCTGCGACGGCGGCGGCGCCAGTGCGCCGCGCAGCGGCCGGTCGCCGTGCACATGATCGAGCGCATACACCGCGCGCCGCACATGCGCTGTGCCGAACGCAGTGCGCATCGCCTCAAGCGTTGCCGTCTCCAGCGCGTCCGCCGGCCCCACATGCGCCTCACGCATCGGCTGCGACGGCAATGCGGGCACGGGCATACCACGCGGCGTCAGATGGGCCGTGCCCTTGTGCACACCCAGCCGCCGCAGACGGTCGCGAAAATCGGAACTCATGTGAGCATTATTCTCCATCTCATGCGAGGTGCATCCGGCGTTTGAGGAAAATGCATTTCTCACGCGAAGCCGCAAAGAACGCGAAGCAGTTCGAATTACGTCGCCGAAGAATCTTTCTCAAGCGAAGACGCGGAAAATCCCCAAAAGCTTTTTCCTTCGCGCTCTTCGCGGCTTCGCGGCTTCGCGGCTTCGCGTGAGAAAAATCTGCTGTCGAAATTCGCCTCTGACTGCGGATGCACACGCAGCGTTGATGCGTTGATGCGTTGATGCGTTGATAATTACGCTGTCTCTGCGCCGTCATCTCTGCAACGCCATGAAACGCCATCCCGCTCTTCAGGATCTTTCACGCGACCATCAGCTGCTTCTCCTGCAGTGCCGGCAGATTCGCTGGCTGCAGGAAGGTGATCATCGTGCGCACGACGCCGATGCCACGCTGCGCAATTTCCTCGCCTACTGGGAGGCGGACGGCCGCGTGCACATCGAAGAAGAGGAGGCCGTGCTGCTGCCGCATTTGCGTGGAAACGACGAACGGCTCGACTCATACTCCGACGCGGTGATCGCCGAGCACGCCATGTTCATGCGCGAGGTGGCCGGCATTTGCGCAGATCCGACAGACGTACATCGCCTGTACGCACTCGGAGGTCTGCTCGAGCAGCACGCGCGATTCGAAGAACGCATCGTCTTCGAGACGACGCAGGCTGTGCTCAGCGCTGCGGACCTGGACGCGCTTTGGTCAGCGTCCATCGCGTTTCGGGAGGTCCGCCGCGGCGCCGATCGCATCGGCGCGCGCGGCGGAAGTTCATGCGTCGTGAAGAAGCGCTAAGTGAGTCGCCAAAAGTTCTGGCGGCAGATTCGCCTCCCCCGCAAAGCGGGGGAGGCGAATCTGCCGGACAAAACTTATGGACAGGAACTTAGAGCGCCGCCTCGATCGCCCCCACGAGCTCGGTCGCCTGCGGCTCAACGCGCGGCGAAAAGCGGCCGATGACCGTGCCATTGCGGTCGACGAGAAACTTCTCAAAGTTCCACGTTACGTCGCCGGCCGGCGCATACTGCGTCAGGCGCTCGTAAAGCGGCGATTTCTCGCCCTTCGCATGCACCTTGTCGAAAAGCTCGAAAGTCACGCTGAAGCGCGTCTCACAGAACTGCTGAATCTCGTCGAGCGTGCCGGGCTCCTGCGCACCGAAGTCGTTGCACGGAAAGCCGACCACCTTCAAGCCCTGCGCCGCATACGCACGATTCAGCGCTTCAAGACCGCTGTACTGCGGCGTCAGCCCGCACTGCGACGCCACGTTCACGATGAGCAGCACGCTGCCGGAAAATTCCGACATCGTGCGCACCTTGCCGTTCTTGTCCGTTACCTGGATGTCGTTGATTGAGAGTGACATTTTGTTTATTTCAGAGTTCAGATTTCAGATTTAATCTGAAATGAAAACCCCTTGGCTGGTCAATATAATAACTCCGCCCCTCCAAGTCGATTTTCTATTTTGTCCGCCACGCACTACACCACGCACTACACCACGCACTACACCACGCACTACACAAGGAGGGGCACGCGTGAACGCAAAAGATTTTCAAAAGCGCACAAAAGGTATGGCTGTCCGAATCGTGACAATGTCGGAAACACTACCGAACACACGTTCAGCCGACGTCGTCGCACATCAGATCCTGCGGTCAGCGACATCCGTCGCAGCCAACTATCGCGCAGCATGCGTGGCAAAATCACGTCGCGACATGATCAACAAACTGCGCATCGTGCGCGAAGAAGCGGACGAAACGTTATTCTGGCCGGAGATAATCACCGAAACAAAAATGCTGCCCGAGAATTCTCTGCACGGTTTGAAGGATGAAGTAGATCAAATCCTGAGAACGATCGTCGCTTCGATCCGCACAATTAGTTGCAACGAACACAATCCAAAATCTGAAGTCTGGTAACTACTCAGGCCCAAATCAGTATTTCCCGCGAAACACGCTATTCCTTCCCCCGAAGGGGGAAGGAATAGCGTGTTTCGCGTTGGAAAAATGGCTGGCCTGAGTAGTTACGAAGTCTGAAATCCTGTATCTCCTCTGATGTGCGCACAGTTTGCGTTTGCCGCAACGCGGAATCGTTACGAGGGGCTGCAGCACCGGGCCTGAGTAGTTGCAAAATCTGAAATCTGAAATCTGAAATCTGAAATCCCCATATGGATCTCCCCAAGTCCTACACCCCCAAATCCGTCGAAGACCGCCTCTATGAATGGTGGGACTCAAACGGTTACTTCAAGCCCGAAAGCCAGACATATCTGAATCCGAGCGAGCGGCCGTTCGTCCTCACGATCCCGCCGCCGAACGTCACAGGCACGCTGCATATGGGCCATGCGCTCACCAGCGCCGTCGAAGATCTCATGACGCGCTACCACCGCATGAAGGGCGCACGCACGCTGTGGGTCCCCGGCTCTGATCACGCCGGCATCGCCACACAAAGCGTCGTGGAAAAAAAGCTCGCCAAAGAAGGCCGCAACCGCCGCGAGATGAGCCGCAGCGATTTCCTCGAGGAGGTCTGGGCCTGGAAGGAATACTCGCACGGCGTCATCACGAAGCAGCAGAAGGCGCTCGGCATCTCGGTCGACTGGAGCCGCGAGGCGTTCACGATGGACGAGAAGCTCAGCTTCGCCGTCCGCACCGCCTTCAAACAGCTCTACGACAAGGGCCTGATCTACCGCGACACGCGCATGATCAACTGGGACCCGGTGCAGCTCACCGGCGTCAGTGACCTCGAGGTCGAAACCGAAGAGGACGGCGAGCCGGGCAAACTCTATTACGTGCGGTACCCATTGCAGACGAATCGCTGGGAAGGGCCGCGTCATGAATGGGGCAGCGGGCAATGGGCCGAAGGCGCCACGCAGTGGATCACCGTCGCCACCACCCGCCCTGAAACGATCCTCGGCGACAGCGCCGTCATGGTCAACCCGGACGACGAGCGCTACGAGAACCTGATCGCCTGCCGCGCCATCCTGCCGGCGCTCGGCCGCTGGGTGCCGATCATCGGCGATTCCGCCGTCGAAACCGCATTCGGCACCGGCGCCGTGAAGGTCACGCCGGCGCACGACTTCACGGACTATGAAGTCGGCAAGCGGCACCACCTCGCTTTCATCGAGATCATGGACGCGCACGCGCGCATGAACGCCGAAGCCGGCCCATACGAGGGCCTCGATCGCTTCGAATGCCGCAAGCGCATCATCGCCGATCTCGAGAAGGAAGGCCTGCTCGTGCGCGTCGACGATTACATGGTGCGCCTCGGCCGCGGCCAGCGCAGCGGCGCCGTCATCGAACCGCGCCTCAGCCTGCAGTGGTTCTGCAACATGAAGGACATGGGCGCCGCCGCCGCTGCATCGGTGCGCGAAGGCCGCATTCGCATCGTGCCCGAGCGCTTCGAAAAAGTTTGGTTCAACTGGCTCGACAACATCCGCGACTGGAATATCTCGCGCCAGCTCTGGTGGGGTCATCAGATCCCGGTGTGGTACGTGCTCAACGCCGACTCGCATACGCCGACGAATCCGCAGGCGCCGAAGCAATACTGCGAACTCATCGAAGCCGCCGCCTATGAACGAGCCATCGCCGACTGGGGCGGCGACGTGGTGCTCGAACAGGATCACGACGTGCTCGACACCTGGTTCTCGTCCGGCCTCTGGCCGTTCAGCACACTCGGCTGGCCGAACGACAGCGCCGACATGCGCGCGTTTTATCCCACCACGCATCTCGAAACCGGCTACGACATTCTGTTCTTCTGGGTCGCACGCATGGTCATGCTCGGCGTCGAACTCACCGGCCGCGAGCCGTTCGATACGGTCTATCTGCATGGCCTGATCCGCACCGCCGACGGCAAGAAGATGAGCAAAAGCCGGCCGGACAAAATTATTGACCCGCTCGAGCTCATCGACACGTACGGCACCGACGCCGTGCGCTTCTTCCTGGTGACCGCCGGCACGCCCGGCAACGACATCAAGATCGACGCACGCAAGGGCACGGACGGCAAATGGCAGAGCGAGCGCATCGAAGGCGCGCGCAACTTCGCCAACAAACTCTGGAACGTCACACGCTTCGTGCTCGGCCGCATCGGCGATGCGACGCCGGCACCCGCTCAGGCCACGCTGCCCGACGCATGGATCCTCGCGCGCACCGCGCAGGTCGTCGCCGACGTGCGCCGCCTGATGGACGATTACCAGTACGGCGAAGCCGGCAAGGTCATCTACGACTTCATCTGGAACGACTTCTGCGACTGGTACGTCGAGCTCTCCAAGCTGCAGCTGAACGCGCCCGTGCTCGTGCGCGTGCTCGACGCCGCGCTGCGCATGCTGCATCCGTTCATGCCGTACGTCACCGAAGAACTTTGGCAGAAGCTGAAGGAAGTGGGCAATCCATCATTCGAAATTCGCAGCTTCGAACACGCGGCACTGATGCTCGCGCCGTTCCCAACCAGCGACGAATGGTCGACGGCCGAGGATCGATCATCACTTACGGACATGACCGCCCTGCAGGACGTCATCCGTGCAATCCGCAACGCGCGCGCGGAATACAAGGTCGAGCCGAACAAGCGCATCCCAGCGCTCGTTCAGGGCGGCGCGCTCACGCGCATGCTGAATGACAACCGCGCTGCGATCGAACTGCTCGCGCGCGTCTCCGATCTCACCATCGCCGAATCCCTTGCCGCGCCGGCGCAGGCCGTCACGCACGCCCTCGGCGAAGCCACGGTCTATCTGCCGATGGCCGGCCTGGTCGACCTCGCCGCCGAGCGGCAGCGCCTGACCGACGAACAGGCCGCGCTCACCGCTCAGATCGCGAAGAGCGAGGCGCTGCTCGCCAGCGACTTCGTGAATCGCGCGCCGGCCGCCGTCATCGAAAAAGAACGCGCGCGCCAAGTCGACGCACGCGCAAAGCTGGCGCAAATTCAAGAGCGGCTGACGGCGCAGTGAGTGATAGTGGATAGTGGTTAGTGCGGCCTGAGCCTGCCTGGATTCGTGCCTGCTTACCTGTCCGCTATCCACTACCATCACACCACTTTCCACTTCATCCACGGCGCGCTGTTGAAGAAGCTGGCCGTGACGCCGCCGGGCGGCGTGATCGCATCGCACACCGCCCGCAGCGATTCGGGCAGCGTCATCTCTGCAGCCGGCAGCATGCTCTGCAGCTGCGCCAGCGTGCGCGGCCCGAGAATCGGCGCCGTCACTCCCGGCTGGTCCTTCACCCACGCCACCGCCGCCTGCGCCGGGTCAATCCCATGTTCGCGCGCCAGCGCCGCGAAGCGATTGCCCGCCTCGACCCCGCGCTGCGTCACCCGCTCGGCGTAGATGCCGCCGCGCAACACCGCACGCGAATCTGCCGGCGACGCATCGGCCGCGGCATATCGCCCAGCCAGCATGCCCATCGCCAGCGGCGACCACGTGAACACCGCCAGCTCATGCCGCTGGCACGCCGGAATTAGTTCGTTCTCTACGCGCCGGTCGAGCAGGTTGTACGGCGTCTGCTCGGAGACGAGCTTCACGTAGCCCTTGATCTCGCTCAGCATCACAGACTCGACGACGTGCCATGCCGGTGCCGTGGTGCTGCCGATGTAGCGCACTTTCCCCTGCGTCACCAAGTCGTCGAACGCGCGCAGCGTCTCGTCGAGCGGCACGTGCATCTCCGGACGATGCGTCTGATACAGATCGATGCAGTCGGTCTGCAAGCGCTGCAGCGACGCCTCGCACGCGCGCATGATGTGCAGGCGCGAGTTGCCGCGCTCGTTTACGCCAGGCCCGGTCGGGTAATGCACCTTCGTCGCCAGCAGCACCTGCTCACGCCGCCCACTGCGCTTCAGCGCACGGCCAATGATATTTTCCGCTTCGCCTTTGGCGTAGCTGTTCGATGTGTCGATCAGGTTCACGCCGGCATCGAGCGCAGCGTCGATGATCTGCACACATTCGGCTTCGAGGGTTGGGTTGGCGAAGTTGTCCGTGCCGAGGACCACGCAGGACACCTGCACGCCAGTGCGGCCGAGAGGTCGGTATTCCATGATGATTCGTAACCTCGCAAGCGAGTCAATATCCCGTCGCAAATCATACTGTTCCTCGAAAGAGAAAATGACTCCAATCAGATGAAGTCACTCCCCCTGAAAGGAGGTAAAGAAAGAGGGTGCAGCGTTTTTAGCAGGACCGATCGATCTAAGTGAGTCGCCAAAAGTTCTGGGTCGCCACTAAACATCCTGATATCGGCGCCACGCCGTTGCCAGGGCCGCGCCTTCAGCACAAACCCTGGCTGAATCAAAGTACGCCCTTTCAAGGCTGAAAAAGCGCCAAAGGCGCGACGCAGTCCTAGCCCAGACCATCGGTCTGGGATGCA
>CANJQH010000088.1 GCA_947476335.1 Anaerolineae bacterium | reverse complement strand
TGTCCGGGTGCAGGTGACCGCCGCCGCCGTTGGGGGCAAACGTTGACCGCGCGTCGCTGCGCCGCCGTCACCACCCGGGGCTTGCGCACCTTCGGTGCTCCGCCCCGGGCTGGGGCAGCGTCGCCCCTTTGGGCTGGCTGCTGGTCTGCTGCAGCGGACCCTCTGTCCGGGTGCAGGTGACCGCCGCCGCCGTTTCGTGAAAATCTGCCCCAAACGGCGGATGCACCTACCCGGGGTTGGGAGTTAGCACCCCCTTGGGTTTTGAGTACAGTAGGGGCCATGCTTACTTCACGACTTCACGCTGTCGGCGATATGCGCATGCACGAAGAAAAGCGGCCGGTTCCCGGGCTGGGCGAAGTGCTGCTGAAAATAACAGCGGTCGGCATTTGTGGCTCCGACCTGCACTGGTACGGCGAGGGCGGCATCGGAGATGCGAAGCTTGCGCGGCCACTGGTGCTCGGGCATGAATTTGCTGCTGTCATCGCGGAGGGCTCGCGCGCGGGTGAGCGCGTGGCGGTCGACCCGGCGGTTCCGTGCGACAAATGCGAACTGTGCCTGGCTGGGCATCCGAATCTCTGCCCGTACACGCGTTTTTCCGGCCATGGCCACGACGACGGGGCGCTGCGCGAATATATGGCGTGGCCGGAGCGCTGTCTTTTCGCGCTGCCCGATTCGATCAGCGACGTCGACGGCGCGATGCTGGAGCCGCTGGGTGTGGCGCTGTATGCAATGGACCAGGCGCATCTGCGGGTGGGGGGCGAGGCGGCGGTGTTCGGTTGTGGGCCGATTGGTCTGCTGACGATTCAGTTACTGCGTGCGGCAGGTGCCGTGCGCGTTTTTGCGTATGACCCGCGGCCACATCGCATGCAGGCGGCAGCGCAGATGGGTGCGGTCGTGCCGGACGCAGCGCTGCGCGGTCCGGAAGTCGTTGGGCGCTGGGTGTGGGAGAGTACTTCCGGTCGCGGCGTGGACGTCGCCTTTGAAATTGCCGGAACCGACGGCGCGGTGGAGAGTGCGTTGTGGGCGGTCAAACCTGCCGGCCGCGTCATGCTGGTCGGCATCCCTGACGACGACATGACGCGTTTGCCGGCTGGCCTGGCGCGTCGCAAGAGTGTGACGCTCCAGCTGGTGCGGCGTATGAAATTCGTTTATCCGCGCGCGATTGCGCTGGCTGCGCAGGGTATCGTTGATCTGCGGGCGTGCGTTTCAGATTGCTTGCCGTTGTCGAAAACGGTTGAGGCATTCGAGCTGGCGGCGCAGCGCAGCGGGTTGAAGGTGATGGTGACGAACTGACTACCTAACCGCTTCTACTGTGAGTGACCATGTGGCAATGTTCGGCGATGCGGCGACGACGGAGATTTCGAATGGTTGTATTGCGCCGGCGGCTAGGTTTTGCTGCGAAGCCTTGATGCGATACCCGATGACGCGTTGCTGGGAATCGTAGATGGTCGCCACTATTTGGATGTTTTTGGTGCCGGATTTGATGGTGAGCAAGGTGCCGACTTGCAGCGTCTCGGCGCTGATGTCGGGGTTATTCGCCATAATTTGTTCGATGCTGATGCCGACGTCGGCCACGATGCTGAGCAGACTATCGCCAGATTTGACGGTGTAATAGATCGGCGCCGTAGTGATAATTTCACCGCGAATTGTGATGCGGTTTCCGGAGATTGTGCCCGTGATATTTCGGGTTTCGACGGTGGATGTGCGGGCGATGTCGATCGGATCGCCGGGGATGGCGGCGATTTCGACGCTGTTAGCTGAAACGGGTGGGTCGCTGAAATGGACGCGAAATGGAGAAGTCTGATTCGGCCCAATTACGTTACGAGCGACCAGCGCTGTTTTATTCATGACGTCGACGCCGTTTTTGTCGCGTAGCGTCATGTGAATTTGTACGTGGGCAAAAGCCTGTGTGGAGTTGTTGATGACTTCGCCGAGACATTCGATGCCGGCAGTCGTGCGTACAAAGAAAGCGCCGCGCACCTGCAGCGGGTCGGTGGCGGTGGATGCGGGGTACGTTACGTTTTCGAAGGTGAGAATGCGGCTGTTGCGAACTTCCGGGGTGGGGCGCGGGGTTCGCGTAGGTCGAGCAGTTGGAATCAAGTGCTGTACGGTGATGACCGGCGTAGCTTCTGCGCGCGTGCTGCATGCGCAGAGAACTGCGCAGAAGATTGCGCAGAAAATTTTCGGAAGTTGGGCGCGCAATTTCGCCATCGTGAGCGCCTTTGTGAGCATTAGAAGCGTGATTATACGGATTGGGTAGATGCACCCTTGATCGAAGCACTCCCTGACCTATACTCCGTCGCATCTTGATCCGAAAATTGCACGTTGTGCGAAAGGTCATCGTTTTTCTCTTTGTCACTCTGGTGTGGTACGCGTGGTTTGAAGCGTCACTGTTGTTGCTGGGTCGAAATCACCCGCGCATGTTCGACCTCCGCACGCGCGTCTACCAGGGGTGGGCGAAAACTGTCGCACGCATTTTCGGCATGCGCGTGCGTGTGATCGGCACGCCGCCGCAGCCGCCGTATTTTTTCGTGATGAATCATCTGAGCTACATCGACATATTGCTGGTAGCGATGTTTCTGCCGGGCGCCAAATTCATCGCTCGCCATGATATGGCGAGCTGGCCGCTGCTTGGTCACATTGCGAAGCGCATCGACACGATTTTTGTGGATCGCAACAATCTGAGCGCGATTCCTGATGTGTGTAATGCAGTGGAGCAGGCATTTCGCGACGGCTACGGTGTGGGCATGGCTCCGGAGGCGACGACGGGCAAGGGCGATCGCGTGCTGCCGTTTCATCCTCCGCTGCTCGAGCCGGCCATCCGCAGTGGTATGCCGGTAAGTTACGCTGTCATCCGATTTCACACCACGAATGGGGAGCGACCGGCGTATCAGATGGTCAACTGGTGGGAGGACATCTCCTTTGCTGCACATGCGCTGCGTTTGCTTGAGGTGAAGTCTTTTGAAGCGACCATCTCGTTTGGTGCTACGCCTGTGTCAGCGCAGCATCGCAAGGTGCTGGCGCGCGATCTGCACGACGTCATTGCCCGGGAGTTTGTGCCGATGGTGACAATGGATGGCGAGCCGCTGGATCATCTGGTGGTGGTGGGCTGAGAAGATTGGGGAGCAGGAAATCGGCAGGAGAAAATTATGGAGACGTTACTAGCAAAGCTTGCCCCGCCGCAGGCAGCCATGCTGCGAGCGATTTCCGACCATACGCGGGTGACGGGCGCTGCGGTCTATTTGGTGGGTGGTGCGGTGCGCGACTGGATTCTTGGTGCGCCGAGCATCGACGATTTAGATTTTTCAGTGGATGGCGACTCGGTCGGATTTGTGCGTGATTTGCAGCGCGAGCACGGCGGTGAGCTGCTGGTGCACGAAAAATTTCGCACGGCGCGCTGGGTCTGCCAGGGTGCGAGCGTCGACGTGGCCATGTCGCGTGCGGAGTTCTATGCGCGTCCGGGTGCGTTGCCCACGGTGAGCCCGGCGCCGATTGAAGTTGATCTGCGGCGGCGCGATTTTGCGGCGAATGCGATCGCCTGTCGATTGTCGGACGGTGTGGTTGTCGATCCTTTTCAGGGGCGGCGCGATCTTGAGCATCGGCTGCTGCGCGGCCTGCACGAGCACAGCTTCGTGGACGATCCGACGCGCATGCTGCGCGGGGCGCGGTATGCTGCGCGCCTGGGTTTTGCCTTTGACGAAGGCACGCTTGAGGCCATTCAGCGCGGTGTGCCGCATCTGCGTGCGCTGAGCGGTGAGCGCATCAAATACGACTTCGAGCTGATCTTCCGGGACCGCGAACCGGCTGCGGCGCTGCGCATGCTGCGCGAGTTTGGCGTCTTCGGTGCGCTGGGTGTGCCGATGCCGGATCCCGACAAGCTGGACGAGCGCTTTGCACGCATATGGTCGGTTTTTACCAAGGGCGAATATGTGCTTGATGCGCTTGACCTGGCTCCGGATCGCCTGCTGAATGCGGCTGGGTGGGGTGCGCTGATCTATGCGCAAGGTCAGTTGGCAGTGCGCCGCTGGCTGGAGCTCGCACCGTTCGAACATGATGTGCGCGAAGCGCTCATCGCAGCGGGTGCGTTGAGCACGATGAGTGCGCAGATGTTCCATGCGCCGACGAGCCGGCAATCGGCGCTGTTGCATGATTTCAGCGGGCTGACGTTGTTGTTCGGCCATCTGTTCGATGGCAGTGTGCTGAAGCGTCGCGCGATTCACTGCGAGTGGAAGGACTGGCGCTGGGTGCGGCCGACGATCAACGGCGAGGATTTGCGCGCGCGGGGTGTGCCGCCGGGCCCGGAGTACAGGCGCATTTTTGATGCATTGCGCGACGCATGGCTGGATGGTCGTGTGCTTTCGCTGGCTGACGAGCAGCGTCTGCTCGACGAAATTCTGGCGCGATGACACAATGTCTGCATGGCTATGAATCGTGAACCGCTGCGTAATCCATTTGATGTGTTGCCGGCGAAGCTGTTCAATCTTTTTACGACGGGCGGAGTGTCATCGCTGCAGCGGGTGTATATGACGGTGTTGCTGCGACTGTACGGCCTGAGTGAATTTGCACGCACTCCGTTGAATCGCGAAACAGTCATCGCCGAAATTGCCGACAGCCTCAGACGTGAGCATGCCGAGACGGATGTGGCCGCCGTGATGATGATGGAGGATTTAGAGCCGGCGCATACACGGCCTCGTGCGCAGCTCGATCTGCATGATTACGCCTCTTTCATTTTGCGGCGCATCCTGGAATGCGGATGGGTGGAGCGCGAACAGAACACCGATTACAGCGAGACGATTACGCTGCCTGATTACACGTTTCCACTGCTGGAAGCATTTCGCACGATCGAAGAGCAGAAGCCGCGCGAATTCAAGGGACAGTTGTACACGGCGCATCAGTTGATCACAGCGTCGAACAAGAAAGATTTTTCCGCGGCGCTGGCGGTGACTCAGGCGTACGAAAATGTTCGGCAGGTTGTGCGCGGCTTAAGTGAGCTGAATCAGAATATTCGTCGGTACATCGAGCGTGCTACGCGTGGACGCAGCGTGCCTGATCTGTTGCGAATGCAGTTCGACGATTACAGCGAGACGCTCGGGCCTGCATATCACGCACTAAAAACGAGCGATCACATTTCACGCTATCGTCGCGCCATCACGGACCAACTGCAGCGCTGGCAGCGCAACGATGCGTGGCTGGAGGCGGCTGCCAACGAATTGGCGCTGCAGCGGCGCATCACTCCTGCACAGGCGAGTGATGAAATTTCACACGAAATTGCCTTCATCCTTCAGCAGCTGGAATCGCTCGACCCGATGATCGAGGAGATCGATCGCCGCCATTCGCAATATTTAAAAACTTCGCTGCGACAGATTCGTTATCAGATTGTCGGCGTCGGCACGGATTTCAAAGCGCAGTTGATTTCACTGGCGCGTATGCTGTCTGAAGCGGACGACGTCGGAGAAGAAATCGAAACGCGCATCAATGAGTGGCTGCAGATACGGCCAGTACGGCTGTCGGATGTCAACAGTTACTACACGCTGCCGCAGCGCCGCCGATTGGTCGCACCCACGCTGGTCGAGTCGCCCGTTCTTGAATCGAAGGAGATGGCGATACTGCGCAGCGCTGTCCTGCGCGACGTAACGCAGGCGCTCACGCCGGAGAAAATGGACGGCCTTGTACAGCGGCTGATGAATGGTGCGCGTGAGCTGCATGTGCGTGACATGCCGTCTGAACTGCGCAACAATTTGCACATGTTCACTGCTGTGATCGCCTTCGGTCATCATCCCGGTGTGCGTTATGGAATTGAAGTCGTCAGTGGTGATCCTGTGCGCGCCGGTAATTTTTTGACGCAGCCGTTTCGACTGGTGCTCGAAGGTGGCGGTGAAAATGGCGAAAATGGCGCAAATGGCGCAAATGGCGAAAGGTAAGAACCATGAGCAAAGATGATCTGTTGGACACGTTCGATTTGCCGGAAAAAATCAGGCGCGATTTGCCACGTGTGGTGAATCGCCTGCTCGGCGAAACTTTTCTGTACCAGGATTATGAAGATGATAAAGATGACTATTACCTCGTGCATCGTCATCACGAAGTGGTGCAAAAAATATTGAATGCGGCGGGCTTCGATTTGCTGCACGACGAATACCATCGCATCTATCAGGGGGTGTCGCAGTTCGGTTACTGCCGTGCACGATATAAATTGGACGACTCTCTGATGATCGTCGTTCTACGCAAGCTGTATGAAGACAATGCCGAACGTCTGAGTCTGATGAGTGATCCGGTGGTCACCGTTGGCGAAGTGCGCGATGAATATCGTGCGATTACCGGCCGTCAGCGTGAGTTGAACATCAGCCAGTACGAAGAGCTGCTGCGAAAGATGCGTGCGCTCGGGCTGATCGAGATGTTGGATGGCCGCACGATTGATGTGCGCGACAGCGAAGCCCGACTGCGTCTGCGCGGCAGCGTGCGCATGATCCTGCCGGTGAAATCGGTTGAAGAATGGGAAGCCTGGCTGCGCAGGTATCGCAAATCCGCCGATGAACGATCAGATTCTGAAGATGAGGTGGATGAGTAAGGCAGCGTGCATATGAAAACCTTGACGAAAATTCGTTTGATCAATTGGCATCATTTTTCCGATGCGACGATTTCAGTGCATGGCACGACGTATTTCATCGGCGCAAACGGCGCCGGCAAGAGCACAATATTGGATGCAGTGCAGTTCGCACTGGTGGGCGGGCAGCGTGATGTGAAATTCAACGTGGCCGCAGTGGCCGGCGGGAAACGCACGCTGTCGTCCTATGTGCGCGGCGAGATGGGCACGGAAGGCCGCAGCTTTCTGCGAGGCGACGCAACCGGCGTCGTTGCCTTGGAATTTAAAAACGAAGATGGTTCCTGGTTTGTGCACGGTGCGGTGATCGATGCCTATGAAGATGGGCGATCACCCGATGTCGCGTACTTCATCGTGCATCAGGCGCAGATGAACGATGACTGGTTTTTTCAATCGGTCGACTCTGCATCGAGACGGTTGCTTGATACGCGTCTGTTCAAACGCCATATCGATCATTTTCGTTTGCCTGTGGGCGCCCGTGCACAGGTATTCAGGCACGTCGAAGAATATCGCCATCATTTGTTGAACCGTCTTGGCCATCTGCGCGATACGTTCCCCGCCAAGATCGTCAAAGGTTTGGCTTTCAGCCCGCTGACGGATATTCGCGCGTTCGTACATTATTTTCTGCTCGACGAAAAGCTCGTCGACGTAAAGATGCTGCAGGAAAATCTGGAGAAACTACGCCAATTCGAGGAGCTGGCGGCGAATGTGCGCGAGCGCATCGCTGCGCTTGACAAGATTGCAGAATTTGATTCAGCGCGTGTGGCGAATCGGCGTCTTCGCATTGCCAACGGCTATGTACGCCGCAGTGCGGAGGTCGATCGATATGCGACGCTGCTCAGACAGTACAAACTTGATTTCGACGAAGCGCGACTCATGCTCTCGCGCATCGAGCTGGCGCGCGAAGAAATCGCGGAGCAGATAAAACATGCGGACAACGATCTTTTCGAAGCGAAGCTCGCACTGCAAAATGATCATGCTGCGATTCGTGAGAAAAATATTCGTGAACGGATCACTTCGATTCAATCCGAACTCGAAACGGCGCGCAGCCGGGAAGCGCATCTGCTTGTGGCTCTGGGCCGTGAGCGAAGCGATTTGCAGAAGCTGTGCCGGCTTCTCGTGCAGGCGGGTGACGTGTTGCCGCAAGCCGTCGTCGATTTTGATTTGATCAAAAACGCCGATTTACAGCCTGTGCATATTCAGTCTCTGGCTGTGGCGCTTGATGCGCTGGGCGGCGAATATGCCGGTGAGTATGCGTTGCTGGTGGAGCAGGGACGTGTGCTGCGGAATGAGGCGGAGAGGCTGGCTGTCGAGATCCGACAATTAAAGAGTGGCCAGCGTGAGGCCGGCTACGAATCCGAGGCGCCGGAAGCTGCGCACCTGCGGCGTCTGCTCTGCGACAAACTTCAACTGTCTTCCGGCGACGTGCGATTTCTTTGCGATGTGCTGGAGGTGCCGGATGATGGCTGGCAGGATGCGATTGAAGGGGTGCTTGGCGTCCTGCGTTTCACGCTGCTCGTTCCGCCTGCACGATACGACGATGCGATGCAAATTTATCGCCGGCTGCGCCATGAGCAAAATCTGCACGGCGTGGGTGTGCTGGATGCTGAACGCGTGATCGCCAGTGTGCGCGAGCGGCGCGGCTCGGGCGCGCATGCGCAATCGCTTGCGACGGAAATTGCGACGAACGATGCGGCTGCGCGCGCGTTTGTGGATTTGGTGCTGGGTGGATATGTGAAATGCGATCAGATGGAAGAGATGCGCAAGCATCGAACGGCGGTGACGCGTGAATGCTTCGTGCGGCGTAATTTCAGCACCGTGCATCTCAATCCATATTTTTACAAACGATGGTTCATCGGTTCACGCGCACTGCCGAGGCGAATTGAAGAACGTGAGACGCGCCTGGGAGAAATTGCTGTGAAATTGGCAGCGCTGCAGTCGAGCACTCATGCTGCGAATGAACGGCTTGCACTCACGCAGGGAAAAGTGCGCGCGTGGATTGCGATCGAGCTCGATCTGCCTGCGCTTGCGCATGCAGCCGTGCTGGCGTCGCAGCTCGATGAATTGCATAGGGAACTGGCTGCGCTCGATATCCACAGTGTGAGTGCGCTGCGTGATGAAGTTCAGCGCTGTCAGCTTCTGGTTGATGACGTGAAGGAGCGCAAGGATACGCTGCTTCAGAGCATGGGGCAGCAGAAAAATCGTGTGGAGATGTTGTCGCAGGAAAAAATTCCTGAGCAGGAGCGCGCCATCGAATCGGCTCGACGGACGGTGGATGCATTTCTTGTCGATGAAGGCGTCGAGAGTCTGCGTGAAGAATTGGATAGCGAGTATGCCCATCGACGCGAGCGTCAACCGATCGAAGTGATCCTGACCAATAGTGCGCGTTATGAGGGTGATTATCAGAGTGGCGAAATGCGCTGCCGCGACAAGCTGCGCGAAGCGAAGCAGGCGTACAGCATTCGCTACAACTTTGGTGGCGACGGCGATGGCGGCGATGAGGGCGCAGCGCGCTATGCCGCTGAACGCGAACGCTTTGTGCAGACGGAGCTGCCGGAATATGAGGCGAAGATTTCTGAAGGGCGCGCCAAAGCAGAACAGGAGCTCGTCGAAAATTTTATTCACAAGCTGGCTGAACAAATCCATGCCGCGCGTGAGCAGCTTGACAATCTGAATGGCATATTGCAGAAACTACGCTTCGGCGGTGAGCGCTTCGAATTCGTCACGCATGTTGCGCCGGCGTACAAACTCATCTACGACATGTTGATGGACAGTGAGAGTGAGCACATGCTTGGTGATTCGCTGTTTGAGACGGACTTCCGAAAAAAGCATCCGCAGGCATGGGATCTGTTGTTTGAAAAACTGACTCGCAGTGATGAAATGCACACCGAACTGCGTGAGATGCAGGACTACCGCAACTACCTCGAGTACGACATTCGCGTTTATTACCCCAATGGAGATCGCGCGTTGTTCAGCCGCATCAATGCGAAGAAGAGCGGCGGCGAAACGACTACGCCTTTCTATGTGGCGATGGCGGCGTCGTTCATGCAGGCGTATCGATTGAATCAGTCCCGTGAGAGCGACACGATTCGGCTTGCATTGTTCGATGAGGCCTTCAGCAAAATGGATACTGCGCGCACGGCGGGTGCACTGCAATTCATGCGCGACGTCGGCCTGCAGGTGCTGCTGGCGACGCCGCCGGATAAGAGTGGTGCTCTGCTGCAGTATGTCGATAGCGTGCGCACTGTGGTGAAAAAAGATACTCACTCGTTTGTGATCGAGATGGACCGCGACGAAATGCAGAAGCATCTGAACAACGAGTTGTAGTAATTGGAAATTACGGCTCTCTTATGCACACATTCATGAACTTCGTTCCGTCTGCGGAGGTGGCGGCATTGTTGAACATGCTGCTGAATATTTATGAGCAGCGTGAATCTATGCAGGGAGATGGAAGAGGAGATGGAAGAGGAGATGGAAGAGGAGATGGCAAAACCGGAGTGTTGCGACGACAGTCGATCAAAGTAAAGCTCGATGCGCGATCAGCGCCGGCGTATTTCAGCCAAATCGATCCGGCGCCGCGTGAGATCGTGAATGTGCAGATGCAGCGACTCGAAAGCGTCGGCGTCGTGCGATTGGAATGGCTGCACGGCGAGCGCGGGCATTTGCTGGCGGCTGCAGTGCTCGAAGCATCGCGAATCGA
The DNA here is from genome assembly GCA_947476335.1 of Anaerolineae bacterium. GTDB lineage: Bacteria > Chloroflexota > Anaerolineae > J036 > Brachytrichaceae > CANJQH01. Next base: position 2,404 of record CANJQH010000088.1, on the reverse strand, counting down.
AGATGTGTATGCATTATTGGGCCGCACATCGCTTGCTGCGAAGCGTTGCTGGCTGACCGAGTATTTATTGGTGGAGCGGGCACGTCTCCTGCATCATGTCTCAGATGATCCGGTGGATGCGCCGCGCGATTGGCGCAGTCGTGCGTTGAGCAATGTGATTCAACGGATACGCGATGGCAAGTCGCCGTCGCCGTTCAGTATAGAAAATGCGGAATTGAATACCGACATTTGTACGGCGCTGTGTGCCGTCTCCGACGTCGTCGAGGAAATGCCGTATCGCGTTTTCAGCGTACGCACCTTCAACGACAGCAAACGCTTCGAAAAAATTTCGTCTCGGCTTGCGACGTTGGCGAAGCACGGAAACCCGAGCTGGCGAACATTCACGCGTGAGGAGGTGTTACGTGAGTTGAATCTCGTCGCCAATCCAACGCACCTGTTGTTGTGTGGGAAATGGGAATTCGTAGACGCTGTGGGTGAATTGATCACGCTGGGCGCGTTCGCACCGTCTGTGGGAATCCCTGCGGCGCAGGTTGCTCATTTACAGGAGATGCGTGTGCGCGCCACGCGCCTGATCTGCGTTGAAAATCTCACCTCGTTTCACGAGCTGGCGCGCTGGCGGCAATCGAATGGCATGGATGAAATCGCCGTTGTTTGTCTGATGGGAAATCCGTCGCCGGCGTGTCGTGCGCTGCTGCGCAGCGCTATGCGCAACGCGCCGCTGTTCGTGTGGGCGGACATCGACTATGGCGGCTTCAACATCCTGGCGCAAATTCGTGGACAGGTGGATGTACGTGCGCAGCCGTTGTGGATGGACGCGGCCACATTCGATCGCTGCGCAAGACAGGCGAAGCCATTCACTGGTCGTGACGAAAAATTGTTGACGCGATTGATGCAGCAGCCGTTGCTCGCGGATGTGCAGCCGGCGATCGCACATTTGCTGCGACACAGGTTGAAACTGGAGCAGGAAGCAGTCGCCGTCCGTGATATGCCGGCGATTGTAACTACTCAGGCCCAAATCAGTATTTCCCGCGAAACACACTATTCCCTCCCCCGAAGGGGGAGGGAATAGTGTGTTTCGCGTTGGAAAAATGGCTGGCTTGAGTAGTTACCGGCAATTTGATCTCATACGCTATGGCGTTGTAAATACTGAGCTGCTCAGCATCATGCGTGGATGTGCCGCGCAGTTCGGTGATGCGGCGTGCAGCGTCCACGGATGCATCACGACGGCGTCGCCGGGCGCGCCGGTGAGTTCGACTACGCGCAGATGCACGCCGTCGATCGTTGTGCCGTCGATCATGAAGCGCAGTTCGCGCTCGGCGTCTGTGCTGTCTGCTGTGCTGTCTGCGTTTTCCGGATTCCAAAGTGCGCGCAGCCATGCGTTTGAGCGCGCCAGCATTTTGCGAATATCGGCCGAATGACCGGCATTGGCGCGGCCGTCGGTGACGAGCCGTTCGACGAGCGTGTGCGATCCTTCGAGCACCAGTGTGCCGCCGCCATGCGATTCGACTGGTGCAAGAAAAGCCAGTGCGCGCAGGCCGGGCAGTGAATCCCCGATGCGTCGTGCCGCGAAATCCAGATGCCAGTGACTGTGCGGCAGGCGCCATTTTTTCGACTGCGGAAAAGTAATGAGCGGCATTCCCCAGTGCTGTGGCGATTGCCAGCGACCGTGGCCGAGGATATGGTTGAACGCATTTGTGAGCGCGGTGCCGGCCAGTTCGTCGAAGGCGTGCGATTGCGTCAGCGCCTGGAATCCATTCGTTCGTGCGGCTGCCCATGTGGTTGGATCGTCGCGGTGAACGCCGCTGCGCTGCGCGAGAAAATTCCAGATGTGCTGGCATATGTTCTGCGCTGCGAACTCACTGAACGCGGCGCACAGGCGCATGCAGCCGCTGCGCTTGAAATCGGTCAGTTGTTTGTCGGTGAGCATGACAAGCATATTTGTAAATCGTATGTCAGAATTTGTAACTACTCAGGACCAAATCAGTATTTCCCGCGAAACACACTATTCTCTCCCCCTTCGGGGGAGAGAATAGTGTGTTTCGCGTTGGAAAAATAGCTGGCCTGAGTAGTTACCAGAATTTGAGAGTTGCTAAACCCGAATAGAGAAACCTGCGAATCATGGCATCTATGTGGGTTTAGTCATTCTCCTACTGCAGGAGCAGGAGTCAGTATTTCCCGCGAAACATGCGATTCCTTCCCCCGAAGGGGGAAGGAATCGCATGTTTCGCGTTGAAAAATTGGCCGGCCTGAGTAGTTAACGTGACTTGCTACCTTAGGCAGAATTTCGGCCTGGTCGCGACGGCGTCGCGTCCCCGATAAATTTGCCCATGCCACGCCCGGACCGTTGGTCCGGGCTGGGCAAGCGGCGCGCCTCCGGCGCTTTTTCGTCCAGCATGAGCGCCGG
>CANJQH010000087.1 GCA_947476335.1 Anaerolineae bacterium | reverse complement strand
GCCGACGACGGCGTCTGGCAGCTCGTCCCGGGCCAGTCCTACGACCCGGCCACCGGCCTCGTCACCGCGCCGGCCCGCCACCTCGGCACATACGCGCTGATGACGACGGCGATGCGCTGGAACTACTTCCCGCAGGTCGGGCGGCTGTATGCGCCGCTGGATAGCATGAAATAAGTTCCGAGTTCCGAGTTATGAGTACAACATACTTACTCATCACTCGGAACTTCCTCCGCACTCACCCGAACGACGTAGCCGTTGCACCGCACGCGCCAGACGACGAAGTGCCGCGGCCCGATTTGTGCGACGGTTTCGAAATTAAGGTCGGGCAGTGGCGCTATCGATGTGGCGTGTGTGCGTGCCGCGATGAGCGTCGGGGATTCGAGCGCCGGGTTGCTGCGGTGCGCGAGAGTGAAGGCGATGCGCAGTGGCGTCACGCGCAGCTGGCCCTGGCCGATGGTTTCGCTGAATGTGGCTGTCGTCGGCCATGGGACGAACGAATTCGGCAGTTCAAACGTCAGCGGTTTGCCGAGCGACAACGTGTCATGCGTGTCCCAGACGAACGCAGCGGGCGTCGTTTTGTAGAGCCATTGCAGCAATGGGCCGGGCTGGTAGAGCGCCTGCGTGGTGCGGTTGAGCAGCGGCGCGTCCTGTGCATTGCGGAGCTGGTTCCACTCGGCATCGAGCTGATTTGGATCGTAGCCGGGTGAACTGGCCAGTGCTAGTACGCCGCCGTCGCGTGCGTCGAGCACGATGGCGGCGCCGATGCGGCCTGCGAGCGACTGCATGGCGGCGCGCTGTTCGGCGACGTCGAGCGTGGTGGTGATCGGTCCGCCGATCTGTGGGCGGTGCAGCAGCCGATCCGTTGCTGAAAGGCTTCCGCGCAGCGCGGCGTCGGCCCATTCTTCCAGCCCGCTGGCGCCATAGCGCAGGCTGTAATAACCAACGACGGGGGCAGCTGCGGGGATGGGGTATGTGCGTGAATAAACGGTGCGGCCGGAGATGCTCGGTACGGCTGTGCTGAACGCGAGCACTGTGCCATCGCGTGCGCGAATTTCTCCGCGCAGCACCGCGCGTTCGTCGTCGATGAGGCGCGGATTGTCTCTGCGCGCTGTGAGCGCTGGCGCGCGGACGGCCATGGTCAGCGTCGTCCACAGTGCTAGTAAGACGAAGATGCTTAATGTGGCAGCGGCGGTGATGCGCAGTGGGCGTGAAGGGGGCAGGTACGGTGGTGGATTCGCTGCGCCATCGGCGGACAGGCGCAGCAGTAGGCCGATGGCGATCATCCACGCCAGCAGCGAGCTTCCGCCATAACTGATGAAGGGCAGGGTGACGCCGGTCAGCGGCAGCATGGCGAGGTTGCCACCGACGATGACGGCGACCTGAATGGCCAATGAGGCAGCGATCCCACCAGCGAGTAGCTGCGTATACGGCGACGGGCTGCGCAGCACGATGCGCCAGGCGCGTGCACAGAGCAGTGCGAAGATCGCCAGCACGATGAGCGCGCCGATCAGCCCGAATTCCTCGGCGACTGCGATGAACGGGAAATCCGTGTGCACGGCCGGCACGTAATCTGGGCGCCCCTGATTCAAGCCGGCGCCGAACCATCCGCCGGACGCGGCGGCGATGAGCGACTGCATGATCTGGAACGAGCGCCCTTGTGGATCGACGGCCGGGTTCAGCCAGGTGTCGACGCGGATGGCGACGCGGGTGGACAGCTGATAGCCGACGGCGCCGGCGGCGATGAAGGCGGCGATTAACGCGAGCGGCAGCTGGCGCCGGCCGGTGGCAAGGTAGAGCATCACCACGAAGGAGAGCAGCAGCAGCGATGCTGCACCGAAATCCTGCTGCGAAGCCAGCAGGCCGACGGCGACGAGCCACATGGCTACGGCCGGCGTGAGCGGGCCCTTGATTACGTGCTCGGATTCGGACTCGGAGAGAAATGCCGCCCAAAATGCGATGAGCAGCAGTCGCAGCAGTTCGCTGGGCTGGAAAAAGAGCGAGCCGATGCTCAGCCACAGCCGCGCCGGGCCGCCGGATGGATTGACGCCGAAGAAGAGCGTGGCAGCGAGCAGGGCGAAGGCGATGAGCAGCCAGGTGTATTTGAATCGCCGCAGCCAGCGCAGCCGATCGTGTCCGGCGGCGATGATGCCGACGGTGAACAGGCTGATGGCGACGGCGCCGACCTGGCGCAGGGCAAAATTTGGCGCCACCCGTGCAATGACGAGCGCACCCCACGCGCACAGCAGCACCGTCGCTGGCAGCAGCAGCGGATCGCGCCCAGGAGCGACGCGGCGGAGCTGTACGTGCAACACACCCACACCCAGGCTGAGCGCAAGCATCGCTATTGGAGCGGCTGCTGCGCCGGTCTGTAAAAAAAGAGATAGCGCCCCGAGCCAGCCGAAGCTCAGCCCAATGATGAGCAGTCGGCATTCGACGGCATCACTGTCGAGGGGTGTCATGTGCGCTGCCACGCTGGAATTTTAGCGGTCGGGTGCACCTCTCTGGGAAAGCGGTTGCATTCGCCAAAAGGGGCGATTGGGTCATCCGCCATCGCGTGCGGCCCATCGTTGGTAAATCCCTCGAAACGCGCTATCTCCCTCCCCCGAAGGGGGAGGGAGATAGCGCGTTTCGAGGATTCCAATCAGTGCCGATCGCCGGAGGTCGAAAGTTTGCCCCTTTTGGCGGATGCACCCGGCCGGGCGGCCGACGGACTCGCGGCCGCCCGGCCACCCACAATCAGTGATACTTCATGTCATGGCATTCAATATCAAGAAAAAAGGCAAACTCACGTACTACACGGAAGGCGACGCACCGGTGTTGTCGACACTCGTCACGGAAGAGCAGGCGGATGGCGACCTGCGTATTCACTTTGCTGGGCTGACGGGTGGTTACTCGGCCAAGGGTGTGCTTGGTCTCGATGAGCTCGTGACGATGGATCCCGATCGCGAGATTCCGCTGGTTTTTCAGTGCTGGGAAAAGTGGCTGCGTGACGCCGGTATTTGTCAGTCGATTGCCGATGTCGATTTCATCGAGATGCACGTGTTCGGATGTCAGCCGAAGTCGCCGAATCCGCTTGTCGAGCCGGTTGCATATCAGGCTGAACTTGATCGTCTGCGCACCGCCTATGCTCGTGCGTATCGCAAATGGTGGGCGACGCATTGTCCTGACAATGGACTGCCGTGCCGCTTCACCGTTCACGTCGTCGATGTGCCGGATCGTGCGGCGTCGTATGAGTTTTACAGCGTAGGCCTGTTGCAGCATAGCCGGTAGCATGTTGTTTCGTGATGCGTTTACCGTCGTTGCGACTACCGCTTTTTCTCGAACGAATGCTGCCGGTGTTTGTCGTGCTGCTGATTTTTGCTGTGTATGGGGCAGCCTTGCAGGGCGCATCGATCTATGACGATGCAGTTGAAATTCAGCAGCTTGCGCGGGTTCGTCTGAGCGATGCGTGGCTGGTGCAGCTGAACGGCTACTATCGACCGTTGCGCACGATTTTATGGATCACGCTGCGCGACAGCCTGGGTTGGTTTACACCGTCGGCGTTGCATTGGCTGAATCTTGCGGCGCACACGATTACGACGAGCCTGGTATATGCGCTGGCGCAGCGCTTTTCTTCGCACGCTGGCGGTATTGCGGCGGCGCTGGTATTCGGCTTATTTCCGTGGTCGTACGAGGCCGTGTTGTGGTCGGCGGCGGTGTATCACCCGCTGATGCATGCCTGCGGCCTCGGTGCGCTGCTGCTGATTTCGTCGCACGATGTGCGTGTGCGCGTGCGCATCGGTGCGGCGCTGCTGCTCACGGCAGCGCTGCTTTCGCATGAGCTGGCGGTGCTCTACGTTCCGCTCGCCGCCGGTGCGGCGCTGTTGCGCCGCAGCGATCGTGTGCGCCGCAGCGATTTCGTGCCGGCGTTTATTGCTGCGTGCGTGTTCGTGTTGTTGAAAATCTTCGTGCCACCGACGACGGCGACGTCGATTGATGCCGACGTTGGGCGTATTACACAGAACTTGGTGATTCTGCTGCAGGGGCCCGCAGCTCCGCTGATTGTGCTGCTGCGCGGCATGCTCGGTGTGCTCGGGCTGCCATCTTCGCCGCAGCGCGAATTCATCGTCGTCGGTCTGGCGTCGGCCGCGCTGGTGCTCAGCTTTACTTCTGTGCTGTTGCAGCGCCGCTGGCTGTCGCTTTGGCTGACAGGCGCTGCAATCTGGTTGTTGTTCAGCACCGCAATCGCCGGCAGCCTGAGTGTGAGTTACGTGCTCACCAGCCCGCGCATGCATTACTCCGGCGCGATTGGCCTTGCACTGTGCTGTGCAGCCGCGTGCGCAGCACTATGGGAATTACGCACACCGTTGCTGCGTACACTGCTCGTGGTCGTACTTGCCGGATGGTGTGTGTGGTGTGTGCGCTATGTATCACTGCGCGCCATTGAATCTGCACGCATCGGTGCAGTGCTGCGAACCATCTCGACCGATCTGTCCGTTTCTCCGGCTGATGCGCGTGTGCTTGTGCTGAATTTTCCTTTCTGGAATGCACCGCGCTACCCCGAGTTTTTGCTTGGGAACGAAGGCTTTCAGATTTATCAGGAAGGAGGTTCTGGCCCGGATGGATTTCTCTTTGCGCAGCATGGAGACCGGCGCGCTGCTGTATTGATTACGCTTCCAGTGGAAGATGCTGGCGCCGGCGCGTTTTCTTACGTGCCGTACGATGATCGCAGCGGCGTTGGATTTACATCCGTATCGGCGGCGATGTTTTCATATATCTATCGAATCGAATACGATGCGCACGGGCCGCGTGTGCGCCGCATTGCTGTGCGTTCGATGACTGCACCGATGGCCGCGCCGAATGCGTCGTTCGCTGTTGCTGCAGCGGCCTCGCCTGCGCTCGTCGTGTCTTCGCGCGGCGCGCGCGTGTGCGATCGCCGTCTGTTGCTCGATCTCGAATGGCGCATGGTGCAAAGTGTTCCTGCTGATGTCACGGTGTTCGTGCATGTGTACGACGCACATGGCGTTCGTCTTGTGGCCGCAGACGCCGACCCCGGCGAGCGCAGCATTCCACTGGCTGCGCTGAAGCCGGGTGAGGCATTGCGTGAAGAACGCATGATTGAATTGCCCGTCGCCGGTGATGCATATGAAGTACGACTCGGCTTGTATCGTCGCAGTGATGGCGTGCGTTACGTTGCACGCGGCGTGGAAGGCGTTGAATTAAAAAATGGAGAAGAGGTGCTGTCGTTGCGGAGCTGCGCACGCGAGCAGACGTTATCGGTCGTGCCGTTCGATTTGAATCGTCGGAAATCGTAACTACTCAGGCCAGCCACTTTTTTAACGCGAAACACGCGATTCCTTCCCCCGAAGGGGGAAGGAATCGCGTGTTTCGCGGAAAATACTGATTTGGGCCTGAGTAGTTACTGGAAATTATTACTATGAAAACAACTCCCGGACTATGGTCAGTTGAGAGGTTTCGTCGCAGTCATATCACCGATGTGGTGCTCGTTCTGCTGTTGATGACGATCGTTGCCTTTGCATCGTTTCGCGGATCGACGCTGCTCGATTCATCGATCATCGACTGGAAGACGGGGAGCACCTGGTTCGAGGCGGATACTCCGCGCATATACCGCAATATGGTCGATCGCCACAGCGACAATCGGCGGTCGAGCCAGCTGCATCCTCTGTTTTCGATTACGGCCAATTCGCTCGTGAACGTTCTCGAAATGGCCACAGGTGCTGGGCCGTTGATGGCGGTTCGCATTTGCGTGGCGTTGATCTGCGCTGCAATCATTGCAGCGTTGTACGGTGTGCTGAGGCTTGCGCTGCACGATAGGCTTGCTGCAGTCGTTTTCTGTGTGCTGGCGATGACGACGTCCACGTCCATGTTTTGGGGAATTCTCCCTGAGACGTATCTTCCCGGTTGTCTGAGCATTCTGTTCGCATTACTCATTTCTGCCCTTGACGAACGGCGTCGGGCTTCCGACGCGTTATTGATGCTGGTGAGTGCAGCGACGCTCAGCTTTACGATCACGAATTGGATGGTGGGCCTCTTTCTTGCAGCGACGCATCGACGCTGGAAGAGAGGCGTCATGATTACGTTTGGTGCGCTCATCGCTGTTGCAATCGTGTGGCTGGTGCAGAGCCGCTTCTACACGCACGCCGATTTGCTTTCAGTGAGCTCAATCATCGCCGAAAAAAACTATGTTTCGCATCCGCAGTCCGGTGGGGTGTGGGCGAAGACGCGGTCCTTCGTTTATCACGGAATGATCATGCCGGCGATACAAAGCCTTGATCGATATAAGCGGCCGGAGTGGCCGATTATGACGGTACAGCAGTCTGCAATCGGATCCGGGACGGTTGTCGGTGTGCCGGCGGCGATGATTTGGACGCTGCTGTTGCTGTGCGGAATCGTCGCTGTTTTTCGAATGCGCGAGCTGCGACGGTTTCGGCTGTTTCTTGGACTTTCCATTGCCGGGCAGCTCATGCTTACTATTCTCTATGGCAGCGATACATTTCTATATGCGATGCACTATGTGCCGCTCCTGATCATCATCGCCGCATTCGGTGCGTCGACTCGCCTGCGTCCATTCGTATTGCTCGGTGCGACGCTCCTGGCGGTGATGGCTGCTTACAACAATGGCGTTCTTCTCAGTGAGGCGCGTGCGCGATTCGAGCCTCCAGCGCAGGCAGTGCGCTATGGGGCTGCGTTGCCGATCGCGTCCTCCGCTGTCAGCCAGCCGGAATCGGGAAAGAGCCGCGCCGTCTGCGTGGCAAACAGCGGCGAATGCGCGAGCAGACTGCTCGGTGGACCATCGGAGAGGATGCGGCCTTCGCTCATCAGAATCGCGCGGTCGGCGAGCGCGGCTGCGAATTCGACATCGTGTGTGACGAGCAGCACGGACGCACCATCGTCGCGCCAGCGCAGGAGCAGGCGAACCAGATTTGCCTTCGCAGCATAATCCAGGCCGTGCGTGGGTTCGTCGAGCAGCAACACCTGCGGCTGCGTCACGCACAGCGCGGCAAGTGCGACGCGCTGGCGTTCGCCCGCGCTCAGGTCGCGCGGATATGCGTGGGCCAGCGCACTCAAGCCAAATGCAGCGAGCGTCTCTGCGATATGCGCACTTGATTCGGGCATGTTGTGGTTGTGCAGTGTGATGCGCAATTCCTCTTCGACGCTGTCGGCGAACAGCAGCGTATTCGGATCCTGCGGCACGTAGGCGATGTGCTGTGCGATCTCCGCTACAGGTGCTGCGGTGATCTCTCGGCTGTTGAAAAAAATGTGCCCGCGCGTTGGGCGAACCAGGCCGATGATGCTTTTCAGCAGCGTGCTTTTACCGGATCCGTTGCGGCCGAGTGCGACGACGATTTCGCCGCGGCGCAGTTGTAGTGAGGCATCCTGCAGTGCGCGCATATTTTCATAGCCTGCATCAACGCCGCGTATCTCGAGTAATGTGACGCCGGGATGTGCGAGCGGACGCTGCCGTTGATTTGTGTGTGGCATTCTCGCTGCATGGGCGCGGCCTTCTTTGACGGATAGTGGTGTGGGCATCCATCCGAAATGCCGTGCAAGTCGAACGACGGGTGGCGCGAGTGCAGCTGTGGCGAGCAATTCTCGCGGCTCCCCCGAAATCGGCGCGCTGCGATTTTCAGAAAGCAGAATTACCTGGTCGGCGAAGGTGGCGACGCGCTCGAGCCTGTGCTCACTGAGCACAACGGTCAGGCCGAGATCGTGGTTTAGTCGCAGCAGTGCGTGTAGTACATCTTCGGCGGACTTTGGATCAAGTTGTGATGTTGGCTCATCGAGCACGAGCACGCGCGGCCGCAGCGCCAGTGCAGAGGCGATGGCGACGCGCTGCTTTTGTCCGCCGGAGAGCGTGTCGAGTCGACGGCGGCGCAGCGCGGCGAGTTCGAGCAGGTCGAGGGATTCTTCGAGCCGTACACGCATCTCGGTGCGTGGGAGGGCGGCGTTTTCCAGCGTGAATGCAATTTCGTCTTCGACGCGATCCATGACGAATTGCGCATCTGGATCCTGAAAGACGAAGCCAACGTGTGCGGACATTTGCTGCGGGCCGAGGGTGATGGGGTCGTATCCAGCGACGCGCACGTGGCCACTGATCAAGCCGCCGGTGAAATATGGCACGAGGCCATTGATGCTGCGCAGCAGTGTGCTCTTGCCGGAGCCGCTCGGCCCGACGACGAGTGCGAACGCGCCTGCCTGTATATGTAGATTGACTCTTTGCAGCACGGGTTGCGATGCTGATGGATAGGCGGCGCTGAAATTATCGAAATGAATCATTGCGCATCCTGATCGGTCTGATTGGTCTTATCGCGGTTATCAATGAATCGTGTGAGCAGCGCGGGTGTGCAAAGTCCGCATAGCAGCACGCCGATGAGTGGAGCGAATGCGGGCCAGTGCATGGTGGGATAGGGCGTCCATACAAACATGTCTTTTCCCGGCAGTGGTGCGAGTACGGCGATGAGTGCTGTGAGTGAGCCGAATATGCCGTATATGTCGGCGACTTGCAGCCGTGTTGCTTTGAACGTTGTTCGTGGTGCAGCGACGCGCAGTTGCCACAGCGCTGCACTGATGAGTGCGAGCCCACCGGCGATGGCCACCCATCCGAGCAATGATTGATGGGTGATTGTGCGCAGCAGCCATCCGGCGAGCACAGCGAAGATGCCGGCGATGAGCAGGAACTGTGGCGTGCTGCTCATGTTGCGGCTGCGGCCGTAGCCGCGTGCAGACATTGCCTCAGCCAGCTGCAGCGCGTGTTCGAGCGCGCCGGCGAGCATCGGCATAAGAAGTGGCTGCCAGTCGCGCAGGCTGCGAACTGTGTGGCCGCGCACCGCTTGCGCGTCGCGCACAGCGCGGGCCTGTCTCTGTGCGAGGGGCAGATATGTGACGGCGATGACGAGCACGACAGTGATCGGATGCAGCGCGCGCGGGATAAGTGCGATCGCGCTCGTCAGCGGCAGCGCCTGTTGCACGATGGCGAAGGCGAGAAAAAGTCCGAGCAGTGCCATGCCGTTGAGTGCGCCATAGGTGATCGCTTCGAGCGTGACTGCGCCGCCGAGCAATGGGATCGATTCGGGCAGCCGTAGGAGTACTGTGTCGCCGGCGCGCGTCCACAGCGCGTTCAAGATTGCAGAAATCGGCACGAGCAGTGCGGCGCGCATCGGTGAGAAGAGTGCGTGTTCACGCTGGGGATGTGCGAAGCGAACGATGATGAGCGCCAGCAGCAGCAGTACCAGTACGAATGGGTTGCGGCTGTTCCATGTGCAGATCGTCGCTGCTGCGAGCCAGATCAACCATGCGATCGGATGAGTCATGGCGTTTCCAGTCTCCATACGAAGACGAAGCGCATGCGAAAGCGTCGCATGGTGCGTACCACTGCAGGTGCGAACAATGCAAGCAGCAGCGCGTTTCCTGCAGCACCGAACAGATCCCATGCGAATGACGTTAGCGCATAGTACGCCGCATAGCGGCGCAGCGTTTCAAATGCACCGAGATGTGCTGCGGCTACGCCTGCTTCGGCAGCTACTGTATATGGCCACGACCACAGGTTCATCACAGCGCCGTAGGCAAAGCCCCACACTGCGCCGAAGATGATCAGCACGAAATGCGAGCGGCGTGTGAGCATGGGTGCGTGCGTCTTCGAAAACAATCCGAGCCAGCCAGCGCTCAGTCCCATCCAGCCGGCGGTGAACATCTGGAAGGGCAGCCATGGGCCGACGCCGCCAGTGACGACTGCGGAGACGAGCAGTGTGAGTGCGCCGAGCAGAAAGCCGAAGCGTGCGCCGAACACGAAGCCGCCGCAGATGATCAGAAAAAAGATGGGCGTAAATCCGCCGGGGCCGGGCAGGGCAACTTCGGCGAAGCGCAGCGCGCTGTTCATTGCTGTGAGCACGCCGAGCAGCGCAATTTGCCGCACATCAAGCGCAGCTTGCTGCGCGTCGATCAGCATGGCGATGAGCGAAAGTGCGATCAGCGCAGCCGTCATCAGCGGCGCATCTTGCGTGTGTTCCGTGGCCGAGCCGACCTGTGCTGTCCAGAACGGATGCAGGAACGCGACGAGGCCGACGATGCTGATCGTTGCGTGCGTTGCTACGCTGGCGATGTCGGTGAGTGCGCTGCGGTGCGTCACCGCTTCCTCCGCGTCCATGTCAGGAGTCCGATCATGGCGAGGACGAGTGCGCCGAAGGCGAGCATGTTGATCGGGTTCGGCGCCGGATTCTCTTCTGGATCTTGTGGAATAGCAGTTGACTGTACGGCTGGTGCAGGTGCTGTCATGGGCTGCTGTGCAACTGGGACGCTTGTGGTTGTGATGGTTGCGCGCACGGTCGGCGATGCCGTGGTCGGCGATGCCGTGGTCGGCGATGCCGTGGTCGGCGATGCCGTGGTCGGCGATGCCGTCGAAGTTGAAGGTGGCTGCGTCGTTGTGGCGGCTGGTTCGACTGCAGGCGGGGGCTCGGTGGGGGTGATTGGGGTGGGCGGCGTCCCGGCGCAGACTGCGTCGATGTTTATCTGATTAAGGCTAGGCGCAGTTCGTTCGCCATCGCCGGTGCTCCACGACCAGCCGAAGACGGTGTTGTCGATGATGTTGCGCGTTGCTGCGCCCGTCGGCAGCAGCCGCCAGCCTGTGTCGGTCTGTTGCAGGTAATTCCAGAAGTGGCAATCGGCGCCGAGCGTCTGGCATTGGCAGAAGCAGGATTCGGCAGGGGTATTGCAGCCCTGGGGTCCAATCTTGCAGACGGCTGTGCCGAGGCTGCCATATTCGATGCGCAGTGGCAGGTGAGCGCGGCGCAGCAGCTGTTCGCCGGTCAGTGCATCCTCCGAGAATCGAACGCAATGCGCCTCCGTTGTGCCGTCGCCGTACTGTACGACGAGCACGGCGCGGTGTGCTGGCGTGGTTTGTGCCAACACACGCACGCTGCTGCTTACGAGAAGTGCGAACAGACAAAAGAAGGCGAGTTGTGTGCGATTCACGGTAAATTTTTCGTTAGCGGCCGACGGGTTTACGCAGCAGTGCCGGGATGGCGCCGGCGGTCGCCAGCACGTTGTCGTCGGCAAACGATGACTGGAATCGAAGTGCGCTGCTGGCATTGGCCATGCGCACGAGATAGCTCAGCGGGTTGCCGTGAGCGACTGCCCAGGACTCGGGCTGGTCGCCGGCGGCGATGATCATTTGAGCGACGAGCGCGGTCGAGTTCACATTGCTTTCTGTGCCGTACTCGGATGGCGACTGGTAGGGGAAGCCGCCGTCAGCGTTCTGCAGGCTGTGCAGATAACCGATGCCGCGGCCGGCCGGTCCGCTGTTGGCTGGGCGGCCGACGGCGATCAGTGCCTGCACGGCAAGCGCGGTGGTATCGACGTCTGGGGCGTCGGTGCCACCGAAGGCCCAGCCTCCCTGGGGAGACTGCAGCGCTTCGAGCGTAGCGGTGGCTTTTGCCGGGACGGCCACGCCGCTGTGTGCGAGTGCGAGCATCGCCAGGGCGTGCGTGAAGACGCTGTCGCCGATGACACCGGTATCGGCCTTGTAGGCGGCGAGCATGCGCTGCGTCAGGTCTTGGCCGGCAAATGTACGCGGATCGAGGCCGGCGGCGTGCACGGCGAGCGCGATCTTGGCGATCTGACCGGCATTGAGCTTGCTATTGGTGCGAACTTGTTCGTTCAGGTAAGCGACTGGCTTGTCGACGGGCAGGCCGGCGGCGGCCAGTGCAATCGTTGCATCGGCTGAAGCACCGACGTCGCTGCCTGGGCTGAAGCCGTTGCTCAGGCCGCCGTCTGCGGCGATGTGGGCGGCGAGCCATTTGCTGGCGGCTGCGGCGATTCCTTCGACTGGGCTGGCGGCTGCGGCTGGCGCAAGCGAAATCAGCGCTGCTGCGAATGCGGCGGCGATGCTGTGCAGCAGATGCGCCGGCTGGTTTTTTTGTTTCATATCAATTAGGCTGTCGGCGATTTCCACCGCTTGATGGGTGGCTGGAATTGTCGTGTGGCGCGAGCACTGAGCTCGCAAAGAAAAACCCCGGCTTCTGGTGGAAACCGGGGTGCGATGTTCGAAAAACGGGGAGGCGAAAACGCCTATGACGTGTCGAGCATAACTGCACCTCCTTGGTCACGAGAAGGGTTCTTTATGAGTTGAGGCAGGCATCCTGGCTTCCTGAAGATCAGGTCACAGTTGCGGCACAGCGCCGGACTCGGCCTTGCGGCCCCACCGGCTTCCACCTTTACGCCCTTGCATCCGGGCAGCGCGCACCACAGCGGTGCGGCGCATTCGGGTCACCTCGACGAATTTAGTTGTAAGCGTGAGTATAGTGCCTGGGAAAGGGTGCATTCGGGGTTTGGAGCGAAATTTGACAGCGTGCCGTCGCCGGGGGCGATCGCACGTGGCACGGTACGCCCGGGCGCGTGCGCCCCTTGTAGTAGTGCGTCCAGGCAAAACTTGTGAGCGTCTGCCCTGTGCGAACCTTGCCTACAACCCATATTGCGCCCATATTGCGCCCATATTGCGCCCACATTGCACCCATATTGCGCCCATATTGCGCCCATATTGCGCCCACATTGCGCCCACATTGCGCCCATATTGCGCCCATATTGCGCCCACATTGCGCCCACATTGCGCCCACATTGCGCTCACATTGCGCTCACATTGCGACGCAGCAATTTCCCACGGGTGCGGTTGTGCATCCCAGACCGATGGTCTGGGCTAGGACTGCGTCGCGCCTTTGGCGCTTTTTCAGCCTTGAAAGGG